>NZ_JOGP01000009.1:0-289487 GCF_000719505.1 Streptomyces sp. NRRL B-3229 | reverse complement strand
GTGGCCGTCGGCGCGGGTGAAGGCGGCGTCCACCAGCAGTGCTTCGTTCTCACCGGTGACGAGGGTGGCCGTCTTGTTCTTGCTGCCGGCCGGGAAGTCGAGGTCGAGGACCTTGAAGGAGAGAGTGCTCATGCGTGCTTCCTCGGGTGAAGGGTGATGGTCGGGGAAATCGCCTCGCGGCAAGGTGTACGGCGTGAACCGGGCCGGGGCGGGCAGCCCGGGTCGAGCAGGGGTTCAGCCTTGGGTGCCCTGCTGGTACGAGGGCAGCGCGGCCTCTGCTCGAGCGCGTTCTTGAGGGAGTCGTCCTGCCCGGACCTGTCGCCACCGGTAAGGACGAGCCGGCCGCCTTCGGTCACGGCCTGCCGGTACAGCGCCCGCAACTGGGCCTCCCCGCTTGAGCCGGTCCGCTCGGCGGGGGAGGAGGTGGCGGCGTCCGCCGAAGTGGGCGCCGTGGACAGGCCGGACGCGAGGGCACCGCCGATGGGAGCTACGACGCCGAAGGCGGCCAGGACGCGCTTTCCCATGGGGCGGACTCCACATCTGTGGGGTGGACACGGCCAAGTATCTGCCGACGCAGACAATATATCTGCCGCAACAGATATTGCAATAGCAGATTCTTCCGCTCACGTCCTTCTGTCATCCTTGAGGAGTGAACGAGCAACTGCTGAACGACGACGACGTGACACTCTTCGGTCTCTTCGTGGAGGCCCACAGCCGTATAAAGCCCCTGGTGAACCGCGATCTCGACATACCGCACACCTGGTTCGAAGTGCTGCTGCGACTGGGCCGCACCCCCGGCCACCAGCTCCGTATGACGGACCTGGCAGAGGCCGTGTCCTTCAGCTCGGGCGGCTTCACCCGGCTCGCCGACCGTATGGAGAAGGAAGGACTCATCCGCCGCGACCCCGATCCCGCCGACCGACGAGCCGCACTCGCCGTACTGACCGACAAGGGCGGTCAGGCGCTCGACCACGCACTGACCGCCCACGTCTCCCACCTGCGCAACCACCTCGCCGGACCCCTCTCAGCCGAGGACCGCCGCCACCTCGAGCGCATCCTGCGCACGCTCCGCGACGCGAACGCGTGAGCGAGTCATCGCGACGCGGTGGGGCGCGGTGGGGCGAGCAAACGGAGTGCCCGGTACGTGGCAGGTCGTGGACGGTGGGTGCGGAGCGGTCGAGGGCGGCTGTGTACTGCTCGGATCGTTGCCGGGTCCGGGCATGCCGTCAGCGACGGGCGTCGTGGAACGGCGTTACGGAAGCACCGTGGCCGAACGCCTCGCGAACACCTTGAACACCCTCTGTCCTGCGGGGCAGTTGGGAACGTGGACTCCACCGCACCCGACACCCGCGCCGAGACGGCGGCCAGGTCAGCGGCGCCTGGGAGGCGGCCGACGGTGCCCGCGCCCGGGCGGTGTTCGCCGCCGTGCACGACGGCGGACCGGCACGGGACTGACGGGCGGGGCCCCGGCCTCTAGAACATGCCGTTGCCGTTGGCCGAGGTCTCCGGGACGTTCTGGATGATGTCCCAGTGCTCGACGATCTTGCCGTTCCGCACCCGGAACAGGTCCAGGATCGCCGCGCCCCTGTCTCCCGGATAGTTGACGTAGTGGCTGTGGACGGCCACCAGGTCGCCCTCGGCGATGATCCGCTTCGGGGTGACCGTCAGCTGCGGTGCCGAGGCGAAGTAACCGCCGAGGCCGGCCTTCGCGGCGGGCACACCGCTCTGCATCTGCGTGTTGTGCTGGAGGTAGCCGGGGTCCCAGTAGCGGTCGAGAGCGGTCAGGTCCTTGTGGACGATGAGCTCGTCGAAGGCCTTGGTGACCAGCGCCTGGTTGGCCTGGGTGAGCCGGTGGTCCAGGGGCTGCGACACCTGCGGTGAACTCAGCGTGGAGAACATGTCGTTGCCGCTGGCCGTGGTGTCCGGCACGTTCTGGATGACGTCCCAGTGCTCGGCCAGCTTCCCGCCCTGGAAGCGGAAGATGTCGATGACGGCCGCACCCTTGGTGCCCGGGACCAGCACCACGTTGGAGTGGAGCAGCACGAGGTCGCCCTGGGAGATGACCCGCTTGACGTTGTACCGGGCGTCGGGGAACTGCTGGTGGATCGAGGTGGCCAGGGCCTTGAGGCCCGCCGCCCCGTCGGCCGCGGTCGGGTTGTGCTGGATGTAGTCCGGCCGTACGTAGCGGTCGATGACCAAGGTGTCACCGTGTTCGAACACCCTCTTGGTGACGGCGATGGCGACGGCCTCCTGGTAGCCGAGGCGGGCGGCATCGCCGTAGCCGCCACGGCCGTCGCGGTCGCCCTGACCATGCGCCGCGTGCCCGGCGGCCGGGCCGTGCGGGGCCGCCACGGCGGGTACGGCGGCCGCGCCCAGGACCGCGGCGGCGGCGAGGACGGCGACGACGGCTCTGCGGGCGGGGGTGGTGGGGGCGGTAGGGGACATGGTGCGCTCCAAACGTCTCATGCGTGCGGAACCGAGAAGTAATTTGAAACTTCAAACTCTGCATCGGCAGATAATCACCGCGAGAGAGCCCATGTCAACCGTCTTTGCCGCCCCTTGGCGCTCCCTGACCCTCCTCGACACCCTCGCCTGGAGCGCACTCGAGCCGTGGGCCAGGTGGTCATGAGGTACACAGCTCGGACGCACGGGACTCAAGGCCGGCCGACTGGTCCTCGGCACCATGAACTTCGGACCGCAGACGAACGAGGGCGACGGCCACGCGATCATGGACGCGGCGTACGGCTGGGGCGAGAACAAGGGCAGGCGCCCTCGGAGTTGGCGCTGAACAGGGCCGGCTTCACCCCGTTGGCCTTAGGTGGAGGCGCCGTCCTTCTCCGGGTGGGCGTGGGCCCTGCCGTAACTGACCTCCATCGTGCGGTTGGTACGTCAGTTGTTGTCGTGTCGCTCCAGTCCGGCGACGCCGTCGACGGACTGCGCGCCCAAGGTCCGAAAGCTGTTGCGCCTGAGGGGGGCGTGGATCATGGGGTGGTCATCCTCGTGTGTTCCAGACGAGGGGGGCTTTGCGGATCCAGGTGTCGTCCTCGATCGTCTGGACGAGGAACTGGGCGAGGTCGGCGCGGTTGATCCGTGCGCCGGGCTTTTCGGTGCCGGCCTCGGCGGCCCGTACGGGGCCGCTGAGGGGCTTGTCGGTGAGGGTGACGGCGCGGGCCAGGGTCCAGTCGATGCCGGACAAGGCGCGGAGGACCTGGTCGACGCCGGTGTGGTCCTCGAAGCCCGCCTTGATGTTCGACAGGTTGATGAACGCCTTGACCAGCGGGTTGAGCCGGGCCCAGTCGTCGCCGGCGCCCTGCGTGGACGTCAGCACGATGCGTCGTATGCCCTGTTCGCCCATGACGGTGAGCGTTTTGCGGGTGGCGTCGGTCATGAACATCGGCGGGCTGACCGGCTTGGCCCACGGGTTGTCGGAGGCGCGGGAGTTGTTCAGCGCACTGATCACCGCCTGGGTGCCTTCGGCGGCCTTGCGGATGTCGTCGATGTTCGCGGGGGTGCCCTGGATCAGTTCGACGCCGGCCGGTGCCTGCACTTCGTCGGGGTTGCGGACGAGGGCGCGGACGCGGTGGCCGCGCCGGGCCGCGTGCTCCAGGACGTGGGCGCCGGCGCGTCCGCTGCCGCCGAGGACAAGGAAGTTGCTCATGGTGTTCCAAAGCCTTTCGGGCAGTTCGGGGCTGGATCAGGCGGCCTGTCGGCCGGTCAGGGCAGAGCCCAGGCGGCGGGCCTCGTCGTGCGCCTTGGTCATGGACGCCTCGTGCACCGGCAGCAGCGGGGCCATCATCGGCACGTACGGGGCCATGGTCAGTTCGGGCAGGACCGTCGTCAGGTCGAGGCCGAGGTTGGTCGGGTGGCCCAGGACGGTTTCCAGCGTCGGCACCAGGTGGTCCATGCCCTCCTTCGGGGCGCCGGGGCCGTAGCCGCCGCCCCGTGCGGAGATCAGCACGCCGGGGCGGCCGAGGGTGGGAGGGGGTCCGTCGAAGCTCAGGGTGCGCCCGGCGACCATGATCTGGTCCAGCCACGCCTTGAACACGGACGGCATCGTGAGGTTGTACATCGGCACGGTGAACAGGTAGGCGCCCGCGCCGAGGAACTCCTCGATCAGCTCGTCCTGGACCGCCGCGGCCTTCGCCTGCTCAGGGGTGCGCTCGGCGGGGTCGGTGGTGCGGGCGGTGATGCCCGCCGCGCTGAGGTGCGGGGCGGGGGAGGCGGCCAGGTCACGGTGGACGACCGGGCCCTTCCACTGGTCACGGAAGGACCGGGCCACCTGACGGGAGACGGATGCCTCGCCGAGCGAGGAGGCGTCGATGTGCAGCAGGTAGGACATGGGGAAGTCAGCCTTTCGAAACGATCAAGGGTGGGTCGTGGGGTGGCCGGTGGAGGTCAGCTGCTGGCCGGTACGGCGCAGCCGTCGGGGCCGCAGACCGCAGCGTCGCCGCCGGTGCCGAGGGTGAGCGGGTGGGATGCGTCCCAGGCCGTGCGCAGCACGTCGAGAAGGCCGTCGCTGTCCTGCGCGCCGGGGATGCCGTACCTGCCGTCGACGACGATGAAGGGCGCGCCGGTGGCGCCCAGGCGCTGGGCGCGGGCGGCACCGGCGACCACCTGGCGCTGGTAGCGGTGCTCGGTGAGCGCCCGGCGGGTGCCCTCGCGGTCCAGAGCGATCTCCTGGCCCAGGTCGAGCAGGTCGTCCATGCTGAAGACAGGGCGGGCCTGGCCGAAGTAGGCGCGGAAGATCGCGTCCCAGGCTTCGCGGTTCTTGCCCTCGGCGGAGGCGTGGGCGAGGAACTCGTGCGCCAGGTCGGTGTTGCCGACCAGGTTGTCCAGCACCTTGTAGGGGCGGAGTCCCTCGGCCTCGGCCAGCGCCTCGATCCGGCGGGCGGACGCCTCGGCCTGGGAGCCGCCGATGCCGTGCCGTCGCAGCAGCGCGTCACGGACGCTGAACGTCTCCCCCACGGGGAAGGAACTGCCCAGCGGGAACGAGTGGTGGACAACCTCGACCTCATTGCCGTGCTCGAACCGCTCCACGGCCCGGTCCAGACGGTGGCTGCCCAGTCCGCACCAGGGACACGTGACCTCGGCCCAGATCTCGATCTTCATGACGCGACTCCCGTGCCTGCGCTTGATTCCTACGTTTTGTTCGTAGCGCCATGATGGGCCAGTATGGAAGTCGATACAAAAGGCACATCGGTGTTCGTGCCGGAGAGGAATGTGCGTCATGGAGGTCACCGGCAGTTCGGGCGGCGCGGCGGCGGTGGGGCCCTGTGCCGCCATCCCCGCCGAGCACATGGAGTTCATCCGGCAGGTCCTCGACCGCGTCGGCGACAAGTGGAGCCTGCTGCTCATCGCGGTGGTGGAGGCCGGCCCGCTGCGCTACACCGACCTACAGCGCCAGGTCCCCGGAATCTCCCAGCGGATGCTCACCCTCACGCTCCGCCAGCTCCGGGAGGACGGTCTGATCACCCGCACCGCATACGCGGAGGTTCCGCCGCGTGTCGAGTACTCCCTCACCCCGCTGGGGCGCGGCCTCCACGAGATCGTGACATCCCTGATCGGCTGGGCCGCCGACCACCATGACGAGATCCGCGAACACCGGGCCCGCGCCGCGGCACCAGCAGCCCGGTCCTGACCGCAGGATCAGCCCCGTCCGTACGTTCTCCCGCGGCCGTCGCACCAACGGGCCCGAGTTCGCGACCGATCCGGACGCCGACTGGTACGTACGCGAGGGCGACCACCGCGATCCGGACGCGCTGGTGCCCGACGCCATGCGCCGGCCGCCGCCGCCCGCCAGGAAGGGCAAAGCCAAGCCGCCTCCGGGCAAGAAGAAGACCTCGCTCAAGTAGAAGTACCGTCCTGCCCGTCGTCGCCCTCGACAAGCCCGGCCGGCGCGCCGCTTACAACGGTCTGAAGCTCCTCGACCGGCTCCAGGAACGGGGATACAAACCCGGCTGCCTTGCCAGGGCGCCATCCTCGTCGAGGGCCGCCGGTGCTGCCCGTCCATGCCGAAGCACCTCATCAACGCCACCATCGACCTGCATGCCGAGCGCATCGACCGGGAGACGTGGGTCCGGCTGATCGCCGCACGCCGTGGCTACCGGCTCATGCCGAAACAGCACGCCGACGCCGACGGCTACCAGCGGATGACGTGCCCCGCCGAAGCGGGCAGGCCCAGTGCTCTCTCAAGCCCCACACCATGGGCGGCGGCATCCAACTCCCCCTCGTCGACCCGGAACCCAGCCCAATGGGACCGGCCAAGGGCTGCCGTCTGAACACCATCACCGTCGGCCCGGAAGCCGGCGCCAAGCAGTGGCAGGCCCTGGAGTACGGCGGCCCGGAATGGCAGAAGATCTGCTCCGAGGGCATCGAAGCCGCCGGCTCCCGACGCATCCGCGGCATCGCGGCCCAGACGATCCTTCTGGCCTTCCAGCTCGCCCACGCGAACCGTCGCAAGATCGCCAAGTGGCTTGAGACCCTCGCGCTCGGGGGCGAGCGTCCCCGCCGCCGCACCCACCACAGGCGGAAGATCAAAAAACGCGGGGCCTGGACACCGACCGGCCATCTGCCGTCGGCCGCCTGAGCCGACCGACCCCCAGCACCACCCGGAGAAACAACCACCACAAAAAGCAGGGCCCCGGCCGTGAGATACCTCACCGCCGGGGCCCTGCCACGTCCCTGTCCGGGCCAGGTGCGACCCGACAACGAGGAACGGGCCCCCACCGGTGACTTCCGTCACTGGTGAAGACCCGTTCCGTCGGTTCTTCGTGGTGCGCGAGGGGGGAGTTGAACCCCCACGCCCTTGCGGGCACTGGAACCTGAATCCAGCGCGTCTGCCTATTCCGCCACCCGCGCATTGGGTGTGTCCTCTGGCCCCTCGCCTTGCGGTCCGGCGCCTTCCGACACGCAGAACATTAGCACGCTGGAGGGGGTGGGTTCACATCGCTTTCCCGCGGGCAGCCGCCCACCAGCGGGTACGCACGCAGCCGCCGGACCCGGGGTGCCGACGGCCACGTAACAACCCGCGCCGGATCACGTACCAACCTCGTACCGGAGGCCCCGTCCGGCCAGGAGCCGGTCGGGGTCCACAGTCAGGTGCGGGACACTTGTCTGCGGCCGCCTCTACGATCCTTGACGAAGGAGTTCGACAGCGGAGTTCGAAGGGGAGCTCCACAGGGAACTTCGGAGGCGTCGACACCCGTCGACCGTGCCGACAGGGGGAACCAGCCGATTCACCGGCGCGTGGATACGATCAGTAAGCAGTACCAGCCAAGCAGCCGGCGCAGTACCCAGGACGGCAAGGACGGAGGAGGTGCCTCATGGGAGTCCTGAAGAAGTTCGAGCAGCGCCTCGAAGGTCTGGTCAACGGCACCTTCGCCAAGGTGTTCAAGTCCGAGGTCCAGCCCGTGGAGATCGCGGGAGCACTCCAGCGGGAGTGCGACAACAACGCCACCATCTGGAACCGCGACCGCACGGTCGTCCCCAACGACTTCATCGTGGAACTGAGCACGCCCGACTTCGAGCGGCTCAGCCCCTACTCGGGCCAGCTCGGCGACGAGCTCGCCGGCATGGTCCGCGACTACGCCAAGCAGCAGCGCTACACCTTCATGGGCCCGATCAAGGTCAACCTGGAGAAGGCGGACGACCTCGACACCGGCCTGTACCGGGTGCGCAGCCGCACGCTCGCCGGATCCACCGACCAGCAGGCCCCCGGCACCGCCGCCCCGGCCGGCCGCCCCGGAGCCGGCGGCTACGGCTACCCGCCGCCCGCCCCGGCCGGCGCCCCGCCCATGCCCGCCGCCCCGCCGCCCGGCGGCCGCGGCGGCTACGGCTACCCGCCGGCCGCCCAGGCCCAGCGCCCCGGCGCCGGCGGCCCGGTCGGCGCACCCGCCCCCGGGTCCCGCACCCGCCACTGGATCGAGATCAACGGCACCCGCCACCAGATCTCCCGCGCCACGCTGGTGCTGGGCCGCAGCACCGAAGCCGACGTGCGGATCGACGACCCCGGCGTCTCCCGCCGGCACTGCGAGATCCGGACCGGAACGCCCTCGACGATCCAGGATCTCGGATCCACCAACGGCATCGTGGTGGACGGGCAGCACACCACCCGCGCTACGCTCCGCGACGGCTCGCGGATCGTCGTGGGCAGCACCACCATCATTTACCGGCAAGCCGAAGGGTGAAGCGGGGGCAATGTCAGAGCTGACCCTCACGGTCATGCGGCTGGGTTTCCTGGCCGTACTGTGGCTGTTCGTGATCGTGGCCGTGCAGGTCATCCGCAGCGACCTGTTCGGTACGCGCGTCACCCAGCGCGGCTCGCGCCGGGAAGCCGGCCGGGCCCAGCAGGCCCAGCGCCAGGCGCCCCCGCAGCAGCGCCAGCAGCCGGCCTCCGGGGGCCGCCAGCGCCGTAACGCCCCCACCAAGCTCGTCGTGTCCGAGGGCACCCTCACGGGCACCACCGTCGCGCTCCAGGGCCAGACCATCACCCTGGGCCGGGCGCACGACAGCACCATCGTGCTGGACGACGACTACGCCTCCAGCCGGCATGCCAGGATCTACCCGGACCGCGACGGCAACTGGATCGTCGAGGACCTGGGCTCGACCAACGGCACGTACCTCGACCGGAGCCGGCTGACGACTCCCACACCGATTCCGCTGGGCGCGCCGATCCGTATCGGCAAGACCGTCATCGAGCTGCGGAAGTAGTGCTACATCATGAATAGGCGCGAGCGGAGCGAGCACGCGGCGTGGGCCCCCACCCCGGGCCCCGGCGCGCTCCCGACCGGAGGGTGGGCACCGTGCGGATGTATCCGGAGCCGACGGGCGAGGTGCGCATGAGTCTGTCACTGCGCTTCGCCGCCGGATCGCACAAAGGCATGATCCGGGAGGGCAACGAGGACTCCGGATACGCCGGGCCCCGCCTGCTCGCGATCGCGGACGGCATGGGCGGCGCCGCCGCCGGCGAGGTCGCCTCCTCCGAGGCCATCTCCACTATCGTCGCCCTCGACGACGACGTCCCCGGCTCCGACGTCCTCACCTCCCTCGGCCACGCCGTCCAGCGCGCCAACGACCAGCTGCGCTCCATGGTCGAGGAGGACCCCCAGCTCGAAGGCATGGGCACCACGCTCACCGCCCTGCTGTGGACCGGCCAGCGCCTCGGCCTCGTCCATGTCGGCGACTCGCGCGCCTACCTGCTGCGCGACGGCGTCCTCACCCAGATCACCCAGGACCACACCTGGGTGCAGCGTCTGGTCGACGAGGGCCGCATCACCGAGGAAGAAGCCACCACCCACCCCCAACGCTCCCTGCTGATGCGGGCGTTGGGCAGCGGTGAACACGTCGAGCCCGACCTGTCCATCCGCGAGGTCCGGGCCGGCGACCGCTACCTCATCTGCTCCGACGGCCTGTCCGGCGTGGTCTCCCACCAGACCCTCGAGGACACCCTCGCCAGCTACCAGGGCCCCCAGGAGACCGTGCAGCAGCTCATCGAGCTCGCACTGCGCGGCGGCGGCCCCGACAACATCACCGTCATCGTCGCCGACGTGCTCGACCTCGACACCGGTGACACCCTCGCCGGGCAGCTCTCCGACCAGCCCGTCGTGGTCGGCGCGGTCGCCGAGAACCAGAACCACCTGCACGACAACGGCATCATGCAGACCCCCGCCGGCCGCGCCTCCGGCCTCGGCCGCCAGGTGCCCGGACAGGGCGGCGGCGGATACGGCGGCCATCCCGACTCCGGCGACACCACCGGCTACGTCCAGGCTGGCAGCTTCGGCGACTACGGCGACGACGACTTCGTCAAGCCCCGCAAGGGCGGCCGCTGGCTGAAGAGATCCTTCTACACCGTCCTCGCGCTCGCCGTCATCGGCGGTGGCCTGTACGGCGGCTGGCGCTGGACCCAGACCCAGTACTACGTCGGCGTCAACGGCGAACACGTGGCGCTGTACCGGGGCATCAGCCAGGACCTGGCATGGGTGTCGCTCTCGAAGGTGTCCAAGGACCACCCCGAGATCGAACTCAAGTACCTGCCCCCGTACCAGCAGAAGTCCGTCCAGGGCACCATCGCCGAGGGCGACCTGAAGACCGCCCAGAAGAAGATCGACGAACTGGGCGTCCAGGCCTCCGCGTGCAAGAAGGAAGCCGCGGCCGAGGCCACGGAGCGCGGGAAGAACTCCAAGGCAGGTCAGGGCCAGGCCGGCGGCACGACGGGAACCACTCGGTCCTCCCTGACGTCAAAGGCCACACCGACCCCGACGACCACGTCCTCCCCGTCCCCCAACGCTTCCGCATCCCCGACCTCGCCCACTCCCACCCCCGGCCCCACCCTCTCGGACGAGGAGAAGCAGGTCGTCGGGAACTGCGGTACGCAGTAGGCAAGCCGTGAGAGGCCCTGTTACACGATGAGCGGTACTTCAGCCACGAACACGTCGACGCACCACACGTCCACGATCGGCGCGATCGGCGCACCGAGCCGCCGCAACACCGAACTGGCACTGCTGGTGTTCGCCGTGCTCATCCCGGTCTTCGCGTACGCCAACGTGGGCCTGGCCATCAACGACCAGGTCCCGGCCGGGCTGCTGAGCTACGGCCTGGGCCTCGGTCTGCTGGCCGGCGTCGCCCACCTCGTCGTGCGCAAGTTCGCCCCCTACGCGGACCCGCTGATGCTGCCCCTGGCCACCCTGCTCAACGGCCTCGGGCTCGTCGCGATCTGGCGCCTCGACCAGTCCAAACTGCTCCAGTCCATCGGCCAGGCCGGCGGCAAGGCGACCAACCAGCTGATCTACACCGCGATGGGCATCGCCCTCTTCGCGGTCGTCCTGATCTTCCTCAAGGACCACCGCACGCTCCAGCGCTACACCTACATCTCCATGGCCGGCGCGCTGGTCCTGCTGCTTCTCCCGCTCGTCCCCGGTCTCGGCGCCGAACTCACGTACGGAGCCAAGATCTGGATCCAGGTCGGCAGCTTCACCATCCAGCCCGGCGAGTTCGCCAAGATCGTCCTCGCGGTGTTCTTCGCCGGCTACCTCATGGTCAAGCGCGACGCCCTCGCCCTCGCCAGCCGCCGCTTCATGGGCCTGTACCTGCCGCGCGGCCGCGACCTCGGGCCGATCATCGTCGTCTGGATGATCTCGATCCTCATCCTGGTCTTCGAGACCGACCTCGGTACCTCGCTGCTGTTCTTCGGAATGTTCGTCATCATGCTGTACGTCGCCACCGAGCGGACCAGCTGGATCGTCTTCGGTCTGCTGATGTCCGGGGCCGGCGCCGTCGGCGTGGCCAGCTTCGAACCGCACGTCCAGACGCGTGTCCAGGCCTGGCTCAACCCGATGCACGAGTACACGCTCAGCCGCACCCCGGGCGCCACGGGCGTGCACTCCGAGCAGGCCATGCAGGCTCTGTGGGCCTTCGGCTCCGGCGGCACGCTCGGCACCGGCTGGGGCCAGGGCCACTCCGAGCTGATCCGCTTCGCCGCCAACTCCGACTTCATCTTCGCCACCTTCGGCGAGGAACTGGGCCTCGCCGGCATCATGGCCATCCTGCTGATCTACGGCCTGGTCGTGGAACGCGGCGTGCGCACCGCCCTCGCCGCCCGCGACCCGTTCGGCAAGCTCCTCGCCGTCGGCCTGTCCGGCGCCTTCGCGCTCCAGGTCTTCGTCGTCGCCGGCGGTGTGATGGGCCTCATCCCGCTCACCGGTATGACGATGCCCTTCCTGGCCTACGGCGGTTCCTCCGTCATCGCCAACTGGGCCCTGATCGGCATCCTGATCAGAATCAGCGACACCGCACGCCGCCCGGCGCCCGCCCCCGCCCCCAGCCCCGACGCCGAGATGACCCAGGTGGTCCGCCCGTCATGAACAAGCCCCTGCGCCGGATCGCGATCTTCTGTGGCCTCCTGGTCCTCGCCCTGCTCATCCGCGACAACTGGCTCCAGTACGTCAAGGCCGACGCGCTCCGTGAGGACCCGGACAACCGCCGGGTGCTGATCGCCCGGTACGCGACCCCCCGCGGCGACATCATCGTCGACGGCAAGTCCATCACCGGGCACGCCGAGACCACCTCCGGCGACTTCAAGTTCAAGCGCACCTACAAGGACGGCGCCATGTGGGCGCCGGTCACCGGCTTCGTGTCGCAGTCCTACGGCGCCACCCAGCTGGAGTCCATCGAGGACGGCATCCTCACCGGCAACGACGACCGGCTCTTCTTCCGCAACACCCTCGACATGCTCACCGGCAAGCCGAAGGAGGGCGGCAACGTCGTCACCACCCTCAACGCCGCCGCTCAGAAGGCCGCCTACGACGGTCTGAAGAAGCAGGGCGGCAAGGGTGCCGTCGCCGCCATCGAGCCGTCCACCGGCAAGATCCTCGCGCTCGCCTCCTACCCGTCGTACGACCCCTCGACGATCGCCGGCGGCAGCAACGCCGACGCCGAGGCCTGGAAGAAGATCGACAAGAAGAACAACCCCGACGACCCCGCCCTCAACCGGGCCCTGCGCGAGGTCTACCCGCCCGGCTCCACCTTCAAGGTCGTCACCGCGGCTGCCGCCCTGGAGAACGGCCTCTACACCGACGCGGACGAGAAGACCGACTCGCCCCTGCCGTGGACCATGCCGGGCACCACGACCCAGCTGAAGAACGAGGGCAACATCCCCTGCAAGAACGCCACCATGCGCGTCGCCCTCCAGTACTCCTGCAACACCGTCTTCGGCAAGATCGGCTCCCAGCTCGGCAACGACAAGATGCTGGAGGAAGCCAAGAAGTTCGGCTTCGACGAGCAGCAGTTCGTGCCCGTCCGCTCCAGCGCCTCCGTCTTCTCCGACGACATGAACCCCTCGGAGACCGCGCTGTCCTCGATCGGCCAGTTCAACACCGCCGCGACCCCGCTCCAGATGGCCATGGTCGCCTCGGCCGTCGCCAACAACGGCACCCTGATGAAGCCGTACATGGTCGACTCCCTCCAGGCCCCGAACCTCGACACCCTCGAGAAGACCGAGCCGGAGAAGATGAGCGAGCCGCTGTCCGCCGAGAACGCGCAGATCCTCCAGTCGATGATGGAGACCGTCGTCAAGGACGGCACCGGCAAGACCGCCCAGATCCAGGGCGTCACCGTCGGCGGCAAGACCGGTACCGCCCAGCACGGCGAGAACAACAGCAAGAACCCGTACGCCTGGTTCATCTCGTACGCCAAGGTCGGGGACAGCGCGCCGGTCGCCGTGGCCGTGGTCGTCCAGGACGACAACGCGGTCCGCGAGAACATCTCCGGCAGCGGTCTCGCGGCCCCCATCGCCAAGAGCGTCATGGAGGCGGTCATCGACTCCAAGAAGTGACCCCGCTCACGTCCCCTTCACATCGGTGCACGTTGCGATACCGGTCCTGTATCGGGTGACGCACTTGGCCAGGTCACACAAAGCAAGCCGGGTACGGTAGGCCCGGAGTGCAGCCTCCGACGGCACACACGTGCCGGTCGGGACCGACGGAGAGGGCTGGTAGGAAGCTATGGAAGAGCCGCGTCGCCTCGGCGGCCGGTACGAGCTGGGCCAGGTGCTCGGCCGTGGTGGCATGGCGGAGGTCTACCTCGCCATGGACACGCGCCTCGGCCGCACGGTGGCGGTGAAGACGCTGCGCGCGGACCTCGCGCGCGACCCGTCCTTCCAGGCCCGGTTCCGCCGGGAGGCCCAGTCGGCCGCCTCGCTCAACCATCCCGCGATCGTGGCGGTCTACGACACGGGCGAGGACTACATCGACGGGGTCTCGATCCCGTACATCGTCATGGAGTACGTCGACGGCTCCACGCTCCGTGAGCTGCTGCACTCCGGCCGCAAGCTGCTGCCGGAGCGCTCCCTGGAGATGACCATCGGGATCCTCCAGGCGCTGGAGTACTCGCACCGCAGCGGGATCGTCCACCGGGACATCAAGCCCGCCAACGTGATGCTCACGCGCAACGGCCAGGTCAAGGTCATGGACTTCGGCATCGCCCGCGCCATGGGCGACTCCGGCATGACCATGACGCAGACCTCCGCGGTCATCGGCACCGCCCAGTACCTCTCCCCGGAGCAGGCCAAGGGCGAACAGGTCGACGCACGGTCCGACCTCTACTCCACCGGCTGTCTCCTCTACGAGCTGCTGACGGTACGGCCGCCCTTCGTGGGCGACTCCCCGGTGGCCGTCGCGTACCAGCACGTACGCGAGGAGGCCCAGCCGCCGTCGGTCTTCGACCCCGAGATCACGCCCGAGATGGACGCGATCGTGCTGCGGGCCCTGGTCAAGGACCCCAACTACCGCTACCAGTCCGCCGACGAGATGCGCCTCGACATCGAGGCCTGCCTCGACGGCCAGCCGGTCGCGGCCACCGCGGCCATGGGCTCGGTGGGCTACGGCGGCTACCCCGACGACCAGGCGACCACCGCCCTGCGCTCCGACGCGGGCGCGACGACCATGCTGCCGCCGATGAATCCGGACGACGGCGGCTACGGCTACGACGACCGCCCCGACCGGCGCCGCCAGAAGAAGTCGAACACCTCGACGATCCTGCTGGTCGTGGCGGGCATCCTGGTGCTCGTCGGCGCGATCCTGATCGGCAAGTGGATCTTCAGCGGCGGCGGGGGCGCCGGCAACGACCAGGTGGACGTGCCCAACATCGTCAACCAGTCGCAGAGCGATGCCACCAGACAGCTGTCCAACGTCGACCTGAAGATCGGCCAGGTCACGGAGAAGCCCTGCGAGAACACGTCCAAGGGCAACATCTGCCAGCAGGACCCGACGGCCGGCACCAAGGTCGACAAGAACACCGCCGTCAACATCGTGGTGTCCACCGGGGCCCCGAAGGTGGCCGTCCCCAGCGTCCTCGGCCTGGACGTCGACAAGGCCACGGAAACGCTGGAGGACGACAAGTACGGGTTCGTCGTCAAGACCAAGCAGCAGGAGTCCGCCGAGAAGCCGGGCACCGTCCTGGCCCAGGACCCGAAACTGGGCGCAGAGGTGGAGAAGGGCTCCACCGTCACCCTCACCATCGCCAAGGCCGAGGAGAAGTCCACGGTCCCGGACGTGACAGGCCAGTCCTGTGACGACGCCAAGGCGCAGATGCAGGCGAACAACCTCGTCGGCAACTGCACCGAGGTCGAGACCGAGGACACCAACCAGATCGGCAAGGTCATCTCGACCGCCCCGCAGGCCGGCACCCAGGCCGACAAGGGCTCGTCGGTCAACATCCAGATCGGCAAGGCGGCGGAGAAGACCGAGGTCCCGCAGGTCGTCGGCCAGACGGTCGGTCAGGCCAAGCAGACCCTCAAGAACGCCGGCTTCAACAACATCCAGTTCGCGAACGGCAGCGACCAGAGCGACAACGCCTTCGTCGTCCAGCAGAACCCGGGCGGCGGCACCGAGGTCAACGACCCGGGAAGCACCCAGATCACCCTGGCCACCGTGGGCGCCGGAGGCGGCAACAACGGCGGCAACAACGGCGGCGGAGGCTTCTTCGGAGGCGGCAACGGCTAGCCGTACGGCACTGAACGGAAGAGCCCCCGCCCCCTCAGAGGGGGCGGGGGCTCTTCCGTTCAGTGGTTACCGCAGTTCCTTCGGCAGCGTCCGCTCGCTGTCCACCTTCTGCGTCCGCACCAGTTCCCCCCACACCACGTACCGGTACCGCGACGTGTACACCGGCGTGCACGTCGTCAGGGTGATGTAGTGGCCGGCCTTCTTCTTGCCGGACTCCTTGGGGATCTGGCCGAGGACGTCGACGTTGTACTTCGAGGTCTCCGAGAGGATGGCGTAGACCTTGTAGACGTACCACTCGTCCTTGGTCTCGAAGACGACCGGATCGCCTTCTTTGAGCTTGTCGATGTTGTGGAACTTCGCCCCGTGACCGTCCCGGTGCGCGGCGAGGGAGAAGTTGCCGGTCTTGCCGGTGGTGGGCAGCGTGGCCTTCACCGGGTCGGTGTAGTAGCCGGCCACACCGTCGTTGAGGATCTTCGTCGAGGTGCCCTTCTCGACCAGGACCTCGCCGTTCCTCATCGCGGGCACATGCAGGAACCCGATGCCGTTCTTGGTGTCCAGCGCGCCCGGACCCGTGTCCCGGCCCTCCATCCAGCTGTCGCGCACCTTGTCGGCCTGTTTGTCGGCCTGCCGGTCGGCGACGACGTTCGTCCACCACAGCGAGTAGACGACGAACAGACCCAGCACCAGGCCCGCCGTGATGAGGAGTTCACCGAAGAAGCTCACCGCCATGGCGATCCGCCCGGTGCCACGACGGCGCGGCGCGGACGGGCCGGTGTGCTGGTCTTGCTGCTCCGTGGTCGCTGCCACTAGTCATCTGCCCTTACTGGACGAGCGCATTCGGCTTGCCCTTGCTGCGCGGCCGTTCCTCGACCATCTTGCCCCAGACGATCAACCGGTACTTGCTGGTGAACTCCGGCGTGCACGTGGTGAGGGTGATGTACCGGCCGGGCTCGGTGAAGCCGGACCCCTTCGGGACGGGATCGATCACGCTCGTGTTGCTCGGCGACGTCACCGGCAGCGTCGACGTCATCTTGTAGACGTAGTACTCGTCCTGCGTCTCGACGATGATCGGGTCGCCGGGGCTGAGCCTGTTGATGTAACGGAAGGGCTCACCATGCGTGTTGCGGTGCCCGGCGAGCGCGAAGTTGCCGGTCTTGGCGTCCGGCATCGCCGTCTTCAGCTGACCCTCGCCGTAATGCCCGACCATGCCCTTGTCGAGCACTTTCTTGTTGCTGACGCCCTCCGCGATCGGCACGACCACGTCCAGCTTGGGGATGTGCAGCAGGGCGAAGCCCTGACCCGGCTCGAACGTGCCCGGGGCACCCTTCCCGCTCGCCCAGTCGTTCTGGAGGCTGCTCGCCTCCTTGTCCGCCGCTGCGTGCGCCCGCACGTTCGTCCACCACAACTGGTAGCTGACGAACAGCAGCATCAGCACACCGGTGGTGATGAACACCTCGCCGATCGCCCGGCTCGCGACGACCGCCGCGCCCGGTTTGCGCGCCTTCGCCTGCCGACGGGCCTCCACTCGTGAGAGCGGTCTCCCGCCCGAAGCCTCGGGCTCCGGCTGCACATCGGAGGCAGCGACCCCGCCATGACGCCCACGACGGCCCTTGGCGGCCTTTCTGCGGGCCGCACGGCCGCCCTGTGGGGATCCAGTGGCGGATGTGACGGAAGAGGCCCCAGAAGCGGGTATGGGAGGCGGCGGATCCGGTATCCGCAACGCCACCGTCTCGTCGTCAGCCGGCGGCACATACGGCAACGGGTCACTCTCGTAGGCATCACCGCCGTAGGACGTGTACGACGCGTCGCCGTACACGTCCTCGCGCTCGGGGCGCAGCGCCGTCACGCCGTGGCCCTGCCCACCACCGGGGCGAGCCCCGCCGACCTCGCCACCGCGCCCTGATCCCCGCACTCCACCAGCCAGTTGGCCAGCATCAGATGCCCGTGCTCCGTCAGCACCGACTCCGGGTGGAACTGCACACCCTCGACCGCCAGTTCACGGTGCCGCAGCCCCATGACGATCCCGTCCTGCGTCCGCGCGGTGACCTCCAGCTCGGCCGGCACCGTCGTCGGCTCAGCCGCCAGCGAGTGGTACCGGGTCGCCGTGAACGGGGTCGGAAGGCCCGCGAAGACCCCCCGCCCCTCGTGCTCGACCAGAGACGTCTTGCCGTGCAGCAGCTCGGGGGCACGGTTCACGACCCCGCCGTACGCCACCTGCATCGACTGCATGCCCAGACACACACCGAACACCGGCACCCCCGTCGAGGCGCAGTGACGGACCATGTCCACGCACACGCCCGCCTCCTCCGGCGTCCCGGGCCCCGGCGACAGCAGCACTCCGTCGAACCCGTCCTGGGCGTGCGCCGTCGACACCTCGTCGTTGCGCAGCACCTCACACTCGGCGCCCAGCTGGTACAGGTACTGGACCAGATTGAAGACAAAGCTGTCGTAGTTGTCGACGACGAGAATGCGCGCGCTCACTGGTTGTCCACCGTCACATCGTTGAAGGGCAGCAGCGGTTCGGCCCACGGAAAGACGTACTGGAACAGGACATAGACCACAGCAACGACCAGCACGAGTGAGAGCAGCGCCTTCACCCATGCGTTCCCCGGCAGATGCCGCCAGATCCAGCCGTACATGCCGTCCCTTCCGTCGCACCACGGCACCACACTCACGCCGTACCGCACCAGACTAACGGCGCAGGGCAACAGGCTTGCCGTCCTCCACAGGCTGTGTGGAGTCCAGATGTGCCCAGACGATCAGCCGGTGACTGTGTCCCCATTCCGGATCGCACGTGGTCAGCGTGAGATAGCGGCCGGGCCGCGTGTACCCGGAAGTACGTGGCACAGGATCGATCACCTCAATGTCAGTGGGAACTGTTTTGTAAGGCCCTTTGTCGATCCGATACGTGAACCAGGTCGTCCCGTCCGTCAGCACGACGGCGTCCCCGCGCCGCAGCCTCGGGAAGTCCTTGAACGGATCCCCGTACGTCCGCCGATGCCCGGCAACCGCGAAGTTGCCCTCCTGGCCCAGCCGCGCGGTGTTCGCGTAGTGCCCCAGCCCCTTCTTCAGGGTGCCGACCTCGGTGCCCTCGAGCACGGGCTTGTTCCACGTGAAACCAAGCCGCGGGATGTACATGATCGCGAAAGGCCGGCCCTTGCGATACGGCGCCGGCTCGGCCGGGGCCGCGGACGCACCGGCCGTCACCTGCGGCTGCCGCACGCTCCCCTTGGACCACTGACTCTGCAACTGGTCGATCTGGCGATCCATCACGGTGTCGGCCTTCACACCGGTCCAGAACAGCACATAGGCGACGAACAACACGATCAGGGCACCGACAGTGAGACACAACTCGCTGACGGCCCTGACGAAGACTCGCACCGACAGCCCCCCGGGCACCTACTCCACTGGCTTGGCGTACCGCAGATCCACTGTGCCCGAATAGCCGGGAAGAGTCACCGTGCCGTCGTCCTCGACCTTCCAGCCCAGGCCGTAGACATTGACGTAGACCATGTAGTTCTGGATCGCCTTGGAATCCGCGAGCGCCTGCTTCAGCTTCCCGGGATCACCCACCGCCTGGATCCTGTACGGCGGCGAGTACACCCGCCCCTGAAGGATCAGGGTGTTGCCGACACAGCGCACCGCACTCGTCGAGATCAGCCGCTGGTCCATGACCTTGATCCCCTGGGCGCCCCCCTTCCACAGGGCGTTGACCACGGCCTGAAGGTCCTGCTGGTGGATGACCAGGTAGTCCGGCTGCGGCTCGGGATAACCCGGCAGCTTCGCAGTGGCGTTCGGCGGGGCGTCGTCGAGCGTGACCGTGACCGCCTTGCCCTTGATCCGCTGGGTGCCCGCCCTGTGCTCCAGAGCCGTCAGCTTCTCGTCCTCGGCCTTCGTGCTGCCGTCGTCCCGCTCCGCCAGCGATTCGACGTCCCGGCGCAGCGAGCCGTTGGCCTCGTCCAGCAGACCGTTCTTGTGACTGCGCTCCTGGATCAGGTCCGACAGCTTCAGCAAGGAGGCGTCCGTACGGATGTCGGTGCCCTTGGCCGTATTGAAACTCGTGAAGAAGATCAGCCCCGCGAGAGCGAAGACGGCCACCGTGAGCACTCTCACCGGCCGGAAACCCCGCCTGCGGACAGGACTGGATCCGGACTGGGGGGAGTCGGCAGAATTGCTCAACGTACCCTTATCTCCTTCGGCGCCGCGGAAGCACTACGCTAACGGACGCCCGGGGGAGCGCTAAGAGTCCCCTTGTACGCTGCCCGGAGCCCGACCAGTTACCTGCGCGGCCACGCAGCGCATCGACAGGAGAGACCCTCGTGCCGAAGTCACGTATCCGCAAGAAGGCCGACTACACGCCGCCCCCGGCGAAGCAGGCGACCGCCATCAAGCTGAACAGCCGCGCCTGGGTCGCCCCCGTGATGCTGGCCATGTTCCTCATCGGGCTTGCGTGGATCGTCGTCTTCTATGTGACCGACGGCTCGCTGCCCATCGACGCCCTGGACAACTGGAACATCGTCGTGGGCTTCGGCTTCATCGCCGCCGGATTCGCCGTCTCCACCCAGTGGAAGTAGCTCTGCCCACGGGTATCCGCTGAGTTATCCACAGACTGGAGCACTTTCCACAGGGCCTGGGGAAAAGACTACGATCTGTGGATAACTCATCGGGCGTTGACGCCGGTGCGACCATCACACCAGCCCCCGCAAGACCCCTCGCCCCCTGCCTGACCTGCGGAAACACGGGTCAGCGACAGGGGGCACAGCTGTTCCCGCACTGTATGCACAAGATCCGCCACTCGCTGTGGACAACGTGCAGCTCAGGTCAGCTGCGCGGTCCTCACCAGGACCATGACCACGAGGACCAGCAGAACCACCGCGCAGGTGCCGTACTGCACCAGCGCCCGCCGTTCGCGCGGGGCGTGGACCATGCCGTAGCCCGTGACGAGCCCGGCGACGAGGCCGCCGATATGGGCCTGCCAGGAGATGCTGCTCCAGCCGAAGGTGAAGATCAGGTTGATCACCAGGAGCGCGATGATCGGCCGCAGGTCGTAGTTGAGCTTGCGCATCAGGACGGCGGTCGCGCCGAAGAGGCCGAAGATGGCTCCGGAGGCGCCGAGGGTCGCTGTGGCCGGGGCGGCCAGCAGGTAGGCGAGGGCGCTGCCCGCGAGCCCTGAGACGAAGTAGACGGCGAGGTACCGGGCGCGGCCGAGGGCGGCTTCGAGGGGACCGCCGAGCCACCAGAGGCTCAGCATGTTGAAGCCGATGTGCCAGATCTCCTGGTGCGCGAACATCGAGGTGACCAGGCGGTAGTACTGTCCGTCGGCGACGCCCTCGCGGAGCGGGAAGGGCGGCGGCGGATAGGCGCCCACGAGGCTGAGGTCGGCCGCGAGGGACGGGTTGGCCTGGATGGCGATGAAGACCGCGAGGTTGATCCCGATGAGGATCTTGGTGAACAGCCTGGGGTCGGCGGTGACGCTGCCGCCGGCGATGGTGCGGGGTCTGGCCGCGGCGGGTGCGGGTCCGGTGCCGCCCCCGTCGCGTACGCACTCGGGGCACTGGAAGCCGACGGAGGCACTGACCATGCATTCGGGGCAGATGGGGCGTTCGCAGCGGGTGCAGCGGATGCCGGTCTCGCGGCCCGGGTGCCGGTAGCAGCTGGGCAGGCTGTGGGCCTGCGGTGAGCTGTCCGCCTCCTGGTTCATGACATCCCCTCGTCGCCCTGTGCGGTCGTGGCGCGTGCGCCGCCCCGCTCGTCCTTACGGTTGAGCGGGGCGTTTGGTTCCCTGCGCTGGGGTACTCCGGTGGCTCAGCGGGTTTCGACGACGACCGATTCGATGACGACGTCGTCGACCGGCCGGTCGTTGGGGCGGCTGGTCTTGACGGCGGCGATGGCGTCGACGACCTTCTGGCTGGCGGGGTCGGTGACCTCGCCGAAGATGGTGTGCTTGCGGTTCAGCCAGGCCGTCGGGGAGACGGTGATGAAGAACTGCGAGCCGTTGGTGCCGGGACCCGCGTTCGCCATGGCGAGGAGGTAGGGCTTGTTGAAGCCGAGGTCGGGGTGGAACTCGTCCTCGAACTCGTAGCCGGGGCCGCCGATGCCGGTGCCGAGGGGGTCGCCGCCCTGAATCATGAAGCCGCTGATGACACGGTGGAAGATCGTGCCGTCGTACAGCTTCTTGGTGGACTTCTCGCCGGTGCCGGGGTGCGTCCACTCGCGCTCGCCCTGGGCGAGTTCGACGAAGTTCTTGACGGTCTTCGGGGCGTGGTTCGGCAGGAGCCGGACTTCGATGTCGCCGTGGTTCGTCTTGAGGGTGGCGTAGAGCTGCTCGGCCACGATCTGCCTTCCGTTGTCTTCCTGTGCCCGACCGATCCTCGCACGGATCCGGTCGAGGAGGGTCCGGGCGGGGGCGCTGGGCGGCGATCCGTGGCATTGTCGTCGACAAGCTCCTGTTGCCACGTATTCATCCGCTATTGATCCGGATGCCCGCCCTCAGGTGCCGGGCTGAGTTCCGGCAGGCATGATCCGTAAAAGGGTGGAAAGTCGAATTACCGTACGCCACCGAGGAGGAGGATCCCGTGACCCGCATCGACAGCGTGCGCGCCGCGACCGGCTCGGCGAAGGACAGCGTGCTGCACGCCGCGGAAGTGGTGGCGCCCTACGCCGACACGGCCAAGGACAAGGCTTCGCAGTATGCGACCGAGGCGCGTGTACGGCTCGCGCCGAAGGTCTCCCAGGCCGCCGAGCAGGCTCGTGTCCAGTACGGCGCCCATGTCGCGCCACGTCTGGAGCAGGCCCGTACGCATGTTCCACCGAAGGTCGACCAGGCGGCCCACGAGGCTGCCGTTCGTACGCGTAAGGCGGCTCGTCAGGCCGCCGACTATTCCCGTCCGAAGATCGAGCAGGCCGTCGCGGTGGCCGTTCCGGTCGCCGGTGAGGCCACGGCACGGAGTGCGGCGGCGCTGGCCGCTCTGCGTGGCCAGGTCTCGCCCAAGGAGGTCCGCAAGCTGGTCCGCAAGCACGAGCGGCGGGCTCGCGCCGGCCGGCTCGCCAAGGCGCTTGCGGTCGCGGGCCTGGTGGCGGGGGGTGCTTACGCCGCGTGGAAGTGGTGGGACAAGCAGGCCAATCCTGACTGGCTGGTCGAGCCTCCCGCTGCGACCGAGGTGCCCGAGTCGGGTCGGCTGACGTCCGTCGACGGCACCGGCCAGTCGGTTCTGGACCCGGAGGTCCAGGCGAAGGAGGCCGAGGAGGACGCGGCGAAGAAGGACGAGCGCTGACGAACGGCGAAGGGCGCTGAGGAACGAGGAAGGGCGCTGACGCCGTTTCGGCGGCGTGTATCAGGGGTGGGGCGGAGAGTTCTCCGCCCCACCCTCATGTTCACCCGACGGGGTGGCGGGAGCGGTGGGGTGGCTCCGGCGGTGCCGGGGTGCGCCACAGTCGCGGGGTCATGTCCTGCGACCGTCTCGTGGCGGTCTCCCGACCGGATGGACCGCCGCCGTCATGAAGTCCGCCGCTGTGCCGAAGTCCGCGCGTCGCGGGCTGCTCGCCCTGGCCGTCGTTTTGCTGCTTCTGGTGTCGGCGTGCACCGAGCGCGCCCCGGCCCCTGAGCCCGCCGCCGTCCCGGCGTACGGCGCGTACGTCGGTTACGAGCCTTCGGACACGGCGCGACTGATGGCGCTCGGTGCCTGGCTGGGCGGGCCCGCGCCCCGGGTGGGGCATGTGTACCTGCCTGGTGACCGCTGGAGCAACATCGAGGGCGCTCCGGGTTATCTGGAGTCCTGGGCGACGTGGCGGCGGGCTGATCCGCGGCGGATGTTCGTCCTGAACGTGCCGATGCTGGAGCGCAGCGAGGCTCATCTCCCGGACAGCACGGTCGCGGCTGAGCTCCGGCGTGGGGCGAGGGGCGCGTACGACGCGCATTTCCGTGTCCTGGCCGGCCGGCTGGTGGCGTTGGGTGTCCCGGACACGGTGGTCGTGCTGGGCTGGGAGATGAACGGCACGACCTATACGCATCGCTGCGGGCCGGACCCGGCGGCGTGGAGGGCGTACTGGGCGCGGATCTCACGGGTGATGCGGTCGGTGCCCGGTCAGCACTTCCGTTTCGAGTTCACGCCGACCCGGGGCCGCGACGCGATCCCGTGGCCGCGCTGTTATCCGGGCGACGAGGTCGTGGACATCGTCGGCATGGACGCCTACGACGCCCCGCGGGGCCTGGGTTTCTCCGGCCAGCTGGACGAGCCGTACGGTTTGCGAGCGCATGTCCGTTTCGCCCGTGCTCATGGGAAGCCGTTCTCGTATCAGGAGTGGGGCCTGTTCGAGAACGGGGACAACCCGGCGTACATGCGCGGCATGCTCACGTGGTTCGCGGAGCAGCGCCCTCTGTACCAGTCGATCAGCGACTACTGCCCGCACGGCGTGTGGTCCTGCCGGTCCCATCCGAGGTCGACGGCGGTGTACCGCGCGTTGATGGGCGCGCAGGGGTCGTAGGTGCCCTGCGGGAACGCAAATCCCCTCCGCCCGCGTTTCCGCAGGTCGGAGGGGATTTGGGGAGTGGAGCCTAGGGGAGTCGAACCCCTGACATCTGCCATGCAAAGACAGCGCTCTACCAACTGAGCTAAGGCCCCGGGAAGAGGGACGTCCGCCGGATGTACCGCTGCCGGTGGGCGCCGCAGACCAGAGTACCGGGTCATCCCCGGTATTCCGCAAAAAGATTGGGGGTCCCCGCGAACGACCACTCTCCGTAAGATGCTCGGCGTGGTTCGCTGTCGCGAACCGCGGTTTTTTGGGGAAGCGATGGGGAGACGCACATGGACGCCGCACAGCAGGAAGCGACCGCAAGAGCGCGGGAGCTTCAGCGGAACTGGTACGGGGAGCCGCTGGGGGCGCTGTTCCGTAAGCTCATAGAGGACTTGGGCCTCAACCAGGCTCGTCTCGCGGGGGTACTGGGACTGTCCGCGCCGATGCTGTCCCAGCTGATGAGCGGTCAGCGGGCGAAGATCGGGAATCCCGCCGTGGTCCAGCGGGTGCAGTTGCTCCAGGACCTGGCGGGGCAGGTCGCCGACGGCAGCGTGAGCGCGGCCGAGGCGACCGAGCGGATGGACGAGATCAAGAAGTCGCAGGGGGGCTCGGTGCTCAGCAACACCACGACCACGACCAGCAGTTCGGGTGCGCCGACGGTCAAGCGGGTGGTCCGTGAGATCCAGTCGCTGCTGCGCTCGGTGGCCGCGGCCGGAGACATTATCGATGCGGCCGACACTCTCGCCCCGACCCACCCGGAGCTGGCAGAGTTCCTCCGGGTCTACGGTGCCGGCCGTACCTCGGACGCCGTCACGCACTATCAGTCCCACCAGAACTGAGCCGTCCGCCCGGCCGTCGAAGGGGGTTCGGCAGCCGGGCGAGGGGCCGTGCTGGTGTGACGGGGGGCGCGAGGGGGTCGCGCTCCTCACCGGGGGTGACACACGGGGGTGTGTCGGCCGCCGGGGAGACGAGGGACACGGGGCCGTATCTCTCATCGGGGAGGCCACGAGGGGTCGATTCACTCATCGAGGGGCAGGCAAGGGGGACAGCCGCAGGGGGAGGAGCGACGCGCAGTCATGGGTGAGGTGTTCGCGGGCCGGTACGAACTGGCCGATCCGATCGGACGTGGAGGCGTGGGCGCCGTCTGGCGTGCCTGGGACCATCGGCGCCGCCGCTATGTGGCTGCGAAGGTTCTGCTCCAGAGCGACGCGCACTCCCTGCTGCGCTTCGTCCGCGAGCAGGCTCTGCGGATCGATCACCCCCATGTTCTCGCGCCGGCCAGCTGGGCCGCGGACGACGACAAGGTCCTGTTCACCATGGATCTGGTCTCCGGCGGCTCACTGGTCCATCTGATCGGGGACTACGGCCCGCTGCCGCCGGTGTTCGTCTGCACGCTGCTCGACCAGCTCCTCGCCGGGCTGGCCGCGGTGCATGCCGAGGGCGTGGTCCACCGGGACATCAAGCCGGCCAACATCCTGCTCGAGGCGACCGGTACCGGGCGGCCCCGGCTGCGGCTGTCCGACTTCGGCATCGCGATGCGGCTGGGCGAGCCGCGGCTGACCGAGACCAACCTGGTCGTGGGCACGCCGGGCTATCTCGCCCCCGAGCAGCTGCTCGGCGCCGAACCGGACTTCCCCGCCGACCTGTTCGCCGTCGGCCTGGTCGCGCTGTACCTCCTGGAGGGCGCCAAGCCCGACGCCAAGGCACTCACCCAGTACTTCGCCGCCCACGGCACTCCGAGCGCGCCCCAGAGCGTTCCCGAACCGCTCTGGCAGGTCGTGGCCTCCCTCCTCCAACCGGACCCTCAGGCCCGCTTCCGCACCGCCACCGGGGCCCGCAAAGCCCTCGCCGCCGCCTGTGAACTCCTCCCGGAACCCGGCCCCGAGGACGACCCGATCGAGATCTTCGACCAACTCGGCCCCCTGCCACCTGGTTTCGCCCCCGAGGGCCCCCTGAAGCAGGCACCGGGTGTGGACCCGAGCAGGACGAGGACCGGGGGGGCCGGGTCCGGTTCTTGGTCCGGCCCCGGACACGGCCCCGGCTCGGGGTCGGGGTCGGGGTCGGGGTCGGGGTCGGGGGGAGGAACAGGGCTCCGGACGGGTGACGGAGGCGAGGGCCGGGGGGCGGTCGGGGGTGGGCCGCCCTACGGCACTGGGAGATCTGACGGGGACGGGCCCCCCTACGGCAGTGGGGGGCCGTCGGAGAACTGGTCGGCGGCTGGGGGGTCTTACGGAGGCGGGGGGTCCTCCGGGGACGAGGACGGAGTGTCGTCCGGGGGTGTTCGCGAAGGCGCGGAGGCCTTCGGCAGCGGTGGAGGAGAAGGGGGCACGGGGGAGGCGTGGAGCCCTTCCTGGCGGGGACACAGCGCCGGCGCCGATCCCGGAGCTGCGAATCGAGCAACTCCCTGGCACGGCCAGTGGAGCGAGGCAGGTTCCCGGCCCGGCCAGTGGAGCGGGCCGGGTTCTCTGCCAGGCGAGCCGAACGGGGCGGGTTCCTGGCCAGGCGAGCCGAACGCGGCGGCTTCCCGGCCCGGCGAGCCGAATGGCGCGGGTTCCTGGCCAGGCGAGCCGAACGCGGCGGCTTCCCTGCCCGCCGAGTCGAATGGGGCGTCCTCCTGGTTCGGGGAGGGCAGCGGCGGGTCCTCGCAGCCACGCGGAGCGGCGGACAACGCCTCCTCGTGGCCCAGCGGAGGGAACCGGCAGGCCTCCTTCCAGCCCGGTGAGATGGGCGGGGCAGCATCCCGACCCGCTGAGAGAAGCAACTCGTCCTGGCCTGGTACGGCAGACCCGCAATCCGACTCCGGAGCAGCGAACCCGGAGCCCAGGCCCGGAGAAACGAACCCGTGGACCCATCCCGGGCAAGCCGACCCCGTGCCCCGGGCCGAGCAAGCCAACCCGCCCTTCTGGCCCGGAGAATCGAAGCCAACGCCCTCTCCGAGGACCCCTTCCGCTGAACCCGGCGCGGACTCCGGGGCCTACTGGTCCATGCACACCACCCCACCCGCCCCCCCGGGGCCGCCCTCGGTGTCGAGGACCGGCAGCTTCCATCAGCCATCGCCCCAGTCCCCGACCTCGCCCCCGCCAGAGCAGCGGCAGGAGCAGGAGCACCAACAGCCACCCCACCCCCAGCGTCACCCCGCCTACATCTCCCCCCATGACCCGACGCCCCCCACTCACGTCCTGCCCTCCCCCAACCCTCACCCTCACGCCCCACGTTTCCCCCCGCACCAGCCCCTCGCTGATGTCTCTACTGCTTCGTACACCGCTCAGACCCCGCAGGTTCCGCCTCCGGCCAGGGCAATTTCCCGCGCACGCCGAAGCGGCCCACCCGCCAAGGTGGCGATCCCCCTGCTGCTTCTGGCCCTGGCCTGCTACGCCGTGGGTTTCTGGGCCCTGGCTCAGATCTGAGAACCCGGCACGCCACGAAGAGACCCGAGTACCGAACGGCCCACGGCCCACGGCCCGCACCGCACGCAGGCGGGCGGGCGGGCAGGCAGGCGGGCAGGCGGGCGGGCAGGCGGCCGGTACGGCTCCGCGCACACTCCGGCCCGACCTGTGGCCACACCTCCCAGTGAGTCATCCTCACCAGCGAGCGTGCGCCCCCAGCCGCACCCGCCCCGCCAACTCCTCAGCGGCCCTCCGCCTATACCCCCGCAGCCCTCAGCGCCCTCCGCCTATACCCCCGCAGCCCTCAGCGGCCCCCGCCTACACCCCCGCAGCCCTCCGCCGCCCCACCACAACCCACACCCCGAGAAACCCCAACACCAAGGTCCCCGCCCCGATCCCCCCAAAGGCGGCCACCTTCATGCCGACGCTCCCGTGCCCGCTCCCGCTCACACCGTCGCCGCCTTCGCCCGGGTCGCCCGCAGCCGCACCATCCCCCGACGAGGACCCGGGCCCCGCCTGGAAAAGCCCCGCCGGCTCGGACTCCCCCGCATAGCCCGGCCCGCCCTCCGGCTCCCCCTTCACCCGTACTCGCAGCGTCAGCCCGAGCGGCCCGTCGCCGAACTCCTCGCCCACCCGTGCGGCGAGATGCACCACGAGGTAGTAGGCCCCGGCGAACCGCATCCCGCTCACCCGCCCCGAGACGGCGTACCGGTTGTCGTATCCCACCGGCGGCACGGCGGGGAGCGCGCCGGACCTCTGGCTGCCGCTGTAGCTGATGCTGGTGTCGTCGACGAGGCCGCGCACGGGGTTGTAGAGCGCGAGGTTCACAGCCCCCGGCACCAGGCCCTTCCCGCTCACCCCGCCGGCACCCGCCTCCGCGCTGCTGATCTCAGCGGTGGCGTACACCTGCTGGCCCCAGCCGACCGGCACCTCGTAGAAGAGCGTCTGTCCGGGCCGTACGTCGTCCCGCCAGACCCCTTGCTCCAGCGCGGTGGCCGAGCCGAACCCCCCGCCGCCCCGCACCGGCACGGCACCGCCTCCGGGAGGCGAGGGCGTGGCGGAGTCCCAGGACTCGGGCGCCTCGGTGGTCGAACCGGTCTGCCGCAGCCGCGGTTCCAGTACCGGTGCCAGTTCCAGGTCCCAGTCGCCCGGCACGGACTCGGTGCGCAGGACCCGCTCGACGGCGACGTAGTACGTCCCGGCGCCCCGGCACAGCGACCGTTTCGACGGGAGCGTCCGCGCGCCCCATGCGGTGAGGGGGCGTGGGCTGCGGCCTGCGCCGATGGTGGCGGTGTCCGGCGCGGAGCAGAAACGGCCGTCGGCGTCCTGCACGGTCACCCTGACGCCTTCCGTAGCGGTGACCGGGGCGTCCGCCGGGGGTATGGCGGTGGCGGCGACGTACACGCTGGACGTGCTGTCGAGGTCGAGTCGGTAGTAGACCTTGCCCTCGCTCGGGAGCGAACTCCGGTACGTCGTGCCGGGTTCGAGGAGTTCGGCGTCCCCGGTGCTCACGGTGCCCGTGACCGACGGGGCGCCCGCGGCGAAGACGTACGAGGGGGCCGTAGCGGAGGAGGGAGAAGAAGCAGAGGGGGAGGGGGACGCAGCGAGGGCCGGAGCCCCGGGCACCCCGGCCACGGCACCCAGCACCGCTCCCACCACGGCCACCCGCCACCACGCCGTACGCCGCCCCATGCCGCGCCACCCCTCCGTACCCGCGCCCGAGCTCCCACGACCGGCCCAGCACCCGCCCGTACGCCCTGCCGAGCGAGCCAAGCACCGATCTACGTACCGATCCGCGCACCGACCGTGGCCCATCCTGCCCCGCAGCGCAGCCGCCCACCCCCGCAATCCGTACGGCCGTCCGAAACCCCCCCTGCAACCGGCCCCGGCGCCCCGCATGAAGACCGCGCATCCGGCGGCGGCCGACCGACTCCGGACAACACAAAACCCCGACCGCAACACGGCCGGGGTCTGCTCAGAATCGAATCTCGGTACTCACGAACCCGTGGGCACGGAGTCAGTCGCCTCCGTCCACAGATCCTGCTCGGCGCGATCCGCCTGGATCTGGCGGTACACGAGGAGCCCGCCGATGGCGGCCAGTGCGACCAGGAGAAGCTTCTTCACCGCGCGACCTCGTCTTTCGTTGACGTAGGGGACCTCTGGCGCCCGACTATACACACCGACCGATACCGATCGGTGACCTGCGTCGGGGCCTCAACTGCCGCCCGGGCGAGCCCAGTACAAGCGGAGCAGGCACCTCCGATCAGAGGGTGATCACATCTCCACGCAGGGTCACTTCAGCCCTCTTAATGCCGATTCTCCCCTTTTTCGACCTGCTTGCACCCATCCGTGTGGTGTTCATCTGAAGATCGACGCGCCACAGGCTCCGGTCCGTGCTTTCGCGGCGCCCATACACATCATGAGGAAAGTACGCAAATCGCCTCAGCCCGAAAGTGAGGGACCATGGCCCAGAACAAGGTCATGAACCTGTGGACCGCCGTCATCACCGCCTTCCTCGCGCTGTTCACGGCGCTCGGACTCATCACGACGACCGCCGCCGCGGCCGTACCGCAGACCCAGCCGGCCCGCAACAGCGCCGGGGTGGCGCACCCGGAGCCCCTGGCGGCGGCCCACGGGAACGGACTCTGGCCGTACGTCAAGGCCCTGCCACCCACGATGAAGCAGCGCATCCGCGCCGAGGCCCACGGCAAGACCCCCAGCTGCCGCCACCGCTCCCCCGCGGACACGGAGACGTCGGCAGACACGGAGACGGCCGCGGACGCGCAGACGATCGCACAGGCGGCCAGGGCCGCCGAACCGGCTTCGGTCGGCTGTGCCTGACACCACACGCCGACCCCGCAGTACCGACGTACCGCAAGTACCGATGTACCGGAGTGCACCCCCAAACGCCGAAGACCCCCAACCGGATCCGGCTGAAGGTCTTCGAGTCTGGTGGGGCTAACAGGATTTGAACCTGTGGCCTCATCCTTATCAGGGATGCGCTCTAACCAACTGAGCTATAGCCCCGCCGCGCTTTGCGGGGTGTGTCCCGCGCGCTGACTCCTGAAGATTAGCGCACGACGTGGGCAGTCCCAAAATCGGTTCCTTCAGGACCGCCCCCACAGGTTTGAAGCCAGGTAGGAAGACGGGTCACTCGTCCTCGGCCAGCGTCAGCTCGACGCCGCCGACGAAGCCCGCGGAGAGGTTGTAGATGAACGCGCCGAGGGTCGCGAGAGCCGTCGCGAGGACGACGTCGATGACCGCGATGATCGACGTGAACATCAGGACGTTCGGCAGGGAGAGAAATGCCTGGAGGTCGAATCCGTTCGACTCGTTCGAGCCGGTCGCCTCGGAGATCGTCCCGCCGACCGTCGAGAAGACGCCCATCGCGTCCATGACCATCCACAGCACGGCGGCTGCGACGATCGTGCAGATGCCGAGTGCGATGGAGAGCAGGAAGCTGACTTTCATGACGGACCACGGGTCGGCCTTGGCCACCCGCAGACGTGCTTTGCGTGTACGGGGCACGGTGCGCGCCCCGGTCCGCGGGCGCCGTACGGCACCGGCCGGGGCGGCCTGTGTCGGGTAGGCCTGCGGCGGGTGATACGGGCCGGACTGCTGCTGCGGCTGCCGTTCCCCCGGCAGCGGAGAAGGCGAAGCCTGAGCCGCGGGCTGCGGCTGGGGCGGTGCGGCGGGCGCCGTCGGCCGGGCCGGCGGCTGGGTGTCCGTCACAGGTCCCCCCTGGGATCCATGAGTCTCGGGCGAGCGCGGCGGAGTCGCGGGCGGCTTGATCGCCTTGAGCTGAGTCGTGTGCGTGTCCACGGTGTGCGGTTCTGTCGGATGCGGGGCCGTGCCGCGCGGGTCTGTTCCGCGCGCCTCCGGGCCCCGGGCGTCCGCCGCACGCGCGGCGGAGCCACGGCCGCCGCCGTCGGCCTCCGTGCCGGGGGTGGACCCCGTAGAGGTTCCGGTCGATCCGGCGCCCGTGGCTCCGCTCACGATGACTCTCTCCTCGTGCTACTCGGCCGAGGGCGACTCACCCTCGTCCGTGCCGATGGTCTCGGCGGCACCCTCGGCGGTCTCGTCGTCGGCCACATCGCCGTCGACCTCCTCCGCCTCGCGTCCCGCCTCGGCGTTACGAGCGATGCCGACGACGGCATCGCGCTTGCCCAGGTTGATCAGTTGGACGCCCATGGTGTCACGGCCCGTCTCCCTGACTCCGCTGACTCGCGTACGAATCACACCGCCGGACAGCGTGATGGCGAGGATCTCGTCGGTCTCCTCGACCACCAGCGCTCCGACGAGCGATCCGCGGTCCTCCACGATCTTGGCAGCCTTGATGCCGAGGCCGCCGCGACCCTGGACGCGGTACTCGTCGACAGGGGTGCGCTTCGCGTACCCGCCGTCCGTAGCAGTGAACACGAACGTACCGGGTCGAACAACATTCATCGAGAGCAGCTCGTCGCCCTCACGGAAGCTCATACCCTTCACACCCGAGGTCGCACGGCCCATGGGACGCAGGGTGTCGTCCGAGGCGGTGAACCTGATCGATTGGGCTTTCTTGCTGATCAGAAGCAGATCGCTGTCGGCCGAGACCAGTTCGGCGCCGATCAGTTCGTCGTCCGAACCGTCCTCGCGCTCCCGCAGGTTGATGGCGATGACGCCACCGGAACGCGGAGAGTCGTAATCCTTCAGTGACGTCTTCTTGACCAGACCCGCCTTGGTGGCGAGCACCAGGTAGGGCGCCGCGTCGTAGTCGCGGATCGCGAGGATCTCGGCGATCGCCTCGTCCGGCTGGAAGGCCAGCAGGTTGGCGACGTGCTGTCCGCGCGCGTCCCGGCCGGCGTCCGGCAGCTCGTACGCCTTCGCCCGGTAGACGCGGCCCTTGTTGGTGAAGAACAGCAGCCAGTGGTGGGTGGTGGACACGAAGAAGTGGTCGACGATGTCGTCTTCCTTGAGCTTCGTGCCGCGCACGCCCTTGCCGCCGCGCTTCTGGGCGCGGTAGTCGACGGTCTTGGTGCGCTTGACGTAACCGCCGCGCGTGACCGTGACGACGATGTCCTCCTCGGCGATGAGGTCCTCGATGGACATGTCGCCGTCGTAGGGCACCAGCATGGTCTTGCGGTCGTCGCCGTACTTCTCGACGATCGCGGCGAGTTCGGCGCTCACGATGCCGCGCTGGCGGACCGGCGAGGCCAGGATCTCGTTGTACTCGGTGATCTTCGCCTGGAGTTCGTCGTGCTCCTGGATGATCTTCTGGCGCTCCAGGGCGGCGAGGCGGCGCAGCTGCATCTCGAGGATGGCGTTGGCCTGGATCTCGTCGATCCGGAGGAGGTCCATCAGGCCCGTACGCGCGATGTCGACCGTGTCGCTGGCCCGGATCAGCGCGATGACCTCGTCGATGGCGTCCAGGGCCTTCAGGAGGCCGCGCAGGATGTGCGCCCGCTCCTCGGCCTTGCGCAACCTGAAGCGCGTACGGCGGACGATGACCTCGATCTGGTGCGCCACCCAGTGCCGGATGAACGCGTCCAGGGAGAGGGTCCTCGGCACGCCGTCGACGAGCGCCAGCATGTTGGCGCCGAAGTTCGACTGGAGGTCCGTGTGCTTGTAGAGGTTGTTGAGGACGACCTTGGCGACCGCGTCGCGCTTGAGCACGATCACGAGCCGCTGGCCCGTGCGCGACGACGTCTCGTCGCGGACGTCCGCGATGCCGCCGACCTTGCCGTCCTTCACCAGGTCGGCGATCTTCTGCGCGAGGTTGTCGGGGTTGGTCTGGTACGGCAGTTCCGTGACCACCAGGCACTGGCGGTTCTGGATCTCCTCGACCTCGACGACCGCGCGCATGGTGATCGAGCCGCGGCCGGTGCGGTACGCCTCCTCGATGCCCTTGCGGCCGACCACCAGGGCGCCGGTCGGGAAGTCGGGGCCCTTGATGCGCTCCATGAGAGCGTCAAGGAGCTCCTCGTGGGAGGCCTCGGGGTTCTCCAGGTACCACTGGGCGCCGGCCGCGACCTCGCGCAGGTTGTGCGGCGGGATGTTGGTGGCCATGCCGACCGCGATACCGGCCGAGCCGTTGATCAGCAGGTTCGGGAAGCGGGCCGGCAGGACGGTCGGCTCCTGGGAGCGGCCGTCGTAGTTGTCCGTGAAGTCGACGGTCTCCTCGTCGATGTCCCGGACCATCTCCATGGACAGCGGCGCCATCTTGCACTCGGTGTACCGCATGGCGGCCGCGGGGTCGTTGCCCGGGGAGCCGAAGTTGCCGTTGGAGTCCACCAGTGGCATCCGCATCGACCACGGCTGGGCGAGGCGCACCAGGGCGTCGTAGATCGAGGAGTCGCCGTGCGGGTGGTAGTTGCCCATGACGTCGCCGACCACACGCGCGCACTTGTAGAAGCCGCGCTCGGGGCGGTAGCCGCCGTCGTACATGGCGTACAGCACGCGGCGGTGGACGGGCTTGAGTCCGTCCCGGACGTCGGGCAGCGCGCGGGACACGATGACGGACATCGCGTAGTCGAGATACGAGCGCTGCATCTCCGTCTCGAGCCCGACGGGCTCGACACGCTGGGCGATGACGCCGCCCTCTTCAGAGGTGACAGGAGTGTTCTCGTCGGCCATTGCGGGTGAAGATCCTTCCTGGTGCGGTCAGCTGAGACCGACTCAGATGTCGAGGAAGCGGACGTCCTTGGCGTTGCGCTGGATGAACTGCCGACGCGCCTCGACGTCCTCGCCCATCAGGACGGAGAACAGGTCGTCCGCCTGGGCGGCGTCATCGAGGGTGACCTGGCCGAGGACGCGGTGCTCCTGGTCCATGGTCGTCACGCGCAGCTCCTCGGCGTTCATCTCGCCGAGGCCCTTGAAGCGCTGGATGGAGTCCTCGCGGACCCGCTTGCCACGCTGGCGGCCCATCTCGATCAGTGCGTCGCGCTCACGGTCGGAGTACGCGTACTCGACGTCGTCCCGGCCCCACTTGATCTTGTAGAGCGGGGGGCGGGACAGGTACACGTGCCCGGCCTCGACCAGCGGCCGCATGAAGCGGAACAGGAAGGTCAGCAGCAGGGTGGAGATGTGCTGGCCGTCGACGTCGGCGTCCGCCATCAGGATGATCTTGTGATAGCGCAGCTTCTCGATGTCGAAGTCCTCGTGGACCCCGGTGCCGAAGGCCGAGATCAGCGCCTGGATCTCCTGGTTCTGGAGGATCTTGTCGATCCGCGCCTTCTCGACGTTCAGGATCTTGCCGCGGATCGGGAGGATCGCCTGGTACTCCGGGTTGCGGCCGGACTTGGCGGAGCCGCCGGCGGAGTCACCCTCGACGATGAAGATCTCGCACTTGGTGGGGTCGTTCGACTGGCAGTCGGAGAGCTTGCCCGGCAGGGACGCGGTCTCCAGCAGACCCTTGCGGCGGGTCAGGTCACGCGCCTTGCGGGCCGCCACGCGCGCGGTGGCCGCCTGGATCGACTTGCGGATGATGTCCGCGGCCTCGACGGGGTTGCGGTCCAGCCAGTCGGTGAGGTGCTCGTAGACGACCTTCTGGACGAAGGTCTTCACCTCGGTGTTGCCCAGCTTGGTCTTGGTCTGGCCCTCGAACTGCGGCTCGCCCAGCTTCACCGAGATGATCGCGGTCAGACCCTCGCGGATGTCGTCACCCGTGAGGTTGTCGTCCTTGTCGCGCAGCAGCTTCTTGTCGCGCGCGTACTTGTTGATCAGCGAGGTGAGCGCCGCGCGGAAGCCCTCCTCGTGGGTGCCGCCCTCGTGCGTGTGGATGATGTTGGCGAAGGAGTAGACGCCCTCGCTGTAACTGCTGTTCCACTGCATGGCGAGCTCGACGGACAGGTTCTTGTCCTTGTCCTCGGCCTCGAGGTCCACGATGGTCGGGTGCACCACGTCTCCCTTGCGGGAGTTGAGGTACTTCACGAAGTCGACGATGCCGCCCTCGTAGTGGTAGTCGACCGACTTGACCTCGGCGCTCTCGTCCGCGCCCGCCTCGTCCGCGCCGGACGTCGCCTTGGCCGACTCGCGCTCGTCAGTGAGTTTGATCCTCAAACCCTTGTTGAGGAACGCCATCTCCTGGAAGCGCCGCGAGAGCGTCTCGAAGGAGTAGTCGGTGGTCTCGAAGATGTCCGGGTCCGCCCAGAAGGTCACCGAGGTGCCGTGCTCGTCCGTGGCCTCGTGCTGGGCCAGCGGGGCCGTCGGCACACCCAGCTTGTAGTCCTGCGTCCAGCGGTATCCGTCGGTCTTGATCTCGACGGCCACCTTGGTCGACAGGGCGTTCACCACGGACACGCCCACGCCGTGCAGACCGCCGGAGACCGCGTAGCCGCCGCCGCCGAACTTGCCGCCCGCGTGCAGCACGGTGAGCACGACCTCGACGGCCGGCTTGCCCTCGGACGGAACGATGCCGACCGGGATGCCGCGGCCGTTGTCGACGACCCGGACGCCGCCGTCGGGGAGGATCGTCACGTCGATGGTGTCCGCGTGACCCGCCAGCGCCTCGTCGACGGAGTTGTCGACGACCTCCTGCACCAGGTGGTGCAGGCCGCGCTCGCCGGTCGAGCCGATGTACATACCGGGTCGCTTGCGGACCGCGTCCAGACCCTCGAGGACGGTGATGGCACTGGCGTCGTACGAGGCGGTTACCTCGCCGTTCGACGAACTCGCCTCGGCGTCGGTGGACGGAATGTTCTCGTTGGGGTTGCCGGAATCGGCCACGAAGCGCCCTTTCTGGCACAGCACGAGCCGGGCTCGTCGGCGGGTTGCCGGAGCGGCTGCGGCATGTTGCGTTGGTAAGCCTTGATCAGCGTTGCTCAGCGTTTCCCGGGCGGTCCCCACGTGCGGGGCGGGATTGGCTTCCAGTCTACCGGTAGCGCCGACAGTGATGGGGGTTTGCCGGTACCTGAGTCCTCATGTGCCGCCCTCAACCGGCGTCTTCCAGGTCCCCATATACGGAGCGGGGCTCCAAGAGGCTCACAGCGGCACTCAGCGCTTTCGGCCGTCAACCCTTTGCTACTTGGGAGTCAGGTCGTCGTTCGCATCCGCGTGCGGTGCCACGACGACACCGATCACGCAGACACCACGTGACGTAAGTCACCTGTAGGGATCGCCGGGCCGGCTGCTGCCCGGGGCCCGCAGAGGGCCGTAACTGCGCGCCGGACCACCGGGACCGAGCACCTTGATCAGCCGCACCGTGCCGTGCCCCAGATCCTCGTTGAGCCGCGCGACCAGGCTCGGCGCGAGCCGCCGCACCTCGGTCGCCCACACCGGCGAATCGCACTGCACGACCAGGACCCGCTCGTCCTCGTCGTACCGCTGGGGCGTGCAGTGGTAGGCGAGCTTCTCCCCGACGAGCTGCGGCCACCGCCCCATCACACCGCCCACCGCGGCGGGCGCCTCCCAGCCCCGCTCGGTGATCAACCGGTTGATGGCAGCACCGAACGCCATGGGATCGCGGCCGTCGGCGTGCGCGCCGGAGCGCAGCCCGCCCCCCCGCCGCGCCTGCCGCTTCTGCTGCGCCGCGTCCCCTCGCGCGCGTGCCTGCTCCTTCGCGGCCCGCAGCGCCACGCGCGCGAGGTCGACGCCGGAGGGCTCGGCGGGCTTGGGGCGCTCGGCGTTCGTGCTGTTCCCGACGCTTCCGGTGCTTCCGGCGCCCTCGGCACTGCCGGAGTGCCCGGCTTCACCGGCGTTCCCGGGGAGAGGCCGTTCGTCGCTCATACGCGCTCCACCGACCCCTCCGACACGGCGTACCGCGTCCCCGCCAGCACGTGCGGCACGTCGTCGTCGACCGCCGCCGTCACCAGCACCTGCTCACCCGGCGCGACCAGCTCGGCCAGCCGCTCCCGGCGCCGGGCGTCCAGTTCGGCGAACACGTCGTCGAGGATCAGCACCGGCTCGTTCCCCTCCGCGCGGAGCAGGTCGTACGACGCGAGACGCAGCGCCAGCGCGTACGACCAGGACTCGCCGTGAGAGGCGTATCCCTTGGCGGGCAGCTGACCGAGTTTGAGATTCACATCGTCCCGATGGGGGCCCACCAGCGTCACGCCCCGCTCGATCTCCTGCTTGCGCACCTCCGCCAGGGCGGCCATCAGCTGCTCGTAGAGATCCTCACGCGTGTGTGCCTCACCCGGCGCGGACGGCTTGTACTCCAGGGCGACCGGGCCGCCGCCGGGAGCCAGCTGCTCGTACGCCTTGTCGGCCAGCGGTTGCAGCGCGGCGATCAGGTCGAGGCGCCGGTCGAGCAGCTCGGCGCCCGCTCGCGCGAGGTGCTGGTCCCATACGTCGAGAGTGGACAGGTCCATCGAACGCCCCCCGTGCCGCCGCGCGAGGGCCGCCGACTTCAGCAGGGTGTTGCGCTGCTTGAGGACGCGCTCGTAGTCGGAGCGCACCCCGGCCATGCGCGGGGAGCGTGCGGTGATCAGCTCGTCGAGGAAGCGGCGCCGCTCACCGGGGTCACCCTTGACGAGCGCGAGGTCCTCCGGCGCGAACAGCACGGTCCGTACGATCCCCAGCACGTCACGCGGCCTGACCTGCGACGATCTGTTGATCCGGGCCCGGTTCGCCTTGCCCGGGTTCAGCTCCAGCTCGACCAGCTGCTGCCGATCACCCTGTCTGACCTGCGCCCGGACGATCGCGCGCTCGGCCCCCATACGGACCAGAGGCGCGTCGGAGGCGACCCGGTGGCTGCCGAGAGTGGCGAGATAGCCGATCGCCTCCACCAGGTTCGTCTTGCCCTGCCCATTGGGGCCCACGAACGCGGTGACGCCCGGGTCGAGCGGAACCTCGACCCGGGCGTACGAGCGGAAGTCGGCCAGCGACAGATGCGTGACGTGCATGGTCGGGCGCCGACCTCCCCCAGCTTGTGGACTATCAACAGCCCTCTTGTGGACCGTGCCTCTTGTGGACTGTGCGAACAGCCCTGTGGATTACTTCGTCTCGACCGCGTGGCCGCCGAACTGGTTGCGCAGCGCCGCGATCATCTTCATCTGCGGCGAGTCGTCCTGGCGGGACGCGAACCGCGCGAACAGGGACGCGGTGATCGCCGGCAGCGGCACCGCGTGGTCGATGGCGGCCTCCACGGTCCACCGGCCCTCGCCGGAGTCCTGTGCGAAACCGCGCAGCTTGTCCAGGTGCTCGTCCTCGTCGAGGGCGTTGACCGCGAGGTCGAGGAGCCAGGAACGGATGACCGTGCCCTCCTGCCAGGAGCGGAACACCTCCCGGACGTCGGTCACGGAGTCCACCTTCTCCAGGAGCTCCCAGCCCTCGGCGTAGGCCTGCATCATCGCGTACTCGATGCCGTTGTGGACCATCTTCGCGAAGTGGCCCGCGCCGACCTTGCCGGCGTGCACCGCACCCGCGTCGCCCTTGGGCTTGAGGGCGTCGAAGACCGGCTGCACCTTGGCGACGTTCTCCGCGTCGCCGCCGTACATCAGCGCATAGCCGTTCTCCAGGCCCCACACACCGCCGGAGACACCGCAGTCGACGAAACCTATGCCCTTGGCCGCCAGCTCCTCGGCGTGCTTCTCGTCGTCCGTCCAGCGGGAGTTCCCGCCGTCCACCACGACGTCACCGGGCTGGAGGAGCTCGGCCAGCTCGTCGATGGTCGCCTGCGTCGGCGCCCCGGCCGGGACCATCACCCACACGACCCGCGGGCCCTGCAACGCGTCCACAAGCTCCTTCAGGCTGTGGACGTCCGCGAGGTCCGGGTTGCGGTCGTATCCGATCACGGTGTGGCCTGCGCGGCGGATCCGCTCGCGCATGTTGCCGCCCATCTTGCCGAGGCCGACGAGACCGAGCTCCATCAGTGGTTCCTTAGGTAGCTGTGACGTGTGGGGCACTTTGGTACCCACGTACGAGCCTAAACCCGGACGCTCACGCACACCTGTGGGCATACGCGCTCAAACGTATGCCCTCACCTGGGGCTTTCCGACGACGGCTGCTCAGCCGCTCAGCCGCACCGGCATGATCAGGTACTTGTAGGCCTCGTCCGCCTCAGCGTCCAGGGCCGGCTTGCCGCTCAGCAGTGCCGGCTTGGTGGACGTCGTGAAGGACAGCTGGGCCACCGGGGAGTCGATGGCGCTCAGCCCGTCCAGCAGGAAGGTCGGGTTGAAGGCGATCGAGATGTCGTCGCCCTCCAGCTGGGCGTCCACCCTTTCCACAGCCTGTGCGTCGTCGCTGGAACCGGCCTCCAGGATCAGCACGCCCTGCTCGAAGCTCAGCCGCACCGGGGTGTTGCGCTCGGCGACCAGGGCCACACGCTTGACGGCCTCCACGAAGGGGGCGGTCTCGATCACCGCGACGGAGTTGAACTCCGTCGGGAACAGCGTGCGGTACTTCGGCAGGTCGCCCTCGAGCAGACGGGTCGTCGTACGGCGGCCCGCGCCCTCGAAACCGATCAGGCCCTCGCCGGCACCGGAGCCGGAGAGCGCCAGGATGACGCTGTCGCCGCTCGTGAGCGCCTTGGCGGTGTCCAGGAGCGTCTTGGCGGGCACCAGGGCCACCGCGGACGCCTCGGGGTTCTCCGGCTTCCACAGGAACTCACGGACCGCGAAGCGGTAGCGGTCTGTGGACGCGAGGGTGACGGTGTCGCCCTCGATCTCGATGCGCACACCGGTCAGCACCGGCAGCGTGTCGTCGCGGCCAGCAGCGATGGCCACCTGCGAGGCAGCGGAGGCGAAGACCTCACCGGGCACGGTGCCCGTCGCGCTCGGCATCTGCGGCAGCGACGGGTACTCCTCCACAGGCAGGGTGTGGAGTGTGAACCGCGAGGAGCCGCAGACCACGGTCGCCCGTACACCGTCTGTGGAAATCTCCACCGGACGGTTGGGCAGGGCGCGGCAGATGTCGGCGAGCAGGCGGCCGGAGACCAGAACCGTGCCCTCCTCCTCGACCTCGGCCTCCACCGAGACCCGCGCGGAGACCTCGTAGTCGAAGCTGGACAGGCTCAGCTGGCCTTCCTCGGCCTTCAGGAGAAGGCCGGCGAGGACCGGCGCCGGCGGACGGGCCGGGAGGCTGCGCGCCGCCCAGGCCACTGCCTCCGCGAGTACGTCGCGTTCCACCCGGATCTTCACTGTTGCCGCCTCCTGCTGTTGCCGGCGCTGCTCTGCCTGCCTGGCTTCGTCGTCTGTCTCGGTGTCGTCGGCCCCGGTGACGGGAAGGACACCGGGAACAGTCTGACGCACCCCACTGACAGTAGGTGCCTCTCGGGGTCAAGTCGTGACGAGGGGCAGCCGGGCACCGGAGAGCGAGTTGTGCACAGGGCCTCCTTCGAAACGGATTCCCAGCTCTCTCTAGTTGTCAGTAGTAGTAGGGGCTGTGGATACCGTGGATAACCCCGTTTTCCCAGCTCAGAGGGGAAATTTTGTCCACGGACCCTGTGGGCGACACCGGTGGACAACTGGGCGTCTCTGTGGAGAACAGAAAGTTCTGCACACTCCGTGCACAGCCTGAGGCGACTTCTCCCCAACGCCGTCCCCAGCTTTACCCACGTTTCCCACAGCCCAACCCGGCACCTTCGTGTGACGCCTTTCACTCGCCCCGGTGATCAGGCGCGTCGCGTTGCCGAACAGTGGACAGGCATGTGGAGAAGCCGGCGATCTCTGGGGACAACCGGCCTCCGCCTGTGGGTTGCCGGTGGACAACTTGATGCACAGCCTGTGGATCTTCTGACTGTCCACAGTCTGTGGAGATCGTTCGTCCACGAATCCACAAGGGGGTGACCTGGGGTGATGGTCTTTCAGGAGGGCCCCTGTGGACGCCGATCTGGACAACTTCGCGGTCCCCAGGATGTGGAGGGAAAAAAGTCACCGGATCTGTGGAGTAAGGCCGTAACCCGGCAGGGAATCGAACACCGGGCTACGGCGTCGTGACCTGTGGAACGGCGAGGATGCCTGCCGGGGAACCACGGAGGGGGTGTGCGGGGGAACGACGAAGGCGCCCCGGGAACCTCGTCCCCAGGGCGCCCTCAGCTGTCGGAGCCGCCGTGACTCCGCTGCTGTCAGCCGTTCTTGATGCGGTTCGTCAGCTCGGTGACCTGGTTGTAGATGGAGCGCCGCTCGGCCATCAGATTGCGGATCTTGCGGTCCGCGTGCATGACGGTCGTGTGGTCGCGGCCGCCGAAGAGTGCGCCGATCTTGGGCAGCGAGAGGTCGGTGAGCTCGCGGCAGAGGTACATGGCGATCTGGCGGGCCGTGACGAGCGCGCGGCCGCGCGAGGTGCCGCACAGGTCCTCGACAGTCAGGCCGAAGTAGTCGGCCGTGGCGCTCATGATCGCCGTGGAGGTGATCTCCGGGGCCGAGTCCTCGCCGCCGGGGATCAGGTCCTTGAGGACGATCTCCGTCAGGCCCAGGTCGACCGGCTGCCGGTTGAGCGAGGCGAACGCCGTCACGCGGATCAGCGCGCCCTCCAGCTCGCGGATGTTGCGCGAGATGCGGGAGGCGATGAACTCCAGGACCTCCGGCGGGGCGTTGAGCTGCTCCTGGACCGCCTTCTTGCGCAGGATCGCGATCCGGGTCTCCAGCTCGGGCGGCTGGACGTCGGTGATCAAGCCCCACTCGAAACGGTTCCGCAGCCGGTCCTCCAGGGTGACCAGCTGCTTGGGCGGCCGGTCGCTGGAGAGCACGATCTGCTTGTTGGCGTTGTGGAGGGTGTTGAAGGTGTGGAAGAACTCCTCCTGCGTCGACTCCTTGTCCGCGAGGAACTGGATGTCGTCGACGAGCAGGATGTCCATCTCGCGGTAGCGCTTGCGGAAGCTGTCGCCCTTGCCGTCGCGGATGGAGTTGATGAACTCGTTGGTGAACTCCTCCGAGCTCACGTACCGCACGCGTGTGCCGGGGTAGAGGCTGCGCGCGTAGTGCCCGATGGCGTGCAGCAGGTGCGTCTTTCCGAGGCCCGACTCGCCGTAGATGAAGAGGGGGTTGTAGGCCTTGGCCGGCGCTTCGGCGACGGCGACGGCGGCCGCGTGCGCGAAGCGGTTGGAGGCGCCGATGACGAAGGTGTCGAAGAGGTACTTCGGGTTCAGCCGCGCGGTGGGTTCGCCGGGTCCGGTCGCCGGTGCGGGCTGTGCGGCCAGCGGGCCGGGGGCGCCGGTGGTGGGCAGGTTGGAGCCGACCGGGCCGCCGCGGTGCACGTGCCCGCTGGCCGACGGGGGCTCGGGCAGGTCCCGGCGGGCGTCCCGCTGGTCGTAGTCGGAGCGGGGCTTGTCGTAGTCCGGCCGCTGGTCGTAGTCGGGGCGCGGGTTGTCGTAGGAGGGGCGCTCCATGGACTGGGGGCGGTAGTCCTGGGAGGGGGAGCCGTAGGGGTCCTGTGCGTACGGCTCTTGCTTGTACGGCTCCTGGGGGTACGACTCCTGCTGGTACGGCTCCTGCGACGGAGTTGCGTACGGGTCGCGCTCCGGGAAGCCGAGCCGTGGCTGCTGCCAGCTGTACTCGTCCTGCGCGGGCCGCGGCCAGGCGCCGGGCTCGGGGCGCTGGTACTCGGAGGGGTACGCGGGCCGGGCGGTCGGGAGCTGGTCCGGACGGGGATTGTGGTCACCCTGGGGGCCGGGGCGCTGCTCGGGGCGGCCCGAGGGGGAGTCGTCGGCGCGTTTACGGTCGTCGCGTTGGCGGTCGTCGGCGCGGTGGCGGCCGTAGCTCTCGTACGGGTTGTCGTACTGCTTGTCGTACTGCTTGTCGTACTGGTTGTCGTAGGGCCCGTCGTACTGGCCGGAGGGGAGCTCGGGCTCCTCGTAGCGGGGCTGGGAGCGGGGGGCCGGGGGTGCGGGCGGCGAGGGGGGCTCGCCGGCGGAGTCGTCGACAGTGATGGCGATACGGATCGGGCGGCCGCATTCGCGGCTCAGCGTCTCGCTGACGGCCGGGGCGAGCCGGCCCTCCAGTACGCCTTTCGCAAATTCGTTCGGTACGGCGAGCAGGGCGGTGTCGGCGACCAGCGCGAGGGGCTGGCAGCGGCGGATCCAGTGCTCGTCCTTCGCCTCCACACCCTGGACGCGGCCCTCACCGAGGAGTTGCTCGAGTACACGTGGCCACACTGCGGCAAGATCGGCAGGTACGTCAGCCACAGGGCACGCTCTCTCACGGGTCCCACGAACGTGTGGTTGTGGGACGAGTCGGGATTCAAATGGGGTGGAGCCGAAACACAGGGGTCAAGGGAACGAATCGGAGTTCAGCCACGGTAGTCAGGGCGACGGGTGCGGTTCAAGTTGTTGTCCCCAGCCTGTGGACAGTGTCTCCCTGTGGCCTCTGGTTTGACCGGATGGCGTAGCCCCGCGTACCGTAACCAGGTCGAGTTGTCGATGGCTGCTGCCGCCTGCCTCCGATGGGCACAGATCACGTCAGGTGATCGGGAAGCGGTGCACACGGGCGTAACTGCGAGCTACTCGTGGGCGCACGGTGACAGCCAGGACGGCACCCGCCACCACCGATTGATTTCTGGAGCCCCCGAGTGAGCAAGCGCACCTTCCAGCCGAACAACCGTCGTCGCGCCAAGACCCACGGCTTCCGTCTGCGGATGCGTACCCGTGCCGGCCGCGCGATTCTGGCGAACCGCCGCAGCAAGGGTCGCGCCAGCCTGTCCGCCTGATCCCGGTCAGGTCATGCCGTCGTGCTGCCCACCGAGAACCGGCTGAGGCGGCGCGAGGACTTCGCGACCGCGGTACGACGAGGGCGCCGGGCCGGACGCCCGTCCCTCGTCGTCCATCTTCGTAGCGGTGCCACGAACCCGCACGCGCCTGGGGAGAGCGCTCCCCCGACGCGTGCGGGTTTCGTCGTGAGCAAGGCCGTGGGTGGTGCCGTGGTGCGCAACAAGGTGAAGCGCAGGCTTCGCCATCTGATGCGCGACAGGGTGGACCTGTTTCCCCCCGGTAGCCTGGTAGTCGTACGAGCGCTGCCCGAGGCGGTCGACGCCGATCATGAACAACTGGCCCGAGACCTGGATGCCGCTGTTCAGCGGCTGCTGGGAGGGGGCGCGCGATGAAGTACCCGCTGCTGGCGCTGATCAAGCTGTACCAGTGGACCATCAGTCCGCTGCTGGGGCCGGTCTGCAAGTACTACCCGTCGTGTTCCCACTACGGCTTCCAGGCCATCGACCGCCACGGTGCGATCAAGGGAACGGCACTCACCGCCTGGCGCATCCTGCGGTGCAATCCGTGGTCGCTGGGTGGTGTGGACCATGTCCCGCCGCGCAAGCGTCCGCGGTGGCACGAAATGCTGCGTAACGCCTGGCGTGCACGCAGGGGCGGGCCCTCCGCCGCCGACTCGGCCACCGAGGGACATACTCCTTCGAGCCCGGCCGCAGAGACTCCGTCCCATGCCCAAGGAGCATGATTAGTGGACACGATTGCCAGTCTTTTCAGCTTCATCACGACACCCGTCTCCTGGGTCATCGTCCAGTTCCACACGGTGTACGGCAAGATCTTCGGCCCTGACACCGGGTGGGCCTGGGGCCTGTCGATCGTGTCCCTCGTGATCCTCATCCGTATCTGCCTGATCCCGCTCTTCGTGAAGCAGATCAAGTCGACGCGGGCCATGCAGACGCTCCAGCCCGAGATGAAGAAGATCCAGGAGCGCTACAAGAACGACAAGCAGCGTCAGTCCGAAGAGATGATGAAGCTGTACAAGGAGACGGGCACCAACCCGCTCTCCTCGTGCCTTCCCATCCTGGCGCAGTCGCCGTTCTTCTTCGCCCTGTACCACGTGCTCAACGGCATCGCGACGGGCGACACCATCGGTGTCATCAACGAGTCGCTGCTGGCCAGCGCCCGAAAGGCGCACATCTTCGGGGCTCCGCTCGCCGCGAAGTTCAAGGACGGTTCGGCCACCGTCCAGGCGCTGGGCGCCACGGTCACCGATGTCCGGGTCGTCACCGCGATCATGATCATCATGATGTCGGCGTCGCAGTTCTACACCCAGCGCCAGCTGATGACGAAGAACGTCGACACCACGGTCAAGACGCCGTTCATGCAGCAGCAGAAGATGCTGATGTACGTCTTCCCGGTCATGTTCGCCGTCTTCGGCATCAACTTCCCGGTCGGTGTCCTCGTCTACTGGCTGACCACCAACGTGTGGACCATGGGCCAGCAGATGTACGTCATCCACAACAACCCGACCCCGGGTTCCAAGGCCCAGGCCGCCTACCTGGAGCGCCTCACCAAGCACGTCATGAACCACGGCAAGGCCCGCAAGCGCAGTGAGCGCACCATCATCAAGGCCATCGTCGCCAAGGGCCGGGACCGCAACGAGTTCGAGCGCAAGTTCATCAACGGTCTGAACAAGGCCGGTCTGGCGGCTCAGGCCGACGGCACTGTGATCCAGAGCGAGTCCCAGGCCGCGGTCCAGACCGAGGACGGTTCGCCGGCGAGCGGGGCCACGCCCAAGCGTCAGCAGCCCAAGCGGCAGAGCAAGTCCCAGCGCCAGTCGGGCGGCCCCAAGGCCGCCGGTGAGACCGAGGCGTCGGAGCCGACCTCGCTCAGCAAGTCCGACGAGCCCGAGGCCGCCAAGCCCGCGGCCAAGAACCAGCCCGGCAGCGCCAACCGCAGCAAGGCCCAGTCAGGACAGCGCAAGGGCCCGCAGCGGCCCAAGTCCCCGTCCAAGAAGTAACGAAGGAGTCCATCCCGTGACGGAAGGCACCACCTCCGCCGCTGCCGAGGGTGCAGACACCCTGACTCGCCTGGAGCAGGAGGGCGAGATCGCGGCGGACTACCTCGAGGGTCTGCTCGACATCGCCGATCTCGACGGCGACATCGACATGGACGTCGAGGCCGATCGCGCCGCTGTCTCGATCATCAGCGACGCGGGCGGCCGCGATCTGCAGAAGCTGGTCGGTCGTGACGGCGAGGTGCTGGAAGCCCTTCAGGAGCTCACCCGCTTGGCCGTGCACCGGGAGACCGGGGATCGCAGTCGTCTCATGCTGGACATCGCCGGTTACCGGGCCAAGAAGCGTGCCGAGCTCTCCGAGCTGGGTTCCAAGGCGGCGGCCGAGGTCAAGAGCACCGGCGAGTCCGTGAAGCTCCAGCCGATGACGCCGTTCGAGCGCAAGGTCGTGCACGACGCGGTCAAGGCCGCCGGCCTGCGCAGCGAGTCGGAGGGCGAGGAGCCGCAGCGCTTCGTCGTCGTGCTTCCCGCCTGATCGGTTCCTAGGTTTCTCCGGCCCCGTCTGTAGAGCAGGCGGGGCCGGACTTTGTCAGCCTGATAGTTCTGGTGGTCGGCGCCGGGTGCGTCGATGCGGTACGGAAGGACGGTTCCCCGTGACGGAGGCAGCGGAGCTTCCCCCCGCGCCCGAGCAGGCGCGTGAGGTGTTCGGCGATCGCTTCGCGGACGCGGTCCGCTATGCCGAGCTGCTTGCCGAGGCGGGTGTGCAGCGCGGTCTCATCGGGCCGCGTGAAGTGCCCCGCCTGTGGGAGCGGCATCTGCTGAACTGCGCGGTGCTCTCGGAGGTCGTTCCCGAGGGTGTGACCGTGTGCGACGTCGGCTCCGGAGCCGGGCTACCCGGCATCCCCCTGGCTCTCGTCCGCGAGGATCTGAAGATCACGCTTCTTGAGCCTCTGCTGCGGCGTACGACCTTCCTGACGGAGGTCGTGGAGTTGCTGGGCCTGAACCACGTGACGGTGGTCCGTGGTCGGGCCGAGGAGGTCATGGGCAAGCTCACTCCCGTCCATGTCGTGACGGCGCGGGCTGTTGCTCCGCTGGACCGGTTGGCGACCTGGGGCATCCCGCTGCTGCGTCCCTACGGGGAAATGCTGGCCCTCAAGGGCGACACCGCTGAGGAGGAGCTCAAGGCCGCGTCCACGGCGTTGAGCAAGCTCGGTGCCGTGGAGACCTCCGTCCTGCACGTGGGTGAAGGAGTGGTTGATCCGCTGTCCACCGTGGTGCGCGTCGAGGTCGGGGAGAGCCCGGGCGGTGTGCGGTTCGCTGCCAAGCGTGCCAAGGCGGCCCGGACCGGGCGGACCCGCCGACGGCGCTGATCCGTCCTGACGACGAGACGTACTCCACACAAGCTGCCAAACCTACGCATGCCGGAGTGTCGCGGCGGAACGGCCACCGCTGCTGTGCATCGTGTTTCACGTGAAACGTCGCTCACTGCTGCACGGCATCATCAGCCGGGGCCGCGCCGCGGCCGAACCCCGCGACCGAAAGCCTCTCGGGTCGCTCGGAGAGGTAACGGAGTTGTCCACAGAGGTGGATTTCTCCACAGAACAACAGGCCTCACTGGTTCACACCCCCGAAGACATGGGAGGCTCTGTTCATTGCGAGCCTGAAGTCGAGGAGAGTGAATCCTTGCGGTCCAACGCCAACATCGCGGGACCGATGACCGATCCGGTCCCCGGTCCCCGAACCGAGTCGATGGGGGAGGATGTTTCACGTGAAACACCGCCGCCTATGGACGACACTCCGATCGGTCGTGCTGCCCAACTGGCGGTAGAGGCTCTGGGCCGCGCCGGCGAGGGCCTGCCCCGGCCCGAGCAGACCCGGATCATGGTCGTCGCCAACCAGAAGGGTGGAGTGGGCAAGACGACGACGACCGTCAATCTTGCCGCTTCGCTGGCTCTGCACGGTGGCCGTGTCCTGGTGATCGACCTCGACCCCCAGGGCAACGCGTCCACTGCGCTGGGCATCGACCATCACGCCGAAGTCCCTTCCATCTACGACGTCCTGGTGGACAGCAGGCCCTTGTCCGAGGTCGTCCAGCCGGTGCCTGACGTCGAAGGTCTCTTCTGTGCTCCCGCCACGATCGATCTCGCCGGTGCGGAGATCGAGCTGGTGTCCCTGGTGGCACGTGAGAGCCGGCTTCAGCGAGCGATCCAGGCGTACGAGCAGCCCTTGGACTACATCCTCATCGACTGCCCGCCCTCGCTCGGCCTGCTGACGGTCAACGCGCTGGTGGCCGGTGCGGAGGTCCTCATCCCGATCCAGTGCGAGTACTACGCGCTGGAAGGGTTGGGTCAGTTGCTGCGCAACGTCGACCTGGTGCGGGGCCACCTCAACCCCACCTTGCACGTATCGACGATCCTGCTCACCATGTACGACGGCCGGACGCGCCTCGCGTCCCAGGTCGCGGACGAGGTGCGCACCCACTTCGGTGACGAGGTGCTGCGGACGAGCATTCCCCGCTCGGTCCGTATCTCCGAGGCGCCGAGTTATGGACAGACGGTGCTGACGTACGATCCCGGATCGAGCGGCGCCCTGTCCTACCTTGAGGCAGCACGAGAGATCGCGCTGAAGGGTGTCGGTGTCAGCTATGACCCGACGCAGGCGCACATCGGCGCACAGAGCAACCCGAGCATGGTGGAGGGGATCCAGTGAGCGAGCGACGGAGGGGTTTGGGCCGTGGGCTCGGCGCATTGATCCCTGCTGCCCCGACGGAGAAGACGCCGACGCCGGCGGCGATGGGAGGCGCCGGTTCCGCGTCCCCGTCGGCCGTGCCGGTGCTGACGAGCGATCGTGGTGTGGCCGCGGCGAAGGTGGCCACACTGCCGCCTGTTTCATCTGAGGCCGAGGAGCCGTCGGTCAATGGCTATGCGGAGACTCCTGCGCCTCCCATGGGTGCTCACTTCGCTGAGCTTCCGCTCGACTCCATCACGCCGAACCCGCGCCAGCCGCGTGAGGTCTTCGACGAGGACGCGCTGCAAGAACTGGTCACCTCCATCCAGGAGGTGGGCCTGCTCCAGCCGGTCGTCGTACGACAGGTCGGTCCCGCGCGCTACGAGCTCATCATGGGCGAGCGGCGCTGGAGGGCCAGCCGTGAGGCCGGCTTGGACGCGATCCCGGCGATCGTGCGGGCCACGGAGGACGACAAGCTCCTTCTGGACGCTCTCCTGGAGAACCTGCACCGCGCCCAGCTGAACCCGCTGGAAGAGGCTGCGGCCTACGACCAGTTGCTGAAGGACTTCAACTGCACACACGACCAGCTGGCGGACCGCATCGGCCGGTCTCGTCCGCAGGTCTCCAACACGCTGCGTCTGCTGAAGCTCTCTCCGGCGGTCCAGCGTCGGGTGGCTGCCGGGGTCCTCTCCGCCGGACACGCACGTGCGCTGCTCTCCGTCGAGGACTCCGAGGAGCAGGACCGGCTGGCTCACCGGATCGTGGCCGAGGGGCTCTCGGTGCGTGCCGTCGAGGAGATCGTGACTCTCATGGGGTCCCGTCCGCAGACCGCCCAGCGCCCCAAGGGGCCGCGCGCCGGTGCCCGCGTCTCCCCGGCGCTGAGCGACCTCGCGACCCGTCTCTCGGACCGTTTCGAGACGCGGGTCAAGGTCGATCTGGGGCAGAAGAAGGGCAAGATCACAGTCGAGTTCGCCTCCATGGAGGACCTCGAGCGCATCCTCAGCAGCCTCGCTCCCGGCGAGGGGCCCGTGCTCCAGAAGAGCCTGCTGGACGATGATGCCGAGGAGACGGAAGCCTGAGCCAGGCTTCGCCGAGTGAGGATGCTCAGCAACACAAAGAGCGGGCCGTGTCCGGTGCCCACCGGACACGGCCCGCTCTTTGCTTTCAGGCGGTATCGATGGAATCGGTGGGTGGATACGATGCGACTGGGTGCGGCACATCCACCCGGCAGTACCTCTGAGGGGAGGCAGGGGCCATGCGAACGATGAGCCGAAGCGGACTGGTGAGCGCGGGCCTGGGACTGGGGGCGGTCGGCGGATTCGTCGGCAGCCTGCTCAGGGAACGGAGCGCTCTGACGGCCGCCCGCAGCGCGGCGGGCGAAGGAAGCGAGGATCAGCCTTCATGGGGCGTCGGCTCGTACCGCTCACGCTGGACAATCTTCAGGACCTCCCCACACGCTGCCGGTCCTGCGTCTTCTGGGAGTTGGACCCCGTCAGCGGAGAAGCCGCGGTAAAGGCCGGCACACCGGCCGTGGAGAAGGAGGCATGGATCTCCGCCGTCCTGCTGGACTGGGGATCATGCGGGCGCGTCGTCTACATCGACGACGTGCCGGTCGGCTTCGTCCTCTACGCGCCTCCGGCGTACGTACCCCGCTCGACGGCTTTCCCGACGAGCCCTGTCTCCCCGGATGCCGTCCAGCTGATCACGTCGTTCATCATGCCGGGCTACCAGGGACAGGGGCTGGGCCGGGTGATGGTGCAGACGGTCGCCAAAGATCTGCTGCGGCGGGGCTTCAAGGCGATCGAGGCCTTCGGTGACGCCCGTTGGAAGGAGCCCGCGTGTCTGCTTCCAGCAGATCATCTCCTGGCGGTGGGCTTCAAGACAGTCCGGCCGCACCCCACGTATCCGAGGCTGAGGCTGGAACTGCGTACCACGCTCTCCTGGAAGGAAGACGTGGAGATGGCGCTTGACCGGCTTCTGGGGGCGGTTCAGAAGGAGCCGGCGCTGCGACCGCTGTGACGGGAACACAAGGAAGGGGCCGGTCCGTGAGGACCGGCCCCTTCGTGTTTCACGTGAAACGTCACTCAGCGATGAACGCCTCGAGGTCGCGGACGATCGCGGCCTTGGGCTTGGCGCCGACGATGGTCTTGGCGACCTCGCCGTCCTGGTAGACGTTCAGCGTCGGGATGGACATGACGCCGTACTTGGCGGCCGTACCCGGGTTCTCGTCGATGTTGAGCTTGACGATCTCGATCTTGTCGCCGTACTCGGCGGCGATCGCCTCAAGGGACGGCGCGATCTGGCGGCACGGACCGCACCAGGCGGCCCAGAAGTCCACCAGGACGGGCTTGTCGCTCTTCAGGACGTCCTGCTCGAAGGAATCGTCGGTCACATTCTTCAGGGTGCCGGCCACGGCGGGCTCCTTAACTGGTTGGTGCGGTGGGGCGGGGCGGGATGCAGGTAGATCAGACAGCGGTCTTCTCGGGCTCGGCCTTCTCCTCGTCCGCGAGGGCGGCGAGGAAGCGCTCGGCGTCGAGCGCGGCGGAGCATCCGGTACCGGCCGCGGTGATCGCCTGGCGGTAGGTGTGGTCGACCACGTCACCGGCGCCGAAGACGCCCGTCACGTTGGTGCGGGTCGAGGGCGCCTCCACCTTGAGGTAGCCCTCTCCGTCCAGGTCGAGCTGACCCTTGAAGAGCTCGGTGCGCGGGTCGTGCCCGATCGCGATGAACAGGCCGGTGACCGCCAGGTCCGAGAGCTCGCCGGTCTTGAGGTTGCGCAGCTTCAGGCCCGACAGCTTCGGGTCACCCTGGATCTCCGCGACCTCGCTGTCCCAGACGAACTTGATCTTCGGGTCGGCGAAGGCACGCTCCTGCATCGCCTTGGAGGCGCGCAGGGTGTCACGGCGGTGGACGATCGTCACGGACTTGGCGAAGCGGGAGAGGAAGGTCGCTTCCTCCATCGCGGTGTCGCCGCCACCGATCACGGCGATGTCCTGGTCCTTGAAGAAGAAGCCGTCACAGGTGGCACACCACGAGACGCCGCGGCCGGAGAGGGCGTCCTCGTTCGGCAGGCCGAGCTTGCGGTGCTGCGATCCGGTGGTGACGATCACGGCCTTCGCCCGGTGGACCGTGCCCGAGGTATCGGTGACGGTCTTGATCTCGCCGGTCAGGTCGACACTGACGATGTCGTCCGGGACGAGCTCGGCGCCGAAACGCTCGGCCTGGGCGCGCATGTTGTCCATGAGCTCGGGGCCCATGATGCCGTCCTGGAAGCCGGGGAAGTTCTCCACCTCGGTGGTGTTCATCAGGGCGCCACCGGCGGTGACGGCGCCCTCGAACACCAGCGGCTTCAGCGACGCGCGCGCGGTGTAGAGCGCCGCCGTGTAGCCGGCGGGCCCGGAGCCGATGATGATCACGTTACGGACGTCGCTCACGGCTTGGTTCCTCGTCTCTGGACTGCGTCGTCGGACCGGTGGAGCCCCTCTCAGAACTCTCACCCCACCCAACGGATCCTAAGGGGCGCGCATTCCCGGTGTGTCCGGGCACACGGAGAGGCCACACCGTACGAATTACCACGCAGGCGGGAGACGAAGCGTCAGCGTTCAGGAGCGGGCGAAGGACTGCTTCAGCAGAACCTTCGCGGTGCTGGTGGGCGCAGTCTTCATGCAGGACGCGTCCATGATGAAGGCGGTGACCCGGTTGCTGTCGGAGGGGTCGGGCAGCACCACGAGAAGCGCGTCCTTGCCCTTGTAGACGCCGTCCTTGGTCACGAGGACTGTGCCCTGGGTGGGGATGCCCTTCTGGACACACGCCGGGACGAAGGCGAGCTTCTTGGTGAAGGGCTGCTTGTTGCCAGGTTCGGTTGCCACGCCCATGTCTTGCGGGGATCGAGAGCCGCCGGTGGCGGACCCGAGGAGTTGGGAGACCTGCTTCTCGAGGGCGCCGGCGGAGAAGGTGTCGGACGGGGCGGCCTGACCTTCGTCTGACGTCTTGCCGTCGTTCAGCGATGTGATGAGTACAGAACCCAATCCCAGAGCGGCGACCGCGAAGGCGGCACCCAGGACAGCAGTCCTGCGTCGGCTGCCCTTCTTCCTCTCCTTGCGGCCGGGACCGGTTGAGGCGGACCGGGCATGTCCCGAGGGTCGGTCGGCGGAGAGCGCGCATGTTTCACGTGAAACATGCGCGCTCTCCACCGGCGCCGGGGCGTTCACCGCGTCGGGTGCCGTGGCGTGGAGCAGGGCTTCGGCGGCGAGAGCGGCGTCGATCCTGCCGGCCACATCGGCGGGCATGCGGGTCGGCCCTGGTGCCGTTCCGAGCAGTCCGCGGATCTCCTCCAGCGACGCGTGCACGTCGGCGCAGAGTTCACAGTCGTCCAGATGCCGACGTACGTCCGCGGTCCTGGAATCGGGGAGGAGGCCCTCGGTGAGGTCGGAGATCTCGGCGACATCCGGGTGCCCGGCTGTGTCCGTCGAGGAAGTCACGCTCGCCCACCTCCGCCCTTCACTACGGCTGAATCGCTTGGTCCCGACTTGGGCGGGCCTTCTGGAGAAGGGTCCGCTGCGGGTGGGACGGATGTCCCCTGCGTGCGGTTCCGTCCGGCGTTCCCTTCTCTGTCGTCTCCGGCCTTTTCCGGCCGCAGATGGGTGAGAAGGGGGAGGAGTCTGGCTCTGCCCCGGGCGCAGCGGCTCTTCACTGTGCCGGTGGGCACGTCGAGCATGCGGGCGGCTTCGGCGACGGGGTAGCCCTGCATGTCCACCAGGACGAGGGCGGCGCGCTGGTCGGGCGGGAGGGTGCCGAGCGCTTCCAGGAGTTGGCGGTGCAGGTCGTTGCGCTCCGCGGGCGCCGAGGCGGACTCGTGCGGCTCCAGGAGCTGCTCCAGGCGCTCGGTGTCGTCCACCGGGGACGTCTTGCGGGAGGCGGCCTTTCGGGCCCGGTCCAGGCACGCGTTCACCGTGATCCGGTGCAGCCAGGTGGTGACGGCCGACTGACCCCGGAAGGTGTGGGCGGCCCGGTAGGCGGACACGAGCGCGTCCTGAACGGCGTCAGCGGCTTCCTCGCGGTCGCCGAGCGTTCGGAGGGCTACCGCCCAGAGCCGGTCCCGGTGACGCCGTACGAGTTCACCGAAGGCATCAGGGTCGCCGTCCACGTGAAGGGCCAGGAGGTCCTGATCGCTGGTGTCGCCATACCCGCTGTCATCTGCCATCGGACCCCCTTCCCCCTCGGCTTCAGCTGGCGATCTTGATGTCTGCCACCCGACCGCGGTAAGTGCCTTCGTCCGTCAGCGGCAGCTTGGTCAGCCAGACCAGAAGGTAGCGGGTCTTCACTGCCTTGTCCGGGGTGAGCGGAACACCCGTGCCGGAGCCGGACGCGACCTTCGAGTAGGAGTCGAAGCTCGTCGGCCTGGAAGCCGCGTCGCTGGAGGCGGCGCGCAGTTCGACGGACGTGTTGCCTACGAAGGTGACAGTGACCTTCCCGACGTCCTGAACCTTGCCGAGGTCGAGGATTATCCCGAGACCCGGCTTGAGGTTGCCGAATTCGGCGCCCTGGTAGTAGTCCGTCTGCCAGTACGACGAGGGATCGTTGTCGAAGGCCTTCTTTATGTCGGCCGGCTTCTCGGAGCCGTCGCCGAACGGGTCGAAGTCGTACCCCTTGGAGATGGTGATCGGCTTGCTGGCCCTCTTCGTCGGGCCCTTGTCACCATCGTCGGTCGTCTGGGTCTGGTTCTCGTCCGACTTGCCGCCCCGATCCATCAGCGCGTCCGCCAGCTGCCAACTGCCCAGACCCAGCGCGGCGATGAGGAGGGCCGACACGGCCCACTTCAGGGCTCGGCCGGTGCGGCTCTGGAGGGGTGGCGGCGGGGGCACGACCGGCTGGGTGACACCGGGATGCGGTGCCGGACGGCCGTACGTGCCCTGCTGGTACGTCGTGCGCTGGTACTCCGGCGGCGGCGTGAACGCCGGCTCCGGCGGGCGGATGCGGGGCATCTCCCCGATCGCCTTGACCAGTTCCTCGGGTGTCGTGCACGCCGACTCGTGCCGGGAGGCGGTGGCACCGTCGTTGGCGAGTGCCCGCATCGACAGCTCGGACAGTCCCCGGTGGACCCCTGCCCGTACCTGGTCGGGTGCGATCAGACCGACGTCCTTGGGCAGACCGGCCAAGCCGTACGCGTCGGTCTCGTACGGCCAGCGCTGGGTCAGCGCCGCGTACAGAAGGGCGCCGATCGCCTCGGTGTCCGCGCGCTGCGGGGTGTCCGAACTCGCACCGCGCAGCGCAGCGTTCACGGCCAGGCCGCGGATGCGCCACTGGCCGCTCGACGTACGAAGCACGGCGTTCGGGTTCAGCCGCAGGTGTGCGAGGCCCTCACGGTGGGCCGCGGCCATCGCGGAGGCCACCTGACTGACCATCTGGTAGCAGTCGTACGGCTCCAGCGGGCCGGAGGCGAGGAGCGTGGTCAGCTCGGTCGCGTCGGGCAGCCACTCGTGGACGACGTAGACGAGGTCGTTCTCCTCGACGGCGTCCAGGACCTGGACGAACCGCGGGTCGCCGAGGAGCGCGGAGGAACGGGCCGCGGCAAGGACAGAACGCGCCCGCGCATGGTCCGCGGGCAGGATGTGCACGCCCACGGCCCGACGGAGTTTCTCGTCGACGGCACGCCAACTGCTGAACCCGTCCAGACGGGTGACGCACTCCTCGAGACGGTAGCGTCTGGCGAGTTTGTGACCGCTGTGCAGCTCCGGCGGTGACGCCTTGCCAGGACTCTCGGTCCCGCCACTCCCCTGTGCCTCGACGTCTTCCGTGTCCCGCTCCCGGTTCTTGGCCACGCCGTCGGCCGTGGACTGGTCCGCCTTGGCGGTCAGCGGTTGGTCACCGCTGGTGTCTGCCACGTCGACGGCAGCCGTGCTCCGTTCCGCCACCGTCGTTCCCTGCCTCCCCATTCATTGCGCGCCGTGCGACGCAGAATCCAATTGTGCCCACAGTCCGCCGCTATGCACGACACACGGTGGCGGACGATGGTTGTGCGCGTACCCCCGGCTCAGCGCCCCAGACGCCCCCGGACCATGCCGACCAGGGAGTTCAACTCCTCGATGCGCATCTTGCGTGCCGCGACGAAGAAGATCCCGAGCAGGACCGCCCCGCCCACGACCAGCGCGGCGAACGAACCGACCACGCCCTGACCGAGGGTGTGGGCGATGCCGTAACAGGCCGCGCCGCTGAGCAGTGCGGCAGGGACGGAGGCGATGCAGAGCCTGGCGTAGGTCCGCAGGACCCGCTTGCCGTCCAGGTCGCCGCCGAGGCGCTTGCGCAGGCGGTTCCAGGCGACGCCGACACCGATCGCGTACGCGAGACCGTACGAGGCCGCCATGCCCGCCACGGCCCAGCGCGGCGGCAGCACCACGTAACACAGCGCCGAGGCACCCGCGTTGACCGCTGCCACGATGACCGTGTTGTAGAAGGGGGTGCGGGTGTCCTCGTAGGCGTAGAAGGCGCGCAGCACGACGTACTGCACGGAGTACGGGATCAGGCCCAGGGCGAAGGCCATCAGCATGAAGCCCATGTTGGTGGCTTCGCTGGTGCCGGAGGAGCCGAAGATCAGCGTGCACATGGGGACGCCGAGCGCGAGGAAGCCGAAGGCGATCGGCACGATCGCGACCGCTGTCGTGCGCAGGCCCTGGGAGATGTCGTCGCGGACGGCACCGCCGTCGTTCTCGGCCGCCGACCGGGCCAGCCGTGGCAGCAGGGCCGCCATGAGGGAGACGGTGATGATGGCCTGCGGGAGGCCCCAGATCAGCTGGGCGTTGGCGTAGGCGGCGAAGCCGGTGCCGTCCACGGGCGAGGCCTTGCCGGACGCGGTGGACAGCTGGGTGACGACGAGCGCACCGGCCTGGTTGGCCAGGACGAACAGGACGGTCCACTTGGCGAGCGTGACGGCCTTGCCGAGGCCGTGGCCCCTCCAGTCGAAGCGCAGCCGCATCCGGAAGCCGGTCTCGCGCAGATACGGGATCATCGCCAGCGCCTGGACCACGAGGCCGAGCAGCACACCGATGCCGAGCAGCCTCTGCCCCTCCGGCGGAATGTTCGTGACCTTCATTCCGGAGTCGGCCGCGGTGCCGTAGACCCACATGAACATGCCGAGGGTCACGATGATGACGATGTTGTTCAGGACCGGGGTCCACATCATCGCGCCGAACTTCCCGCGCGCGTTGAGGATCTGGCCCATCACCACGTGGATGCCCATGAAGAAGATCGAGGGCAGGAAGTAGCGGACGAAGGTGATGCCGACCTCGTTGGCCGCCGGGTCGCTGGCCACCGAGTCGGACAGCAGGCGGATCAGGAAGGGGGCACCGAGGATCGCGAGCCCGGTCAGCACTCCGAGCGCCACCATGACCAGCGTCAGCAGCCGGTTGGCGTACGCCTCGCCGCCGTCCTCGTCCTCCTTCATGGCGCGCACGAGCTGCGGCACGAAGACGGAGTTGAGACCACCGCCCACGGTCAGGATGTAGATCATCGTCGGCAGCTGGTAGGCGACCTGGAAGGTGTCACCGAGCAGACCGACACCGAGCGCCGACACGATCAGCGCCGAGCGTACGAAGCCGGTGAGCCGGGAGACCATCGTGCCGGCCGCCATCACGGCGCTCGACTTGAGCAGGCCCGTGGCCTTCCCGCCCTTCTTGGCGGGAGCGGCAGGAGCGGCTGGAGCCATCGTCGCGGCGGAGGCCGTCTCGGCCAAGGCCGGAGCGGTACCGAGGTTCATGGTCTCCTCGGCCGCGGGTCCGGGCGCGGCAGACGCCTGGAACTGCGGGGCCTGTGACGGCCCGCCGGGAGCAGGCGCCGGCCCGGGCACCGACGGGGGATCCGTCGGGCGGCCGCTGCCCTGCTGTTGGTCGCGGAAGAGGTGCGCGAAGGCGTCCGGCTCGTGCCGTTCTTCGCCGGCCTCGGTGACCAGGTCGTCGACGCCCACGAACTGGGTCGTGCGCGGGTTGTCGCCGTACGGCAGGAACTGCGTCGGCCCCTCCGGCTCGGGCGCCGGGGTCTGCGCCCAGACCTGCGGGTCGGGGGCGTAGGGGGACTGGGGCGGCTGCGCGTACAGGGGTTGCTGAGGAGGGTAGGTACCGGGCGGCGGCGGGGGATGCGCGGCACGGTCGTAGAGAGCCTCGGCTACCGGGTCCTGGGCGTGGAGGTCCTGGCCCCGGTAGGGGTCCTGGTCGTAGGCGTCCTGGACGTACATGTCCGCGGGCGACTGCGGCGGCACCTGGCCGTGCTCGGGCGGCGGGCCCTCGGGGCGACCCGAGCTGCCCGCGCCCTGGCTGTCACCCTCGTACGGCGCGTTCATGGTTACCCCACCTCATCGTCCCGGGCCCACCGGCCACGACATCCTCAACGGTCCACTCTCTCACCCGTGCCGGACGGGTCGGCGCTTTCCGCTGCGGTGTCCGCTGTCAGGTCACTCGGCTGCTCGGGGCTGTCCGCCCCGGGCCCGGCGGTGCCGGACTCCTTGGTGAGACGGTCCTCGGGGCCCTCGGGGTTCTCCGGCCCGTCGGCGGCCTCGCCCGTCTCGCCGTCGGGGCCGTTCTGCTCGGCCTCACGGGCGGCCGCCCGCTTGCGCTGGGTGTACATGCGGAATCCTGCCAGTACCAGCAGCAGGACTCCGCCGCCGATGACCAGCATCACGGTGGCGGTGAACTCCGTGACCCGCACGTCGAACCGGACCGCGTTGCCGTACGGCTGACCGTCCTCGGTGTACAGCTGGGCGATCACCGAGGACTGGCCGTTGGCGTTGGCCGTGGTGGTGAACTTCACCGTCTGGCTGTGGCCGCCGGAGACCTCGACGGGCTGCTCGTCGTAGGAGGAGCCGCCGATCTCGAGCCTGTTCGGGCTCAGGGAGGTCAGCCGAAGCCTCAGGTGCTCGACGCCCTGGACCAGGTTGTTCTGGACGGTCACGGGGATGGTGGCGCTGCGGCCGGAGAGCTTGGTCTCCGACTTGTCGATCAGGCTGACCTGGGAGGTCAGCCTGTCGAGGTAGGACTCGACGTCGTTGCGGAAACTGCTTGCCTCGTCGGCGCGGCCCCGCCATGACGTGGACATCTCGCGGTTCATGGCCCGCCCGAAGGGCGTCACGACGCGGGACTGGTCGGAGAGGATGACCCTGAGGTTGTCGAGCTTGCCCTGGGTGCCGGCGATCTGCTGGAAGGCCGCCTTCGAGAGCTCTTGCTTGCGCAGCGAGCGGGGATAGGCGGACGCCGAGGGCACCTTGGTGGTGGCGCCGGGGTCGGGCTTGGCCGCGGCCGCCGCGGTGAGCTTCTGGGGCTCGGACCAGTTCCCGCTCTGGAGCGCGCTGATCGCCTCGGCCATGGCGGCGGCCTGGCTCGCCGTGGGCATGCGCTGCGGTGCGACGACGACGCTGCGCTGCTTGTTCGTCTGGAGTCCGAGAGTGAGGCTCTGAGCGAGGAACCGCTGGACGGCCAGCGTCGCGGCGGAAGCTCTCGTCAGATCACCCTGGAACGCCGTCGACAGCCGTGCGTCCGCGACGACCGCCGTGGTGCCGCCACCGATGGGACGGGCGGCGGAGGGCGTGTACGACAGGCCACCGGTCTCCTGGAGACTGTCGCTGCGCGCGATGACCTTGTCGGCGCCGGCGGAGGTGGCGACCTTGACGATCGAGGGGTCGACCGCGCCGTTCACGGGCCAGGCGAAGTCAGTGCTCGGTGTCACGTGGAGCACGGTCTTCACCGTGGTCACCGCTACGTCGGTGGCCTCGTCGAGGTGGCTGAGCGAGCCGGTGACGCTCGTTCCGTTGTGGGCCAGGGAGGCGAGGTCGGGGTCGGCGAAGGGCAGCGCGACGACCTCTTGGCCCTCGACCGCTTTCTGGAGCCTCGCCAGCCACTGCTTGGCAACCGCCTGCTGGGTGCCTGGCGTGGTGGTGTCGCCCGGACCCTGTACCTCGTAACGGCCGGCCATCGCGTCGACGGAGGCCAGGAGATCGGGGTCGATCACCCAGGTGACGTCGAGTTCCTCCCCCAGCGACAGCATCTGGTCCAGCCGGCCGCCGGCCGAGATCTCCTTCGAGAGGTCGTCGTTGAGGAAGACCGGCGTCTGCTGCGCGTTGGCACCGGTCTCCGCCGTCATGTGAGCGCTGGAGATCAGCGGCCACAGGAAGGTCGTCTTCGTCTTCGGGTCCGCCTCGTCGTCCTGCCAGGGCAGGAACGTCCGCTGGACTCCGAGCACACGGTCCCAGGGCTGCGCTGCCGTCTTGCCGGAGAGGGAGACGGCCAGCTGGTAGACGCCGGCATCGCCGAGGTCCAGCTCGTCCACCGGGACGGTGAGGGAGAAGGGCTGGGCGACGCCCGGGGTCAGCTTGGGGAACTTCGCGACGTACTTGCCGCCGACCTCGGATCCCGTCGGGCCCTGGAGGGAGTCGCTGTCCTGAGTGACCTGATCGATCGACGAGCGGGTGGTCAGCTCGGGACCCACCCCCAGGTCCACATGCGCGGAGGTGACGGCCTGCTTGCCGTTGTTCGTCACGGTCCCCGAAACGGTGACGGTGTCACCGTCCGTAGGCGCGCTGGGGCTGAGGGTGTCGATGGCGACGGCCACCGAGCCGGAGTCGTCGGCGGCCTGGGCCGGTGCGGTGGCGGAAAGCTGGCACAGGCCGGCCAGCAGCGGAACCCCTGCCAGCAGGGCCCCGGTGCGCCGCAGCCAGCGGCGGGCAGGTGAGGGACTGGTCCCCTGGAAGTCTGCCGCCTCGGCCACGCGCTCGCCCGTCCCTAGTCGTCGTCAGTGGTCGTCGGAATGTGCGTCCACGCATGGTAACGATGCGCGCTGAGGGGAAGTGCCGCGGACTGCTCCACAAGATCGGGAGACGTGGCCGCCCTGTCCTGAATGTGCACGTATAAAGAGAAGTGCGACCGTGATCTCCGGAGCAGACCTTGTGCAGGTTCGGGTGGCGGGTCTGTGCACGTTTAATGGAGGCGCTCCGGGCCGCCGCGGCCACGTACCCTCTTCTGTTGTGCCGAACGCCGACGAATCCCACCTCAATGTCCTCAGCCAGGAGCATGGCAGCACGGTGAACGAACTGCTGCGATTCCCTCCGGTCGCCGCCGACCTGGCTCGCCGCTTCCAGGACGCCGGGTTCTCCCTGGCGCTGGTCGGAGGGCCGGTCCGGGACGCGTTGCTGGGCCGGCCGGACAACGACCTCGACTTCACGACCGACGCCCGCCCCCAGGACGTACTGAAGATCCTCCGGAAGTGGGCGGACTCCGTGTGGGAGGTCGGCATCGCCTTCGGCACGGTCGGGGCGCAGAAGGACGGCTACCAGGTGGAGGTGACCACCTACCGGTCCGAGGCCTACGACCGGACCTCCCGCAAGCCCGAGGTGGCGTACGGCGACTCCATCGAGCAGGATCTTGTCCGCCGGGACTTCACGGTGAACGCGATGGCGTACGCCCTCGCGGAGGCCAGGTTCATCGACCCGCACGGCGGTCTCGAAGATCTCGCGGCACGGGTACTGCGCACACCGGGCACCCCCGAGGAGTCGTTCTCCGACGATCCGCTGCGGATGATGCGCGCGGCCCGCTTCGCGGCTCAGCTCGACTTCGAGGTGGCCCCCGAGGTCGTGGCCGCCATGAAGGAGATGTCCGGGCGCATCGAGATCGTCTCCGCCGAGCGCGTCCGGGACGAGTTGAACAAGCTCATCCTCTCCGCGAACCCACGCAAGGGCTTGGCGCTGCTCGTCGACACAGGACTGGCCGAGTACGTACTCCCCGAGCTGCCCGCCCTGCGCCTGGAGAGCGACGAGCACCATCGGCACAAGGACGTCTACGAACACACGCTGATCGTTCTTGAGCAGGCCATCGCATTGGAGAAGGAGGGGCCCGACCTCACACTCCGTCTGGCCGCCCTGCTCCATGACATCGGCAAGCCACGCACGCGCCGGTTCGAGAAGGACGGCCGGGTCTCGTTCCACCACCATGAAGTGGTCGGAGCGAAGATGACCAAGAAGCGGATGACGGCCCTCAAGTACTCCAACGAACTGGTAAAGGACGTTTCCCGGCTCGTCGAACTACATCTGCGCTTTCACGGGTACGGCACCGGGGAGTGGACCGACTCGGCGGTTCGCCGCTATGTGCGGGACGCTGGACCGCTGCTCGACCGGCTTCACAAGCTGACCCGTTCGGACTGCACGACCCGTAACAAGCGCAAGGCGGCTGCACTGTCCCGCGCGTATGACGGGCTGGAGGAGCGGATCGCCCAGCTCCAGGAGCAGGAGGAACTGGACTCGATCAGGCCCGACCTCGACGGCAACCAGATCATGGAGATCCTCGCTGTGGGCCCGGGCCCCGCCGTGGGTCGCGCGTACAAACACATGCTGGAGCTGCGGCTGGAGCACGGGCCGATGGGGCACGACGAGGCGGTTTCCGCACTCAAGGCTTGGTGGGCCGAGCAGAGCTGAGGCAGGGGAAGGGGGTCATGTTTCACGTGAAACATGACTCCGGGGCAGCGACCGGGCGGTGTTTCACGTGAAACACCGCCCGTCATCGTTTCGCCGTCCGCCGTTCTTTCGTCATCACCGCAGCGACTGCCCCATAGATGACGGCGACAGCGATCACAAGAATGTCCGAGCGCCCGTCCGGCGGCAGCATCAGTGCGGCCACAGCTGCGGCGCCCACGAAGGCGATGTTGAACAGCACGTCGTAGACGGAGAAGATCCGTCCCCGGAATCCGTCGTCGACGGCGGACTGCACGATCGTGTCCGTGGCGATCTTCGCGCCCTGAGTGACCAGGCCCAGGACGAACGCAGCGATGAGCATGGGCACAGTGGCGAAAGAAAGCCCGAGGGCGGGCTCCAAGACTGCGGCAGCGGCCGCGCACACGACGATCCAGCGTTCGGGGCCGAGCCTTCCGGCCGCCCAGGGTGTGATGACGGCGGCGACGAAGAACCCGGCTGCGGAGACCCCCAGTGCCAGCCCCAACAGGGCCAGTCCGTCACTGGGATCGGACGTCAGGGCGTACCGGCAGAGCATCAGCACCATGACGAGCAGAGCGCCGTAGCAGAACCGCATCAGGGACATCGCGCCGAGCGCACGGGCGGCGGACCGGCGTGCGGGTGCGGCCAGATGCCGTACACCGGCGACCAGGTCGCGTGCGGAGCCGGCCAGTGCGGTGCGCAGACGCGTTTGGATCAACTCGGGTTCGGGGCCCAGTAGTTCCGGTGGCATCCGCAGCGCGGCCAGGCCGCCGCACAGGTAGAGCCCTGCACCGAGCAGCACCACGGCCGCATCGGAGTCGCCGACCAGGAGCCGAACGGCGAAGGCGAGTCCGCCGCCCGCGGTCGCGGCGAGCGTTCCGGCGGTCGGGGAAAGGGAGTTGGCGATGACCAGCCGCTCGTCGTCGACGACCCGGGGCAGTGCTGCCGACAAGCCTGACAGGACGAAGCGGTTGACCGCGGTGACGCACAGGGCGGAGACGTAGAAGAGCCAGTCCGGGACGTCGCTGAGGACCAGGACGGCCGTAGCCGACGCCAGCAGGGCGCGCACGAGGTTGCCGTAGAGGAAGACCTGACGGCGGCGCCAGCGGTCCAGGAGGACCCCGGCGAACGGGCCGACCAAGGAGTACGGGAGCAGCAGGACCGCCATGGCGGAGGCGATCGAGGCGGCCGAGGTCTGCTTCTCCGGGGAGAAGACGACGTACGCGGCGAGAGCGATCTGGTAGACGCCGTCCGCGCCCTGGGAGAGCAGGCGCACGGTGAGCAGGCGCCGGAAGTCCCGGAGGCGGAGCAGGACACGCAGATCGCGGACGACGGGCATGGGGCACAGCCTCACATACGGCGAGGGTCCCCGGGCGATACCACCCGGGGACCCTCTGTAGCCCTGGCAGGAGCGTTTTCCGTGAGCCTTAGCGCTCGACCTCACCCTTGATGAACTTCTCGACGTTCTCGCGGGCCTCGTCGTCGAAGTACTGGACCGGCGGGGACTTCATGAAGTAGCTGGAGGCCGACAGGATCGGGCCGCCGATACCGCGGTCCTTGGCGATCTTCGCGGCGCGCAGGGCGTCGATGATGACACCCGCGGAGTTCGGGGAGTCCCAGACCTCGAGCTTGTACTCCAGGTTCAGCGGGACGTCACCGAAGGCGCGGCCCTCGAGGCGGACGTAGGCCCACTTGCGGTCGTCGAGCCAGGCCACGTAGTCGGACGGGCCGATGTGAACGTTCTTCTCGCCGAGGTCCCGGTCGGGGATCTGGGAGGTGACGGCCTGCGTCTTGGAGATCTTCTTCGACTCGAGGCGGTCACGCTCGAGCATGTTCTTGAAGTCCATGTTGCCGCCGACGTTCAGCTGCATCGTGCGGTCCAGGACGACGCCCCGGTCCTCGAACAGCTTCGCCATGACGCGGTGCGTGATGGTGGCGCCGACCTGGGACTTGATGTCGTCGCCGACGATCGGGACACCGGCCTCGGTGAACTTGTCCGCCCACTCCTTGGTGCCGGCGATGAAGACCGGGAGGGCGTTGACGAAGGCGACCTTGGCGTCGATGGCGCACTGGGCGTAGAACTTCGCCGCCTCCTCGGAGCCGACCGGCAGGTAGCAGACGAGGACGTCGACCTGCTTCTTCTTGAGGACCTTGACGACGTCGACCGGCTCGGCCTCGGATTCCTCGATGGTCTCGCGGTAGTACTTGCCGAGACCGTCGAGGGTGTGGCCCCGCCGCACCTTCACACCGGTGTTCGGCACGTCGCAGATCTTGATGGTGTTGTTCTCGGAGGCGCCGATGGCGTCGGCGAGGTCGAGGCCGACCTTCTTCGCGTCGACGTCGAACGCCGCGACGAACTCGATGTCACGGACGTGGTAGTCGCCGAACTGGACATGCATCAGCCCGGGGACCTTCGACGCCGGGTCGGCGTCCTTGTAGTACTCGACTCCCTGAACCAGCGACGCAGCGCAGTTGCCCACGCCGACGACGGCTACGCGAACCGAACCCATTCCGGTTGCTCCCTGTGTGTACGAGTGAGGCCCTGGCAGGGACCTCACGTGGCGGTGTCGCCGGGCGTATCCGGCCCGGGGGTGTCCCCGGGCCGGGGCAGGACGCCCGGCGCTCCCTCTGTGGTGTCGCGAGCGGCTTCTCCATGGCCGGGGCCCTTCAGGTCCCGACCGGCCCGCTCGCTTTCGATGAGCTCGTTCAGCCAGCGCACTTCGCGCTCCACGGACTCCATCCCGTGGCGCTGGAGCTCAAGCGTGTAGTCGTCGAGTCGCTCCCGGGTGCGTGCCAGCGAGGCACTCATCTTCTCCAGGCGCTCCTCCAGCCGGCTGCGCCGGCCTTCGAGGACTCGCATGCGGACGTCGCGCGAGGTCTGCCCGAAGAAGGCGAAACGAGCGGCGAAGTGCTCGTCCTCGTACGCGTCGGGACCCGTCTGCGAGAGCAGCTCCTCGAAGTGCTCCTTACCTTCCGCCGTCAACCGGTAGACGATCTTGGCGCGACGCCCTGCGAGTGGTGCGGCGAGGGCGTCCTCCGTGGTGTGTCCCGGTTCCTCGATCAACCAGCCGTTGGCGACCAGCGTCTTGAGGCAGGGGTAGAGCGTGCCGTAGCTGAAGGCACGGAACACACCCAGTGACGTGTTGAGGCGTTTGCGCAGCTCGTAGCCGTGCATCGGGGACTCGCGGAGCAGTCCGAGGACGGCGAACTCGAGGATCCCGGAACGCCGGCTCATCGTCGCCTCCTCGTCACTGTCTCGCACCGATGTATCGACTCGATACATCAAGACGATAGAACGGCCTTCCGGCAGCGACAAGTGGGGGGACAGTGAACGGGATCACATCAATGATTCATGCGAACCAAGTTGCCTGATTTGGGGTGAACTTCGGGGCTCGGCGGGTTTTGACGGTGCGTAGTCTGTGCGGCATGCACGCCACCGGGAAGCGAGTGACGCCTGGGGGGCGTCGTTGTCCCGGTGCAGTACGGATGAATGCGCGACCGACCGCATCCGTACTTCGGGGGGACCGGAAACCAGCCGCCGTTTCCAGGCGCGCAAAGGTGCGCCTGCCCGAGGAGTAGTCGTTCGATGAGCGAGCACCGTCGCAAACCGCCGCAGCCGCAGGGAGGCGGACGTGCCGCGGCCCGACGCGGCCAGTCCGGCTCGTCCTCCGGCCGCCGCGCGGCTCCGCGAGGCGCCACCGGGTCTCTTGCCGACTCCTATGGGACGAGTTCCCAGGAGTCCGCTGCTTTCGGTCCGGGAGGCGACGAACGTCAGTACGGCAGCCGTGCCGAGGCCCGCCGTGCGGCCCAGAGAAGCGCGGGCGGCGGTGGTCGGCGCAGAGGGCCGGAGCCGGGCCGCGGGAACCGCCGCGGAGCGCCGACGGGCCGGGGGCGGGCGGCCGATCCCGGCAGGAAGCGGCTGATCGACTATCCGCGCGCCGGCAAGTACGGCGTGGCGCGCTGGGTGCCGTCCTGGAAGCTGGTGACGGGGCTGTTCATCGGTTTCATCGGAAGCCTGGTGGCCGTGGCCGGCGTCGGGTACGCGCTCGTCAGCGTTCCGAACATTGACAAGACCGCGACGGCGCAGAACAACGTCTTTTACTGGTCCGACGGCAGCGAGATGGTTTCCACCGGCGGTGAGACCAACCGTCAGATCATCAACCTCGCGCAGATCCCGAAGGCGATGCAGTACGCCGTCGTCTCGCAGGAGAACAAGACCTTCTACACCGACAGCGGCATCGACCCCAAGGGCATCGCCCGCGCCGTGTTCAACATGGTCAGGGGCGGCGAGACTCAGGGTGGTTCCACCATCACCCAGCAGTACGTCAAGAACGCGCTCCTGAACGACCAGTCCCAGACCGTCACACGCAAGTTCAAGGAGATCTTCATCTCCATCAAGGTCGGAGCCACGGTCAACAAAGACCAGATCATGGCCGAGTACCTGAACTCCGCGTACTACGGACGCAACGCCTACGGCCTCCAGGCCGCCGCCCGCGCGTACTTCAACAAGGACGCCGAGAAGCTGGACCCGGGCGAGTGCGCCTTCCTGGCCGCCACGTTGAAGGGCGCCACGTACTACGACCCGGCGGGCGCGACCTCCATCGACCCCGCGAACGCCACGCCTGAGGCCAACCAGAAGCGGGCCCTCAGGCAGATGCAGGACACCCTGAACAAGATGGTCGAGTACGGCCATCTCAGCGCGGCGGACCGGGCCAACTACACCTCGCTTCCCAAGTGGCAGAACCCCCGCTCCAACACCCAGCTCAAGGGTCAGGTCGGCTACCTGGTCGACCTTGCCAAGGCCTATCTGGTCAACAAAAAGATCATCACCGCCGACCAGCTTCAGCAGGGTGGCTACTCGATCTACACGACCTTCGACAAGAAGAAGGTCGGCGAGCTCGAGGCAGCGGTCAAGAAGGTCCGCAAGGAGAACATCGACCCCAAGAAGCGGCCGACGAAGGACACCTTCGTCCAGTTCGGCGGTGCGTCGGTGGAGCCGTCCACCGGTGCGATCCGAGCCTGTTACGGCGGCGAGGACGCGACCACCCACTTCACCAACAACTGCGACTCGACGGGTGCCCAGGTCGGTTCGACCTTCAAGACCTTCGTGCTCGCCGCTGCGATGAAGTGGGGCGTGCGCGATCCGGACCTCGGCGAGAGCCAGGCACAGGACGAGCGCACGGTCGTCAACGCGAAGAGCCTGTTCAGCGGCAAGAACGACCTCAAGATCAAGAACTACGACGGTTCGATCTGGAAGAACGAGGAGGGCAAGGAGTGGCTCCAGGAGAACGACGGCAAGCAGTCCTACGGCTCTCCGCCCAAGTTCCAGATCGACCTTCGTGAGGCGATGCGGGAGTCGGTGAACTCCGCCTTCGTGCAGCTCGGCATGGATGTCGGCCTGGACAAGGTGAAGGAGGCGGCCATGGACGCGGGTCTGAAGGAGAACAGTCTGGCCGGCACCAACTTCCCCTCCTTCTCCATCGGTATCTCCGACCCCAGCGCCATCCGCATGGCGGGCGCGTACGCCACCTTCGCGGCCAGCGGCAAGCAGAACGAGCCGTTCTCCGTCGAGAGGGTCACGAGCAAGGACGGGGAGGTCTTCAAGCACAAGGCGGCGCCCGAGCAGGCCTTCGAGAAGAAGGTCGCCGACAACGTCACCGACGTTCTCAAGACCGTGGTCGACAAGGGCACGGGTACCAACGCCAAGCTGACCGGCCGTGACGTGGCGGGCAAGACCGGTACCACGGACGGCAACAAGTCCGCCTGGTTCGTCGGGTACACCCCGCAGCTGTCCACGGCGATCACCATGTTCCGGCTGGACGACGACGAGACCAAGAAGAACCGCACGTTCCTGGAGATGTACGGCACGGGTGGCCAGGAGAAGATCCACGGTGCGTCGTTCCCGTCCGAGATCTGGCACGACTACATGGAGCAGGCGCTGAAGGGTCAGCCAACGATCGACTTCCCGACGCCGGAGCCCATCGGTAAGGTCCTCAACGAGGAACCGAGCCCGACGCCGACGCCTACGCCCACCGAGAGCGAGTCGTCCACTCCGACGCCCACGCCGACGCCCACCCCGTCGTTCGTCACCCCGTCGCCGACGGCGTCGGAGACCTGCCGGTTCACCTGGCAGTGTGACGACTCGAGCGGCGGCACGGACAACGGTGGCACCGACGGGGGCGTGACCCCCACACCGACGGCCACGTCGACGGAGGAGAACAGCAACGGCAACGGCAACGGCAACGGAGGTCTCTTCGGCGGATCGACTGGGTAGATAGTGTCCTCGTAGGCGGGGTGTCCGCCCTGGTGATCGAGAAAGCAGAAAGTGCCTCTGACAGGTGAGAACGAGGATTGCTGAGTCCTCGTTCCTGCCACCGGCGGGGGCACTTTCCAGTTCAAAGAGCGCGTTGGTCTCGCAGATCGAGGTGGTGCTCTGGTGGAGACGGTCCGCTAGTCCGGTCCAGATACGGCTATATCAGCGGCGCTGGTGCGCGGAGCTGCGGACGCTGCACGATCCGGCCATGGTCCTGAGGGAGTCACGCTCCCGGTGGCGCTGGGAGGGCGCAGATGATCGTGGACATTGATGACGGGCTCCTCGTCTGGACCACTGCATCCCTGTGAGCAGCACCAGCCCCCAGAGCCGTGAGCTCTGCGCACACCCGACACAACAGCTGGGGCGTCAAGCTGCCCAGACTTCGAAAAACTCACCACTGAGAGGTCCATCAGCAAGCTGACGGGCCTCATGAACGATCGAGGCGTGAGCATGTAGCAGCCCCGATTGCATTGCTGTTTTGACGAGTTCATGGCAGAATTGTCATGGCGTGTTAAACGGGAAAAGCCATCCGGTTTCAACTAGGCCGGACAGTAACTGGGGGGACAATGTTGGATTCCAAGCTCGCACGCATGGCCGTGGGAGCCGCAGGCGCCGCCGTGATGATTGTCGCAACGGCGAGTCCAGCCTTTGCCGCAAACAAGACCGTTAACATAGGTCATGGCTACATGACTTTCATCGACGACGGAGACGTCTTCAAGATTTGCGATACTCAGGCGGATGGAAAGGGGGTGTATGGTGCGGTTTTCTATAACTCATATTTCACCACCTCCGGCTATGAAAGAGTTATGACGGTCTCCGATGGCGGCGACAGTGGATGTGACAGTAAGGGGTATAATATCGGAAATTCTGGCACCTATACCTTCGTCATCTGCTGGGGGAAGTACCCGACCAGCGCATTCATGGATGCCACCATGGGTGAACCGTGTAGCGATAGTGGCGAGTTTAATGAATAGGCGCCAGATGGCCCAATTGGGTAACTAGCTGGATGCTTCGTGAGGGGTCGTGGGATCACTGGCGGCCCCTATTTTTTTGACTGCGGTGGAAAATTAGTCATCGCGGGCTGCGTGCATCTGAGGCCGGGAAAAGTAAGTGCTCCCACCTCCCCGCCTGCGCTGGTCTGAACGCAGCCGGATGCAGCTCTGCTGGTGGTGTAACCGGCTACCTTCAGAGAAAGCCGCTAACCTCGATCATTTATGATGGCCTGTCAGCCTGCTGATGGGCCCTTTGTGGTTTGGTGGGTTTTTCGGAGTCTGGGCAGCTTGACGGCCCAGCTGTTGTGGCGGGTGTATGCCGGGCTCCACGCCTTCGGCGAGCTGATGCTACTCACGGAGATGAAATGGTGTTGGCCGGCCTGGTCTCGGGAGGGAATAAACCAGTTCAAGATTTTGGTGACCACGTCGGTCCAGGGCCAGCGCTTGGCCAGGCGGAGATAGCGGCGGCGTGACGGGCTGGACGGTGGTGAGAACAGCCGAAGCCGTAAGGGACCGGGGGCCAGAAGACCATGCTTGTCCAGCCAGGCGAGCAGAGGCAGCCAGATGAGCAGGACCAGAGCTATCCGGATGATGGCCAGCAAGATCAGGTTCGTGGCGCCGTGGAGGGGGACGATTCGCAGCCGGTGGCACGCGTGGCGCGGCTGTGGTCTTCGGCGCGGGGCCGCGCCGCCGGTGACGCAGTCCGAAGGCTGTGATCGTTTCGCCTGCGGTGCGGGCGGCGAATCAGGCCACCGCATCCCGTCGCCAGCCATGACGACCCGAGGGTCTAACTCCTCCCGCGAGGCCACCGTCTCCGGGGCGCGACCTGACAGCTTGGGATCAAACACCAATTCCGGGTTGAAACAACGGGAGAGAACGACCTCTGATCAAGAGTGGAGGAGCGTGTCAGGCTTATGCGGAGGGGGCGTGCGGTGACGCCTGCTTCAGGGCCGCCGCATCGTCGGTGCGGCGGCCCTCGGCGTACTCCTAGCCTTGTACGGCAGGATGTGCGGCATGCCCAGTGCTGAATCGACGCCAGCGAGCGTGGACGAGTTGGACCTCGTACCTCCGACCAGGAACGACGAGGTCGCCAGGAGTGGCAGCGAGTTGATCGGTGGCCCTCTGGGGCGCCGTGCTCTGCTGGGGACGTCCTGGTGGAACCCCGTGCGGGTCATCGTTCTCGTGGCCATCGGAGTGTTCGCTCTGGGCCTGGTCCAGAAGGCGCCCTGCTACGACGGCGCCTGGTTCTTCGGGGCCAGCTCCCAGTACACGCACGCGTGCTACTCCGACATCCCGCACCTCTACCAGGGACGGGGCTTCGCCGACGGGCTCGTCCCGTACTTCGACAAGCTCCCCGGTGACATGCAGTACCTCGAATACCCGGTGCTGACCGGCGTGTTCATGGAGGTCGCCGCCTGGCTGACACCCGGCAGCGGCAGCATCCAGGACCAGGAGCAGTGGTACTGGATGGTCAACGCGGGGATGCTGATGGCCTGCGCGGCCGTCATCGTCGTCTGCGTGAGCCGTACGCACGCCCGTCGCCCCTGGGACGGGCTGCTGGTCGCACTGGCGCCGGCTTTCGCGCTGACCGCCACCATCAACTGGGACCTGTTGGCGGTCGCTCTGACGGCCTCCGCGATGCTGATGTGGGCCCGCGGCCGTTCGCTCGCCTTCGGCGTCCTCCTGGGCCTCGCCACGGCCGCCAAGCTCTATCCCGTCTTCCTGCTCGGCCCGCTGTTCGTGCTGTGCTGGCGGGCGGGCAAGTGGCGGGACTTCGGCAAGGCCCTGGGCGGCGCGGTCGTCTCCTGGCTCGTGGTGAACCTGCCGGTGATGTTCTTCGCCTTCGACGGCTGGTCGAAGTTCTACACGTTCAGCCAGGAGCGGGGCGTGGACTTCGGCTCGTTCTGGCTGATCATGGCCCAGAACTCCAGCGACCCGCTGAGCACCGAGACCGTCAACACCTTCGCCACGCTGCTGATGCTGCTGGCCTGCGCGGGCATCGCGGCACTGACGCTGACCGCCCCGCGCCGGCCGCGTTTCGCCCAGCTCGCGTTCCTGATCGTCGCCGCGTTCATCCTCACCAACAAGGTCTACTCCCCGCAGTACGTCCTGTGGCTGGTGCCGCTGGCCGTACTGGCCCGGCCCAAGTGGCGGGACTTCCTGATCTGGCAGGCCTGCGAGGTGGCGTACTTCCTCGGTATCTGGATGTACCTCGCGTACACGACCAGCGGCAACGCCCACAAGGGTCTGCCGACCGACGGCTACCACTGGGCCATCGGGCTGCATCTGATGGGGACGGCCTACCTGTGCGCGATGGTCCTGCGCGACATCCTCATGCCGGAGCGGGACGTGGTGCGACTGGCCGGCGACGACGATCCGTCGGGCGGTGTGCTCGACCGGGCGGAGGACGTCTTCGTGCTCGGCGCCGCAGCCCATCGACCAAGGCACGCCGGGCACTTCGACGGACCGCAGGTGGAGTGGGGCAGCGAACCGGGTACCACCGACCGTTCGCTTTGAGCGAACACGCCTGGGTGTCACAACACGAAAGGCCGTACAGGGGCTGCCCTGTACGGCCTTTTGCTGTTTCTCCGCGGCGGCGTCTCTACGGCGTCTCCACGGAGCCTCTTGGACGGCTCAGCGGTCGACGATGCGGTCGAACTGCGTGGTGGTGTGGCGCAGATGGGCCACCAGCTCCTCGCCGACCTTCGGCTCCGGGGCGTCCGACGGCACAAAGAGGATGGAGACCTGCATGTGCGGCGGCTCGGCGAACCAGCGCTGCTTGCCGCCCCAGACGAACGGAGAAAGGTTCCGGTTGACCGTGGCCAGGCCGGCGCGGGCGACTCCCTTGGCGCGCGGCATGACGCCGTGCAGGGCCTTCGGGGCCTCCAGGCCCACACCGTGCGAGGTGCCGCCCGCCACGACGACCAGGAAGCCGTCGGAGGCCGCCTTCTGCTGCCGGTAGCCGAAGCGGTCCCCCTTGGAGACGCGGGTGACGTCCAGGACGGCGCCACGGTACTCGGTGGCGTCGTGGTCCCCGAGCCACAGCCGGGTCCCGATGCGGGCCCGGAAGCGGGTCTGCGGGAACTGCTGCTGGAGCCGGGCGAGGTCCTCGGCCTTGAGGTGGCTGACGAACATGGTGTGCAGCGGCAGCCGGGCCGCGCGCAGCCGGTCCATCCAGCCGATGACCTCCTCGACGGCGTCCGAGCCGTCGGTGCGGTCCAGCGGCAGGTGGATCGCGAAGCCCTCCAGGCGGACGTTCTCTATGGCGGCGTGCAACTGCGGCAGTTCCTGCTCACTGATGCCGTGCCGCTTCATCGAGGACATCACCTCGACGACCACACGGGCGCCCACCAGGCCGTAGACCCCGTCGATGGACGACACCGAGCGGATCACCCGGTCAGGCAGGGGCACGGGCTCCTCGCCCCGTCGGTAAGGCGTCAGCACCAGCAGGTCACCGCCGAACCAGTCCTTGATCCGAGCGGCCTCGTAGGTCGTGCCGACGGCGAGGACGTCCGAGCCCAGCCGGGTGGCCTCCTCCGCCAGCCGCTCGTGTCCGAAGCCGTAGCCGTTGCCCTTGCAGACCGGGACGAGTCCCGGGAACTGCTCCTGCACGTGCTTGTGGTGCGCACGCCAGCGCGCGGTGTCGACGTAGAGCGTGAGCGCCATGGCCGGACCCGGAACCTTTCTGGTGGCTGCGGTGTATCAGAGGTATGCGAGCTATTGAACCGAAGAGCGCGGCGTCAGCGGCGCGACATGTAGATGTCGAGCGCCTTGTGGAGCAGCTTGTTGAGCGGGAAGTCCCACTCGCCGAGGTACTCGGCCGCCTGGCCGCCTGTGCCCACCTTGAACTGGATCAGACCGAAGAGGTGGTCGGTCTCGTCCAGCGAGTCGGAGATGCCCCGCAGGTCGTAGACGGTCGCGCCGAGGGCGTAGGCGTCGCGCAGCATCCGCCACTGCATCGCGTTCGAGGGCCGGACCTCACGGCCGATGTTGTCGGAGGCGCCGTAGGAGTACCAGACGTGCCCGCCGACGATCAGCATGGTCGCCGCCGACAGGTTCACGCCCTCGTGGCGGGCGAAGTACAGCCGCATCCGGTTGGGGTCCTCGGTGTTGAGGGCCGTCCACATGCGCTGGAAGTACGACAGCGGACGCGGCCGGAAGTGGTCGCGGACCGCGGTGATCTCGTACAGCCGCTGCCATTCCTCGAGGTCCTGGTAGCCGCCCTGGACGACCTCGACGCCGGCCTTCTCGGCCTTCTTGATGTTGCGGCGCCACAGCTGGTTGAAGTTCTTGTGGACCTCTTCCAGGGAGCGGTTCGCGAGCGGCACCTGGTAGACGTACCGCGGCTGGACGTCACCGAAGCCGGCTCCCCCGTCCTCGCCCTGCTGCCAGCCCATCCGGCGGAGCTTGTCGGCGACCTCGAAGGCGCGCGGCTCGATGAAGTCGGCCTCGACGTCGCGCAGCCGCTTCACGTCCGGGTTCTGGATGCCGGCCTTGATGGAGGTGGCCTCCCAGCGCCGGATGATCACCGGCGGGCCCATCTTCACGGAGAAGGCGCCCTGGTGCTTGAGGTGCGCGAGCATCGGTTCCAGCCACTCGGTCAGATTCGGCGCGAACCAGTTGATGACCGGGCCCTCGGGCAGATAGGCGAGGTAGCGCTTGATCTTGGGCAGCTGGCGGTAGAGGACGAGACCCGCGCCCACCAGTTCGCCTGTCTTCTCGTCGAACCAGCCGAGGCTCTCGGAGCGCCACTCCGCCTTGACGTCTGCCCAGGCAGGAACCTGCATGTGGCTCGCCGAGGGCAGGCTCTGGATGTAGGCCAGATGCTGCTCGCGGCTGATCGTCCTCAGGGTCAGGCTCATTCGGGGCGCTCCTCGGGCTGGTGTGTCCCCATGGGTACAGGGGCTCCGGCTCTCGCGCCGAAGCCTACTGCGCCTGACGAGCGCCCCGACTGGGCATACGGCACCTGCGTCCCGGCTGTGGGGCCACCGAGGCGTTCCGCGGTGCTTTGGGTGGTTGTCGAGGGGCGGGTGCCCGTGGCGTCAGCTGATGACCCCACCGAAGAGGCCGCCGTGCGCCATGCCGAGGAAGAAGCCGACCGCGGCCGCGCCCAGACCCAGGATCAGTCCGAAGCGCTCCCTGGTCGTCTCCGAGATCCACTGGCCGTACGCGCCGGTGAGGATGCCCACCAGGCCGGTCCAGGAGCTGAGCAGGTGCAGGTTGTGGAACATCGCCGTCACGAACGCCGTGATGCCCAGCACCAGGGTCACCGCGAGCAGGGTGTCCTGGAGGGGATGGGGCTTTCCGTCCGTGGCGAAGAGGCCTCCGGCGGTGTTGGGTCGCATTGCCTGTGCCATAGGGCACCTCCTGCGGAAGGCGGCGCATCGTAGCGCCATACACACCCGATGTGTACAGAGTGACGGTCCCCGAGGCCGGATTTCAACCGGAAGCCGGTGTGCGGGTAGTCTGTACCGTCTGCAAGGTGTCTGCCCATGTCACGACCGGGTCTACCGCAAGGGAGCCCCGATTGTCAGTGGCGGCCGATACCGTTGCGTACGCATCACAACCCTCCTGCCACGGAACGACCGTGGCCGCTGAGTCCAAAGGAGGTGGGTTCCACATGCGTCACTACGAGGTGATGGTCATCCTCGACCCCGATCTGGAGGAGCGCGCCGTCGCCCCCCTGATCGAGAACTTCCTCTCCGTCGTCCGTGAGGGCAACGGCAAGGTCGAGAAGGTCGACACCTGGGGCCGTCGTCGTCTCTCGTACGAGATCAAGAAGAAGCCCGAGGGCATCTACTCGGTCATCGATCTGCAGGCTGAGCCCGCGATCGTCAAGGAGCTCGACCGACAGCTGAACCTGAACGAGTCGGTCCTCCGGACCAAGGTCCTCCGCCCCGAGACCCACTGAGCTCTCCCGCTCAGCTGATCCCGGGATTCGAGTAGCAGCAACCAAGCAGCCAGAGCAGCAAACCCGCCGAGAGGTTCCCCATGGCAGGCGAGACCGTCATCACGGTCGTCGGCAATCTTGTCGACGACCCCGAGCTGCGCTTCACCCCTTCCGGTGCGGCGGTCGCGAAGTTCCGTGTCGCGTCCACCCCCCGCACCTTCGACCGTCAGACGAACGAGTGGAAGGACGGCGAGAGCCTGTTCCTGACCTGCTCCGTCTGGCGTCAGGCGGCGGAGAACGTCGCCGAGTCGCTTCAGCGAGGCATGCGCGTCATCGTGCAGGGCCGGCTGAAGCAGCGGTCCTACGAGGACCGTGAGGGCGTCAAGCGCACGGTCTACGAGCTGGACGTCGAGGAAGTCGGCGCCAGCCTGCGCAGTGCCACGGCCAAGGTCACCAAGACGGCCGGCGGTGCCGGTCGGGGTGGCCAGGGCGGTTACAGCGGCGGTGGCGGTGGCGGCCAGGGTGGCGGCGGCTGGGGTGGAAACTCCGGCGGCGGTCAGCAGGGCGGCGGCGCTCCCGCTGACGACCCGTGGGCCACCAGCGCTCCCGCCGGTGGCAACCAGGGCGGTGGCGGTGGCGGCTGGGGTGGAAACTCCGGCGGCGGTGGCGGCGGCTACTCGGACGAGCCCCCCTTCTAGGCCTCGGGCCGAGGGGTGGGTCGTACCCACACTTCTTGATCACACAGGAGAAACACCATGGCGAAGCCGCCTGTGCGCAAGCCTAAGAAGAAGGTCTGCGCTTTCTGCAAGGACAAGGTCACGTACGTGGACTACAAGGACACGAACATGCTGCGGAAGTTCATTTCCGACCGCGGCAAGATCCGTGCCCGCCGCGTGACCGGCAACTGCACGCAGCACCAGCGTGACGTCGCCACGGCCGTCAAGAACAGCCGTGAGATGGCGCTGCTGCCCTACACCTCCACCGCGCGATAAGGGAAGGGTGACCGACTAATGAAGATCATCCTCACCCACGAGGTCTCCGGCCTCGGTGCCGCGGGCGACGTCGTCGACGTCAAGGACGGTTACGCTCGCAACTACCTGATCCCGCGGAACTTCGCGATCCGCTGGACCAAGGGCGGCGAGAAGGACGTCGAGCAGATCCGTCGTGCTCGCAAGATCCACGAGATCCAGACCATCGAGCAGGCCAACCAGGTGAAGGCGCAGCTCGAGGGCGTCAAGGTCCGCCTGGCCGTCCGGTCCGGCGACGCCGGTCGTCTCTTCGGTTCCGTCACCCCGGCCGACATCGCTTCCGCGATCAAGGCTTCCGGTGGCCCCGAGGTCGACAAGCGCCGCATCGAGCTGGGCTCGCCCATCAAGACCCTGGGCGCCCACGAGACGTCCGTGCGTCTGCACCCCGAGGTTGCCGCCAAGGTCAACATCGAGGTCGTCGCGGCCTGATCGCCGCGTCTGGCTTGAGCAGTTGCGTCTCGCTTGAGCAGTTGGGAAAGGGGCCGCACCGTTGAAGGTGCGGCCCCTTTCGCATGCTCGAACCAACGGGAAGGGCATCGTGTTTCACGTGAAACGTGACGGCCCGCGATGTTTCACGTGAAACGGTCAGCGGGTCGCGCCCGTGACGATCCAGCGACCCGAGCGGGTTCGCAGCCACAGCGTCAGCATGCGGACTGCCATCATCAGCGTCATCGCTGCCCACACGGCCGTGAGACCGCCGCCCAGGACCGGGACGAGCAGAGCAGCCGGAGTGAAGACGGCCAGGGTGACCACCATGGCCCAGGCCAGGTACGGTCCGTCGCCGGCACCCATGAGGACGCCGTCCAGAACGAAGACCACACCGCAGATCGGCTGGGAGAGAGCCACGATCACCAGAGCGGGCAGTGCGGCGTCCTGGACCGTGGAGTCACTGGTGAACAGGGGCAGGAACAGGGGCCGGGCGAGCACGACCAGCACTCCCAGGACGATGCCGACAGCGATGCCCCACTCCACCATCCGACGGCAGGCCTGACGGGCACCGTCTCTGTCACCGGCGCCCAGATAGCGACCGATGATGGCCTGCCCGGCGATGGCGATCGCGTCCAGGGCGAAGGCGAGCAGGCTCCACAGAGACAGGATGATCTGGTGGGCGGCGATGTCGGCATCGCCGAGGCGGGCCGCCACGGCTGTCGCGATCATCAGGATCGCCCTCAGGGAAAGCGTGCGAACCAGAAGGGGAGCGCCGGCCTGAGCCGAGGCCCTGATCCCGGCGGCGTCGGGACGCAGGGAAGCTCCATGTCTGCGGGCTCCGCGGACGACGACCACAAGATAGACGGCCGCCATGCCGAACTGGGCGATGACCGTGCCCCAGGCGGAGCCGGCGATGCCGAGATCTGCGCCGTAGACGAGGGCCGCGTTGAGGACGCCGTTGGCTACGAAGCCGGCGACGGCGACGTACAGAGGAGTTCTGGTGTCCTGAAGTCCGCGCAGTACTCCGGTCGCGGCGAGAACCACCAGCATGGCGGGGATGCCGAGTGCTGAGATCCGCAAGTAGGTGATGGCGTAGGGGGCCGCGGTGTGGGAGGCGCCGAAGAGCTCCACGATCGAGGGCGCGGTGGGGACGAACACGGCGATGACGGCGGCCCCGAGCAGCAGGGCGAGCCAAATGCCGTCCATGCCCTGGCGGATGGCGGCCTGGAGGTCGCCTGCTCCCACCCGTCGGGCGACCGCGGCCGTGGTGGCGTAGGCGAGGAAGACGAAAACGCTGACGGCCGTCGTGAGGAGGGCCGAGGCGATGCCGAGGCCGGCGAGTTGTGCGGTCCCCAGATGGCCGACGATCGCGCTGTCGGCCATCACGAAGAGGGGTTCGGCGACGAGTGCGCCGAAGGCCGGAACGGCGAGTGCGACGATCTCGCGGTCGTGCTGTCGCCGAGTCGCCTTGGGGGCTGCGGACGCCTGTGTCATGTGCACCAATCTAATCGTCCACAGGTAAGAGATGCAATGCTCATTGAACCCTTACCTGTGTGCGCATGGTGCGCGCTGTGACGAACAGCTCGAACTGATCTTGAGCCGACTGGGAAAGTTTTTCTTCTGCACAGCCGGTGGACGGCGAAAGCCCAGGTCAACGTGGTTCTTTAAGAAGAGTGCCGGGCTTGTTCACAGGACTGTCCACCGGGTCGTGCACAGGTTTTGCGGAGTTCTCCACAGCATCCGGGCCGTCGTCCACATGGCCTGTGGATAACCAGATTGGCTGACGGTGCCCGCGGGCCTACGGTGGTCCGGCGCCCGCTCCGTCCGTCGGCCTGGAAATCATCACAAACCCGACGCGCCAGAACCGGAGTTGGGCGTCTCATTTGTCAGTGCCGTGCCGTAGAAATGAGAAGCACGGCGAGGGTCCGCTCGGCGGACGGGAGGAGGTGGCTCGGTGAGTATTTCCGAGCCCTTGGACGACCCGTGGGCCGACAGCGGGCCCAGTGATCGTCTGCCGTCCTCGCGCCGCCGCGGCGACGGAGGCCGTGGCCGGGACGAGCAGCACGACCGGGGCAGGGACAGCGAGTGGGACGGCGGAGGCACGGCCTTCGAGCGGGTCCCGCCCCAGGACCTGGACGCCGAGCAGTCCGTCCTCGGCGGCATGCTGCTGTCCAAGGACGCCATCGCCGACGTCGTCGAGGTCATCAAGGGCCACGACTTCTACAAGCCCGCCCACGAGACGATCTTCCAGTCGATCCTGGACGTCTACGCCAAGGGCGAGCCGGCCGACCCCATCACCATCGCCGCCGAACTCACCAAACGCGGTGAGATCAACAAGGTGGGCGGCGCATCGTATCTGCACACCCTCGTCCAGACCGTGCCCACGGCGGCCAACGCCGAGTACTACGCGGAGATCGTCCATGAGCGCGCCGTCCTGCGCCGCCTGGTCGAGGCCGGTACCCGCATCACCCAGATGGGATACGCGGCGGACGACGACGTCGACGAGATCGTCAACCGGGCGCAGGCCGAGATCTACGCGGTCACCGAGCAGCGCACCAGCGAGGACTACCTGCCGCTCGGCGACATCATGGAGGGTGCACTCGACGAGATCGAGGCGATCGGCTCGCGCAGCGGTGAGATGACCGGTGTGCCGACCGGGTTCACGGACCTCGACTCGCTCACCAACGGCCTGCACCCGGGCCAGATGATCGTCATCGCGGCCCGCCCCGCCATGGGAAAGTCCACGCTCGCCCTGGACTTCGCGCGCGCGGCGTCCATCAAGAACAACCTCGCCAGCGTCATCTTCTCCCTCGAGATGGGACGCAACGAGATCGCGATGCGACTGCTGTCGGCCGAGGCGAGAGTGGCCCTGCACCACATGCGTTCGGGCACCATGACCGACGAGGACTGGACCCGGCTGGCCCGTCGGATGCCCGAGGTGTCCTCCGCGCCGCTCTACATCGACGACTCCCCGAACCTGTCGATGATGGAGATCCGGGCGAAGTGCCGGCGGCTGAAGCAGCGCAACGACATCAAGCTCGTGATCATCGACTATCTCCAGCTGATGCAGGCCGGCGGCTCCAAGCGCCAGGAGAGCCGTCAGCAGGAGGTGTCGGACATGTCCCGTAACCTCAAGCTCCTGGCCAAGGAGCTGGAGGTCCCGGTGATCGCGCTCTCGCAGCTCAACCGTGGTCCCGAGCAGCGCACGGACAAGAAGCCGATGGTGTCCGACCTGCGTGAGTCCGGTTCTATCGAGCAGGACGCCGACATGGTGATCCTGCTGCACCGCGAGGACGCCTACGAGAAGGAGTCACCGCGCGCGGGCGAGGCGGACATCATCGTCGGCAAGCACCGTAACGGCCCGACGGCCACGATCACCGTCGCCTTCCAGGGCCACTACTCCCGCTTCGTGGACATGGCTCAGACCTGACGGGTGCGAGGGGAGCCGCCTCTCAGCGGCGCGTCTCGTACCTGCTCAGGACCACGCCACCCGGGAAGGTCCGGGTCTCCAGCAGATTCAGGTTCACCCAGGTGTCCAGCGCGGCGAAGAACGGCGTGCCGCTGCCCACCAGGACCGGGTGGGCGACGACCGCGTACTCGTCGATCAGTCCGGCGCGCATGGCTGCCCCGGCGAGCGTCGCTCCGCCGATGGTCATGGGGCCGGTGTCCTCGGACTTGAGCCGGGTGATCTCGGCGATCGCGTCGCCTGTGACAAGACGGGCGTTCCAGTCGACCTTGTCGAGCGTTGAGGAGAACACCACCTTCGGCGTGTCCCGCCAGTTCCGCGCGAACTCGATCTCCGCCGGAGTGGCGTCCGGCTGCTGGTCGCCGGTCGGCCAGTGGGAGCTCATCGCCTCCCACAGCTTGCGTCCGTACAGCGTCACGCCACTCGCCCGCTCGTAGTCGAGCCACCACTGGAACAGCTCATGGTTGCGCGGGCCGCCCCAGCTGATGTCGTCGCCGGGCGCGGCGATGAAGCCGTCCAGGGTCAGGTTCATGCCGTAGATGAGTTTTCGCATGGCCCAGCCTTCCGTCCCCGGGTGTCCGGTGTGGAGACCAGGGTGGCGCGGGAAACTCATCGGTGCGCGATCTGGGTGCGCCGGCGGTCCTCGTGCTCGTGGCTCAGCGCGGTGTACGCGGCCGCCACGGGGTAAGCCACCCGATGTCGACGTCGGGCTTAAGAAGTCGACGTACGGGGCCCTCGCGGGATGGACTGGGGGCATGACGACATCTCAGGAAGAGCTGCTTCCCGGCACGCGCAGGGCGCTGCTGCACCGGATCGCCGTGGCCCAGGCCGAGGGGAGGGCGCCCTCGCTGGTGGCGGCGGTCGTACGGGGCGGACGGGCCGTGTGGCACGGGTCCCGCACGTCGGTGGACGGGCACGGGCCGGACGAGACCGTGCAGTACCGCATCGGGTCGATCACCAAGACCTTCACCGCCGTTCTCGTCCTGCGACTGCGGGACGAGGGGCTGCTCGACCTCGGCGACCCCCTCGAGAAGCATCTGCCCGGCACGGGGGCGGGGGAGGCCACCGTCGCCGAACTGCTCGCCCACACCGGTGGACTGGCGGCCGAATCGCCCGCCCCCTGGTGGGAACGTACGTCCGGCTCACTGCGCCCCGAACTCGCCGACGTGCTGGGTGAGCAGCCGTTGCTGCATCCGGTGGGGCGCCGCTTCCACTACTCGAACCCCGGATACACCCTGCTGGGCGCGCTGGTCGAGAGGCTGCGCGGGGCTCCGTGGGAGGAGGTCCTGCGGCGGGAGGTCCTCGTACCGCTGGGACTCGACCGCACTGGGGTTCGTCCCGAGGCGCCGCACGCCGGTGGTTGGGCCGTGCATCCATGGGCCGACGTGATGCTGCCGGAACCCGCCGAGGACCTCGGGCGGATGGCTCCCGCGGGGCAGCTGTGGTCCACCACGGCCGACTTGGCGCGCTTCGCGGGTTTCCTGACGAACGGCGACGACCGCGTGCTGAGCGCGGAGACCGTGCGGGAGATGCGGACGCCCGCGGCTCCGCCGGGGATCGAGGACCTCGCCGACGGTGCTTCTTACGGGCTCGGGTTGCAGGTGCAGCATCGTGCGGGGCGGTTGCTGGTGGGGCATTCGGGCTCGCTGCCCGGCTTCCTGGCGAACCTGACGATCGGGGTGGAGGACGATGTCGCCGCGGTCGTGCTCGCCAACTGCACTTCCGGCCCGCTGCTGTCCACGGTCGGTGCCGACCTCGTGCGGATCGTCGCCGAGGCCGAGCCCAGGATCCCCGAGCCCTGGCGTCCCCTGCGCGAAGCCGACGCGCCCGCACTGGAGTTGGCGGGGCAGTGGTACTGGGGGACGCACGGATTCGCCCTGCGGCTGACGGCGGACGGACTCGCTTCGCTGGAGCCTCTGTCCGGTGCCGGCCGTCGTTCGCGGTTCCGGGCCAACGGTGACGGCACCTGGACGGGGCTGGAGGACTATTTCGAGGGGGAGCTCCTGACGGCCGTACGACGGCCTGACGGGTCCGTGGATCACCTCGACCTCGGGTCGTTCGTGTTCACCCGGCAGCCCTACGACCAGGAGGCCTCCGTGCCGGGGGGAGTGGACCCGCAGGGATGGCGTGGCATCGGATAGTCGCCCGGAGAGCTCCGGCAGCTCAGAGGGCCAGCTTGAAGCCCACGTGCGAGGCCGTGAAACCGAGCCGTTCGTAGAAGCGGTGGGCGTCCGTGCGGGTGGTGTCGGACGTCAACTGCACCAGCCGGCACCGGTGGCGCCGGGATTCCTCGATCGCCCATTCGATGAGCAGGGTCCCGAGCCCGCTGCCGCGCTCGTCGGCGTGGACGCGTACCCCCTCGATGATCGACCTGGTGGCACCGCGCCGGGACAGTCCTGGAACGACGGTGAGCTGAAGGGTGCCCACGACGCGGTCCTCTCGGGTGGCCACCACCAGATGCTGGTTCGGGTCGGAGGTGAGGCGCTCCAGCGCGGCCAGGTAGGGGGTCAGGTCGCCCGGTGACTCCCGCTCGGCACCCAGGGGGTCGTCGGCGAGCATCGCCACGATGGCGGGGACGTCGTCCGCCGTGGCGGGCCGTATTTCAAGATCTTGCATGAGCGGCACCCTACGCGGGGGCTAGGGGGCGGAAGCGGAGCGGGAGAGTAGCCAGCGTTTGCATATATAGCGCGTCTGCAATTATTGTGGATGAGCGCAACATGCTCCTGCAATCGTCTGGGAAGGTGTCACCCCCATGCCGCTCGCGCTTCTGGCTCTCGCGATCGGGGCCTTCGGAATCGGCACGACAGAGTTCGTGATCATGGGCCTGCTGCCCGAGGTCGCGGACGACTTCGGGGTCTCCATCCCCAGCGCCGGGTTCCTGGTCACCGGCTACGCGCTGGGCGTCATGCTCGGTGCCCCGCTCATGACCGCACTGGGCACCAGGGTCTCCCGCAAGCGGATGCTGATGCTGCTGATGGGGCTGTTCATCGTCGGCAACCTGCTCTCCGCCCTCGCCCCCGTGTTCAGTGTCATGCTGATCGGCCGCGTCATCGCCTCCCTCGCTCATGGAGCCTTCTTCGGCATCGGGTCGGTCGTCGCCGCCGACCTCGTCGCCCCGGACAAGAAGGCCGGAGCCATCTCGATGATGTTCACCGGCTTGACCGTCGCCAATGTCGTCGGCGTTCCGCTGGGAACGCTGATCGGACAGACCGCGGGCTGGCGGCTCACCTTCACGCTCGTCGCCGCGCTCGGTGTCGCGGGCCTCGCGGGCATCGCCCGGCTCGTCCCCGAGATGCCCCGGCCCGAAGGGGTACGTCTGCGTCACGAACTGGCCGCCTTCAAGAACGCCCAGGTCCTGCTCGCCATGGCGATGACCGTCCTCGGCTTCGGCGGAGTCTTCGCCGCCATCACCTACATCGCGCCGATGATGACCCACGTGGCCGGTTTCGCCGACGGCTCGGTCACCTGGCTGCTGGTCCTCTTCGGGCTCGGCATGGTCGGCGGCAACCTCGTCGGTGGCAGGTACGCCGACCGCGCGCTGATGCCCCTGCTCTACGTCTCGCTGGGCGCCCTGGCCGTCGTACTCGCGCTCTTCACGCTGACCGCGCACCACAAGGTCCTGGCCGGCGTCACGATCGCCCTCATCGGTGCGCTCGGCTTCGCCGCCGTGCCCCCCTTGCAGAAGCGGGTGCTCGACCAGGCGCACGACGCTCCGACGCTCGCCTCGGCCGTCAACATCGGCGCCTTCAACCTTGGCAACGCCCTCTCGGCCTGGCTCGGCGGACTGGTCATCGCGGCCGGCTTCGGCTACACCGCCCCGAACTGGGTGGGTGCCGCCCTGGCCGCGGCAGCCCTGCTGCTCGCGTTCCTCTCGGCCGCGCTGGAGCGCAGGGGCAGTGCTCCCAGCTCCGTGGTGGCCGGTGCGACTCCTGCCGGACAGAGGCCTGCCGTGCATCACTGAGCGGCAACAGGACAACGTCGACGGCGCCGGATCCCCTGACCCGGGGGACCGGCGCCGTCGTACACCTGTGGTTCAGACCGCCGCCACTGTCAGCGGAGCGAAGCGCCGCTTCCAGTCCCCCGGCAGCTCGGAGATCCCGTACGCCATGACCGCGTTGTAGGCGACCGGAGCAAGGCCTCGCTCCTGGGCCCACGCCCGCAGCTCTTCGTGCCGTACGTCGATGTCGGTGCGCAGCGGACGATCGGTGCCGGTGGCCAGGGATGCGAGGAGTGCCTGGGCCGTCTCGGTGTCACGGGCGACCAACGGCCCCACGACGTGGGTGTCCATGTTGGGCCAGGCGGCCGCGTATCCGGTGATCCGGCCGCTCTCCTCGACGACGCGCAACTGGTCGGCGAAGGCGGGCAGCCGGGTGACGAGGTGCGTGCGATCGGTGCCGAGCACTTCCTCGTCGAGCTGGAGGATGGCGGCGAGATCCTCGGCGGTGGCCGCACGAGTACGCACCGTCGATGCGGAGCCGCCTGGTGTGAAGTGCCCCTTGAGCATCTCCGCCCGGCCGATGACCTTGAAGCCCAACTCCTCGTAGAGCGGACGGCCATAGGGCGTGGCGTGCAGGGTCAGCGGGGTGGTGCCCATCAAGGACAGGACGTGTTGCATGAGCCGACGCCCCACGCCCTGCCGGGCGTGCCGTTCGGCGACCAGCACCATCCCGATCGCGCCCAGGTCGGGTTGGTTGTACGGGCCGTACTCCGTGACGACGCACGCGGTGACGAGGCCTCCCTCGGGGTCGTCGATGCCGTAGCCCTTTCCGGCCGCGAGGAGGAAGCCCCATTTGTGTTCCTCACGCGGCCACCCCCGGTCCTGGGACAAGTCGGCGCAGGCGGTGAGATCGCGGAGCGTCAGACGGCGGATGGGGAGAGCGGCGAGAGAAGGAGTCGGCACGCAGGTCAGGCTGTCCGACGGGCACACTCGGCGTCCACCTGTTTCCAAGGGCAGGTACGAGCTTTTGGCCATGTCGTAGCCAAGCGCACATCGTGCGAACAGGTGCCGGGTGTTTCACGTGAAACATCGAAGAACAGCGACCATTCGGTGATCAACCCTGAGTGGCTCTGACGTCTCACCGTACTCATGTGCCACTACCCCGAGGTCGGTGTGAAGGTGCCATTAGCCTCGGGGCCGTGGCGAGACTTCATCTTTTCGACCTCGACGGCACATTGCTGCACGGGACCACCGCACCCGTGGAGATCTCCCGGCAGCTAGGACTCGAAGCCGAGGCGGTGGCGCTCGACCGGGCCATCGGTGCCGGGCTGATCGGTCCGCCCGAATATGCGCAGCAGGTGTACACGCTGTGGGCGGCGCTGACCGAAGCACACGTGGCCACGGCCTTTGAGAGGGCCCCATGGCTGGCGCGCATCCGTGAGGTCTGGGCCGAAATCAGGGCGCAGGGCGACTACTGCGCGGTGATCTCGCTTTCGCCGTCCTTCTTCGTGGAGCGACTCACCGGCTGGGGAGCCCATGCCGCATACGGCTCCCGCTTTCCGGCCGTTCCCTTCGTCGAACCCGTCGATCCGACCGGAGTCCTGAGTGCCGCAGCCAAAGTCCTCATCGCGGACCGGTTGTGCGCGGAGTTCGGCGTGACGCGGGCGGACTGCATTGCCTATGGCGACTCGTCCTCAGACAAGGACCTGTTCGGTGCGGTGCCGGTCTCCGTGGCGGTCAATGCCGACCATCACCTGTCCGAGATCTCAACGCATTCCTACACGGGTAAGGATCTGTGGGACGCCTATGAACTGGTGCGCGTCGCAAGGTAGTTGTCGCGATGGACGGTTCTCCCGTGCGGGACTCGTGGGGACCGGTAGGGTCGGCTCCGGTTCCATTTCGTATAGGGGTGCGACCTCTCGGTACGGACTGGAGCGGGGCAATGCAGCCTAACGGGACGGAGAGATCGAAGACCCGCGTTTGTGGTTATGAGGCCAGGCGTCCGCACGCGGTGGGACGCTGCGGTGAGAGTACTGCGGCCGATGCCACGCTCTCGCCTCCTTGTCCGTGAGGACCGCGAATGCGGGTGTCATGTGGCTGCGTTGGCCGTGATGCCGAGCGGACAGCTGTCTGCGGGGGAAGGCAGGCATCTTCCGACCGAGGAAGAGCGCAGACCGACCGAACGATGTTCGAGGCGAGGCACACCATGGACGCTCCGACCGCCATGTCGGGCGACGGCACTTCCGAGGGCGGCAACGGCACTTCCGAGATCGGGACTGGCTGGTTCGCTCCACACAGGGAACCGGAGGCAGCGCCCGGCACGGACGCCGAAGCGGACCCGACACACCGGCAGGCCGCACCTGTTCCGGCGCCCCGGCCCGCAGCCTCACCCCGCAGGGCGGGGCAGGCATTCCAGGCCCCGACGCACAAGCCCTCCTTCTCGCACTACGCTCACCTGCCCCAGAGCGACCAGCCGCCGTCCCCGGACGCCGTGCTCATCCGTCGCACCATGGCCGGGATCGCCGACGTGGCCGACCAGGTCACCTCGTACTTCTACGCACTGCTCTTCGTACGCCACCCCTACCTGCGCCCGCTGTTCCCGGCGGCCATGGACGCACAGCGGGACCGCCTGCTCAAGGCGCTGCTCACCGCCGCCGAGCACATCGACAACACCCCTGTGCTGGTCGCCTATCTCCAGAACCTGGGCCGGGGCCACCGCAAGTACGGCACGCGTCCGGAGCACTACCCGGCCGTCGGCGAATGCCTCATCGGCGCGCTGAGCAAGTACGCCCCCGGCGTCTGGGACGCGGAGACGGAAGCGGCCTGGGTACGGACGTACACGAAGATCTCGCAGGTGATGATCGACGCGGCCGCCACGGACGAACTACGGGCCCCGGCCTGGTGGTTCGCGGAGATCGTCTCGCACGACCTGAGGACCCGGGACGTCGCCGTCGTCACCGTCAGACCCGACCAGCCCTATCCCTTCGTCGCCGGCCAGTACACGAGCGTGGAGACGCCATGGTGGCCGCGCATCTGGCGGCACTACTCCTTCGCCTCGGCCCCCCGCTCAGACGGTCTGCTGTCGTTCCATGTGAAGGCCCTCCCCGCGGGCTGGGTCTCAGGCGCCCTGGTGCACCGCGCCCGGCCGGGCGACATCATCCGGCTCGGTCCGCCGACCGGATCGATGACCGTGGACCACACCAGCGACCGCGGCCTGCTGTGCCTGGGCGGCGGCACCGGCATCGCCCCGATCAAGGCGCTGGTCGAGGACGTCGCCGAACACGGCGCACAGCGTTCGGTCAACGTCTTCTACGGCGCTCGTACCGATCACGACCTGTACGACCTGGACACGATGCTCAGGCTTCAGCAGTCGCACCCCTGGCTGTCAGTGCGTGCCGTCGTCGACCGGCAGCCCCGGCTGCTCCCGGACGCCGTGCGCGAATACGGCCCCTGGCACGAGTACGACGCCTACCTCTCGGGGCCGCCCGGGATGATCCGTAGCGGTGTCGACACGCTCAGGTCCATCGGGATTCCCTCGGAACGCATACGCCATGACTCCGTGGAGGAGCTCGTCCTGGCGCAGTGATCCGCAGCCCGCGCGGGGCCCTGTAGTACCTGTCGGCGCTTCAGCCCAGGTCCGGAGCGTGCATGGCCCGTACGCCCTCGATGTTGCCGTCCAGATAGTGCCGCAGGGAGAGCGGGACGAGGTGCACGGAGGCGATCCCGACCCGGGTGAACGGGACGCGCACGATCTCGTACTCCCCGATCGGCTCGTCCACTTCAGGCCCGTGCCGCAGCGACGGGTCCATCGACTCCAGGTGGCAGACGAAGAAGTGCTGAACCTTCACGCCGGTCGTGCTGCCGCTGTCGCCGATGTGCTCGACGGTGTCCACGAAGCAGGGGACGACGTCGGTGATCTTGGCGCCGAGCTCCTCGTACACCTCACGGTGCAGGGCGTCGATCACGGTCGTGTCTGTCGGCTCGACTCCACCGCCGGGAGTCAGCCAGTAGGGATCCATGCCGGGCTTGGTGCGCTTGATCAGGATCAGGTCGTCACCATCGAGCAGGACGGCACGTGCGGTGCGCTTGACCACGGGTCGGACGGTCATGGGTGGAATGTGGCCCGGATGGTTCCACGTGAAACATCGCGTGGTGTCACCGGCCGGACTCGCTCGGTGAAGCTCGCAAAATGCCTGGTCAGCCCCAGTCGGCAGCGGCTCGGAGCAGCCATTCGTGTGCCCGTGCGATGTGCGGCATGGCCAGGGTCCCGGTACGGACCACCAGGAAGTACGTCCGCAGCGGTGGAACGGGGGGCTCGTGCAGCGCGACGACGTCTCCGCGTTGCAGGGCGGTCGCGCACAGGTAGCGGGGCAAGACCGCGAGTCCGGCGCCCGCGACGGCGCAGGCGAGCGCCGCACGAAGGTCAGGGACGACCACGGTGCCCGGGGCGGCCGGGCGGGAGTCGAAGACGGCGGCCCAGTAGCGCGAGACGAACGGGAGCGACTCATGCACCTCGATCACGGGGACCCCCTCGAAGGCGGGCGCTCGTCCGGTGGCCGACGCGCCCTCCGTCTCCGCCCCCGATCCGATCTGGTCGGCCCAGGCCGGCGCGGCGACCAGGACGTGCTCCTCGTCGCAGAGCGTGCTGGCGGTGAGCAGCGGGCCGCGCGGACGGGCCGTGCAGATGGCCAGATCATGATGCCCGGCGGCGAGCCCTTCCAGGGTCTCCTCGGCGTTTCCGAAGGAGGCTCGCAGGGCAAAGGCCTGGCCGTCCTCGCCGGTCAGCTCGGTGAGCGCGGGCAGTGCCCGTTCGGCGGTGAACTCGGGAGGGCCTGCGAGGTGCAGGGTGCGCAGGGAGGACTCATCGTCGAGCCCGGTCTCGGTGATCTCCACCAGGGCGTCGAGATGCGGGGCGGCCTTGTGGGCGAGTTCGTCACCGATGCTCGTCGGAGTCACACCGCGGGCCTGCCGTAAGAACAGAGGGCGGCCCAACTGCCGCTCCAGGGTGCGGATCTGCGAGGTGACGGCCGGCTGCGACAGGCCGAGCAGGGCGGCGGCGCGGGTGAAGGAACCGGCCCGGTGCACCGTCACAAAGGTGCGCAGCAGGGCCAGATCCATGGCGACGCCTCCCCTTCCCTGCCCTTCTCCCGGCATCGAGGCAGGGCCCAACTATAAATATGTCGATAGGTCTCTGTCGCTACTGTGATTGGACACTGACAGAGAGTCAATTAGCCTTGTTCGCGAGGTTCTTCGCGCGCGGAACCGGGACGGTCCGAGCCACGAGGGGGGAGGCTCGGACCGTCCGTCGTACGTAGGCGGACATGGACGGACGTCCGTAGAGCCGTGACCGCAACTCAGTCGGCCGACTCGTCCAGTGCCCGCAGCACATCCGCCACCAGGTCCTCGGGATCCTCGGCTCCGACCGAGAAGCGGATGAAGCCCTCCGGCACGTCGTCCCCGCCCCAGCGTCGGCGCCGCTCGGCGGTGGAGCGCACCCCGCCGAAGCTCGTCGCGTCGTCGACGAGCCGCAGCGCGTCGAGGAAACGCTCGGCACGCGCGCGCGTGGGCAGCGTGAAGGAGACCACGCACCCGTAGCGGCGCATCTGCTGCGAAGCGATCTTGTGCGAGGGATCGTCAGGCAGTCCCGGGTAGCGCAGTCCCGTCACCTCGGGTCGCTCCCGCAGCGCCTGGGCGAGCACGAGCGCGCTCGCGTTCTGGCGGTCGACCCGCATCTGGAGCGTGGCGATGGAACGGTGTGCGAGCCAGGCCTCCATCGGCCCGGCGATCGCCCCGACGATCTTCCGCCAGCGGCGCACCGCGTCCATGGCCTCGCCCTCGCGACCGGTGACGTACCCCAGGAGGACGTCTCCGTGCCCCGTGAGCTGCTTGGTGCCGCTGGCGACGGAGAAGTCCGCACCGAGCTCCAGCGGGCGCTGTCCGAGCGGTGTGGCAAGCGTGTTGTCCACGGCGACGAGTGCCCCACGCGCGTGTGCCGCCCCGACGAGCCGCCGGATGTCGCACACGTCGAGCCCGGGGTTGGACGGGCTCTCGATCCACAGCAGCCGCGCCCCGTCGAGGACGTCGAGCTGGGCGTCGCCGCCGGTCGGCGCGGTGCGCACCTCGATGCCGTAGGCCTCCATCTGGGCCCGGACCATCGGCAGCACCTGGTAGCCGTCGCCGGGCAGGACGACCGTGTCCCCGGAACGCAGCTGCGAGAAGAGCACGGCGGAGACGGCGGCCATGCCCGAGGCGAAGACCAGCGTCTCCACGTCGGACCGTCCGGGCGCCTCCAGTTCGCCGATGGCGCGCTCCAGCAGGCTCCAGCTCGGGTTGGTGTCACGGCCGTAGGTGTAGGGGCCGTCGACCTCCCCCGGCAGGTGGAAGTGGGCGGCGAAGGCGGGTCCGGGCAGGGTCGGTTCGTTCTTGGCCGCGTCAGGCAGTCCGGCCCGCACCGCGCGTGTGCCCTCGCCGTCGTCGGTCGCCCTGTCGCTCATGCCACCTGTCCTTCCGTTCGCTCGCGCACGTCGGCGAGCAGGCCCTCGCTCGCTGCCTCCACCATCTCAAGGCACTCCTCGAAGCCGTCCAGGCCCCCGTAGTACGGGTCCGGGACGTCGAGGTCGTCCCCCGCGACCGGGTCGTACGAGCGCAGCAGCCGCACCTTCGAGGCGTCCTCAGGGGTCGGGGCGAGAAGCCGCAGGGCCTTCAGGTGACCGGCGTCGAGGGCGATGACGAGGTCGAGCCGCGAGAACCAGGACGACTGGAACTGGCGGGCCGTATGGGTCCCGTCGTACCCGTGCTCCTCCAGGACGGCCACCGTGCGCGGGTCGGCGCCGTCGCCCTCGTGCCAGCCGCCGGTTCCGGCGCTGTCGACCTCGACCAGGTCGTCGAGGCCGGCCTCGGATATCCGGGCGCGGAAGACCGACTCCGCCATGGGGGAACGGCAGATGTTGCCCGTGCAGACGAAACAGATCCGGTAGGTCATGCCTCCTCAGTCCTCGTCGGGCAGGACGATGTGCAGGGCCCAGGAGACGATCGAGATGATCAGGCCGCCCAGCACGGCGGTCCAGAACCCCTCGACGTGGAAGCTCAGGTCGAGCTTGTCCGCGAGCCACGAGGTCAGCAACAGCATCAACGCGTTGACGATCAGCGTGAACAGGCCGAGCGTGAGCAGGAACAGCGGGAAGGTGAGCACCTGCACGATCGGCTTGACCAGGAAGTTCACCAGGCCGAAGACCAGGGCGACGAGGATCAGCGTCCAGACCTTCTTGCTGGTGCTGTCACCGGTCAGGGTGATCTTGTCCAGCAACCAGACGGCGACCGCCAGGGCACCCGCGTTGGCGATCGTCTTGACTAGGAAATTCTTCATGTGTCTGATCGTGGCAGAAGAGATCGAGTACGGCACTGACGAGGGTGGACTGAGTCGATGAAGGCATTCCGGTTGGACGAGCTGGAGGCGGAGCGCGCCGCCAACGACGGTGCCTATCTCCAGTTTCTGCGTGAGCGGAACATGTCGGTCGGCCTGTACGCGCTCGACGCCGGCGCGCAGGACCCGCAGCAGCCGCACAACCAGGACGAGGTCTACTTCGTGGTCAGCGGCCGGGCCGCGATCACCGTGGGCATGGAGACCACCCAGGTCGCCCGGGGCAGCGTGGTGTACGTGCCGGCCGGAGTCGCCCACAAGTTCCACCACATCAGCGAGGACCTCAGGGTGATGGTGGTGTTCTCTCCCCCGGAAAGCTGACCCGCGACCTCGGGGTTCCCTAGGGGATCAGTCAGGGGACGACAAGGGATGCGAGGCCCCCGCCGGGACCCCTGCCGGCCCTAGCATCGAGTGCAGGACATTGGGATCCGGTACCAGAGGGGCCGGACGGTGCCGGAATGCAGAGAGGTTGAGTTCGATGGGAGAGATCTTCGCGGGGATGCCGTGGTGGGTGAAGTGGATCGCGGTGCCGGTCATCGCCCTGGTCGTCTTCGGCGGACTGATAGCCACGGTCGTCGGCTTCGTCATCGGCCTCCTCTTCAAGCTGCTGGTCTTCGTGGCCCTGGTCGGTGGACTGGTCTACGTCGTACGGAAGTTCACGTCGAGCTCCTCGTCGCGCAGCGACTGGTGAGGGCTCGCGGTGGGCGGGGCGAGCGGTAACAGGAATCGCCTGTTCCCTCGGGCGAGGGAAGTTTCCCGGACGGGCCGTATACGTGCGGTGGCGGACCGTTAAAGTCCGGAACTCGACGCGGGGACGACCCCGCGAGCGGCGTACACCCCCTCCCGTGTTCCCCCGCACGGGCCGCCCTCCACGCGCTCCGGGAGTGCCCCTTGGCCACGGTTGACACCGCACCCGCACAGGTCGCCAGCCCACCCGTACGGTTCACCGGCGGGCCGACGACGACTCCGGCACAGCCGAACGCACCGGCCACGCTGCCGACGGCTGCCGCAGCTCAGGCGACGGCCCCCACAGTTCAGCCGACAGCTCCCGCACAGTCGACGGTTTCCGCCCGACGGACGGCCGCGACTCGGTCGGCGGTTGCCTTCGGGCCGTCGGGTCACGAGTCCGCCCCCGTGCAGCGGCGTGCCGCGCCCCCCGTCGAGCAGGCCGAGCAGTCCCACTCCGCGACCCTCATCGGCTCGGTCCAGCGAGCGATGCGTCTGCTCGAATCCGTCGCGGAGCACGAACACGGGGCCCCCGCCAAACAGCTCGCCCGGGAGACCGGGCTGGCGCTTCCCACGGCCTACCACCTGCTGCGCACCCTGGTGCACGAGGGCTATCTGCGCCGCGACAAGGGCTTGTTCTTCCTCGGCGAGGCGGCTGAGCGGCTCAGCAGCAGCGGGGCCCAGCAGAAACGTCGCAGCACTGTGGTCGAGGCGCTCGCGCACTGGCGAGATCTGATCGGAGTTCCGGTCTACTACGCCCAGTACCGGGACGGCGAGATCGAGGTTCTCTGTGTCTCCGACTCCCCGGGCAATCCGGCTGTGGAGGAGTGGGCCGACTTCCGCGAGACCGGGCACGCACACGCCATCGGCCAGTGCCTGCTCGCCCAGCTCGACGAGGCGGCCCGGCGCGACCACCTGGACCGCTATCCGGTGCGGTCCATCACCCCGTACACCGTGCGCGACCACCACAGCCTGCTTCGACGGCTCGAACGGGTCGGCCGGATGCAGCCGGTGATCGAGCGTCAGGAGTACGCGCTGGGGACGGTGTGCGCTGCGATTCCGATCACGTTGGGTAACGCTGCGGCAACGATGGCCCTCTCCCTTCCCGTTCATCAAGCCGACCGGTTGTGGGCCGCCACCCAGCAATTGCAAGAGGAAGTCGGGCTCCGGATGGGTTCGCTCGCGATCTCTATCAGTATCTGAAAACTCACTCCTTGTGATCTGTTGTGTACGTTCAGCAAGATGCCACCAGGGTCAGAGGGATCATTCCCGGCCATACGAAGGCAGATGACGGGGTAGGCGATGCGCGAGTCCGTACAGGCAGAGGTCATGATGAGCTTTCTGGTGTCGGAGGAGCTCTCCTTCCGCATCCCGGTGGAGCTGCGCTACGAGACCGAGGATCCCTACGCAGTCCGGCTGACCTTCCATCTCCCGGGTGATGCCCCGGTCACCTGGGCTTTCGGGCGCGAGCTGCTGATCGACGGAGTGGGGCGGCCCTGCGGGGAGGGCGACGTACGGGTCTCGCCCGCCGGTCCCGACACGCTGGGGGATCTGCTGATCAGGCTTCAGGTCGGTGGCGACCAGGCGTTGTTCCGTTCGTCGACGGCGCCGGTCATCGCTTTTCTCGACCGCACCGACAAGCTGGTGCCATTGGGGCAGGAGGCTGCGATGGCCGATTTCGACGCGCATCTCGACGAGGCGCTGGACCGGATCCTGGCGGAGGAGCAGAGCGCGGGCTGACGCCGGGCGGGCGAGGCGGTCGTGAACTGGGCGGAACGCTTCACCTTCGAGTGGGAGGGCGAAGGAACGCTTCTGCCGACGAGGGCGGCGGCCGATGACGTCTTGAGCGGTGACCCGTTGGTGGAGCCCGACGTGATCTTCCCGGTACGGCGGGAAGCCGCACGCCTGCCTTTGTACGGGTCTGCCGGGCTGTCGGGGTCTCTCAGTGCCTGCGGCGGCGACCCTTCCCGCCACGGGCCGGAGTCGGGCGGGCTTCGGCTGTCCCTGCGCTCACACTTGTCGCCGGTGCGGGTGCCGGTGCCGTAGGTGCGGCCGCGGCCCCCCCTGCCCCTGCCCCCGCTGTTTCCGCCCCCGGCCGGTCGGCCGAGACCACCAGGGCCGCGAGAGCCGTGGTGACCGGAACCGAGGCGACCAGGCCGATCGAGCCGACCAGGGTGCGCACGATCTCCTCCGCCACCAACTCGCTGTTGGCGACAGTGCCCACGCTGGACTGGGCGATCGAGAAGAGCAGCAGCAGCGGCAGTGCGGCACCCGCGTAGGCGAGCACGAGGGTGTTGACGACGGAGGCGATGTGATCGCGGCCGATACGGATACCGGCCCGGTAGAGGCCTCGCCAGCCCATCGCCGGGTTGGCCTCGTGCAGTTCCCACACCGCCGACGTCTGGGTCACCGTCACGTCGTCCAGGACACCGAGCGAGCCGATGATGACGCCGGCGAGAAGCAGACCGCTCATGTCGATCGACGGATACAGCCCGTGGATCAGACCGGTGTTGTCGTCCGTGTTGCCCGTCAGCGCGGCCCAGCCGATGAACTGCGAGCCGAGGACGCCGATCAGCAACAGGGAGATCAGCGTGCCCAGTACCGCCACGGACGTCCGGGCCGACAGACCGTGGCACATGTAGAGGGCGATCAGCATGATGGCGCTGGACCCGACCACCGCCACGACCAGCGGGTTCGAGCCCTGGAGGATCGCGGGCAGCACGAAGAAGTTCAGCAGCAGGAAACTGACGGCCAGGGCGACCAGCGCCATGACACCGCGCAACCGCCCCACGATCACGACGACCAGCGCGAAGATGCCGGCGAGCAGTCCCATCGGGAACCTGCGGTTGACGTCGGCGACCGAGTACTGAAGGTCCCTGGGCGCCGAGGGCTCGTACGCGACCACGACCTTCTCGCCCTCGTGCAGCTGCCGTGACTGGTCCGGCTGGACGATCTCCGTGAAGGTACGGCCCTTGTCGTCGCCGGTGTCGACCCGGATCGTCGCCTTCTTGCAGGTGCCCTTCGCCTGCTGCTCGGCCGAGGAGCCCTCGGCGGTCGAGGTGTCCCCGGTCGGGGTCTCCCCTCCGGCGTTCACCGACTTGCAGCTGACACTCACGACTGTGGTGACCGTGGCCTGCTGGGTCTGCCGGTCGAAACCGACCCCGGTACGTTGGTGCGCCGGGGCGCCACCGGGCCACAGCACCGCGAGTCCGACGACGACAGCCCCGGCGAAGGGGATCAGGATCGCTGCGATGACCTTGCGCAGGTGCTTGGAGACGGGGGTCGCCGGGCCGTGGCTGTGACTGTGGCCGTGAGAGTGACCGCCACCGCCGCCGCCGTTGCCGCCGCCGTTGCCTCCATCGCCTCCGCCGCCGTCCGCGTGGCCGTGCCCGTGGTCGTGTCCGGGCGCGCCGGAATGGTGTCCGTGACCGTCATGGGGGGCGTGGGTGCGGCTGTGGCTGTGGTGCCCCCCGAAGCCCTCTCTTTGGCCGTGCCCGCCCCCGAAGCCCTCGCCCCGGCCGTGACCGCGGTCGCCACCGAAGCCCTCGCCGTGACCTTGCCTGTCCTGGAAACCCTCGCCACGGTCGTGGCCGCCACCGAAGCCTTCGCTGAGGCCGTTGGACCCATACGCGGGGCCAGGCCCCTGCTCCCGGCCGGCCCCCGGCCCGTATCCCTGCGGATAGCCCGGAGCACGCCCAGGACCCGCCTGCCCGGGACTCTGCGCCTGGTCAGGCCCCTGACCAGGCCGCTGGCCAAGCCCCTGGCCAGATCCCTGCCCACGCCCCGGCGCCTGCCCGCGCCCGAAAGCGTCCCAGCCCCCGGAATCGGACGCGCCCATACGACCGTTGGCGTCCGCCGCGTCGCCGCCCGGAGCGCCGCCCGGCCCGCGTCCCGGCCCGTCACCGGGGCCGTTTCCGGAGCCCGGTCGGCGCTGCGGCTCGGGAGGCGGGTACGGAGGCTGATGTGTCGTGGTCACCGCCCGATCATCGCAAGAACGAATGGGGCCCCCTGTTCACCGCGCCCGAATTGACGCTAGCGTGGTGGCACCTTTGTACACGCGGGAGCTCGGAGCACCGGGCTGAGAGGGCGCTGACCTCCGTCCCAGCGATGTTTCACGTGGAACGTCCTCACGCGAGAGTGACGTTCCCCACGAAACGTCGGCAGACGGAAGCCGCTGCGTCGACCGCCGAACCTGTTACCGGGTAATGCCGGCGTAGGGAGTAGGTCTCATGACCATCAAGGACGCACGCACGCCTGCCTCCAACCAGGACGAACCGTCCATTCAGGGTGAAAGCTCGACACAGCACCCCACGCAACCCCCGACGGAGGCCGGGAAGTCCATCGGCTGGCACAAGGCGTACGTCGAGGGCTCGCGCCCCGACCTGCGGGTGCCGGTCCGCCAGGTGCACCTCACCAACGGGCAGTCGGTGACGCTGTACGACACCTCGGGCCCGTACACCGATCCGCTCACCGAGACCGATGTCCGTCGGGGGCTCAACCCGCTCAGGGAGAACTGGATCGTCGCCCGCGGGGACACCGAGGAGTACGCGGGCCGTCCCGTGCGTCCGGAGGACGACGGGATCAAGCACACCTCTCCCCGCGGCGGCAACCTGCGCAACCTCGACGCGGTGTTCCCGGGCCGGCCTCGCCTGCCACGGCGTAGTCGTGACGGCAGCGCGGTCACCCAACTCGCGTACGCCCGCCGGGGGGAGATCACACCGGAGATGGAGTACGTGGCCATCCGGGAGAACGTGGAGCCCGAGGTGGTGCGTGAGGAGATCGCGGCGGGGCGTGCGGTGCTGCCCGCGAACGTCAACCACCCGGAGATCGAGCCGATGATCATCGGCAAGCGGTTCCTGGTGAAGGTCAACGCCAACATCGGCAACTCCGCGGTGACGTCCTCCATCGAGGAGGAGGTCGAGAAGATGACCTGGGCGACCCGTTGGGGCGCCGACACGGTCATGGATCTGTCCACCGGCCGCAACATCCACACCACCCGTGAGTGGGTGCTGCGCAACTCCCCCGTCCCGATCGGCACGGTGCCGCTCTACCAGGCGCTGGAGAAGGTCGACGGCCGGGCCGAGGAGCTGACCTGGGAGATCTACAAGGACACGGTCATCGAGCAGGCCGAGCAGGGCGTGGACTACATGACGGTCCACGCGGGCGTGCGGCTGCCGTACGTACCGCTGACGGCGAACCGCAAGACCGGGATCGTCTCGCGCGGCGGTTCGATCATGGCCGCCTGGTGCCTCGCGCACCACAAGGAGTCGTTCCTCTACGAGAACTTCGAGGAACTGTGCGAGATCCTCGCCGCCTATGACGTCACCTACTCGCTGGGCGACGGTCTGAGGCCGGGATCGATCGCGGACGCCAACGACGAGGCGCAGTTCGCGGAGTTGAGGACGCTCGGGGAACTCAACACGATCGCCAAGCGTTTCAACGTACAGACCATGATCGAGGGCCCGGGACATGTCCCGATGCACAAGATCAAGGAGAACATCGACCTTCAGCAGGAGATCTGCGATGAAGCTCCTTTCTATACGCTCGGTCCGCTGACCACCGACGTCGCTCCTGCGTACGACCACATCACCTCCGGCATCGGCGCGGCGATGATCGCCTGGTGGGGTACGGCGATGCTCTGCTACGTCACGCCCAAGGAGCATCTGGGTCTGCCCAACCGGGAAGACGTCAAGACGGGTGTCATCACCTACAAGATCGCTGCCCACGCGGCGGACCTGGCCAAGGGACATCCCGGGGCGCAGGACTGGGACGACGCCCTGTCCGACGCCCGCTTCGAGTTCCGGTGGGAGGACCAGTTCAACCTCGCCCTGGACCCGGACACGGCTCGTGAGTTCCACGACGAGACCCTCCCGGCGGAGCCGGCCAAGACGGCCCACTTCTGCTCCATGTGCGGACCGAAGTTCTGCTCGATGAAGATCAGCCAGAGCATCAACGAGCGGTTCGGCGGGGCGGCGGCCGAAGGGGCCTCGCCCGAGGAGGTCGCCGAGGGAATGCTTCAGAAATCGAAGGAGTTCGCGGCGAGCGGGAACCGGGTGTACTTGCCGCTGGCGGAGTAGTCCCGCGCCGACAGGACGGTCCGCACCCGCGACTGTGCGGCGTCGCGGGCCGCCCTGTTCGTCGAGTCAGTCGCGCTCCGCGAGGAAGAGTCGTGCCGCCGGGGGAGACGGCGATGCATCTCCTCCAGGTCGTCGAAGTCGAAGTCCCCTCCAGGTGCGTGAGTTCGATGCCCTGCCCGTCGGCCGGCGCAGCCGCCGTCGATCAGACAGGCCGCCGCCCAGGCATCCCAGCGGTACAGAGCGTCGTGCACTTCGTCGAAGCGCTCGGCGTACGCCAGGATCTCCCGTGAGGGGCAGCTGCTGAGGTGGTCCACCAGCGACTCGTCGAAGGACGAGCCCGAGGCGGCCCCGGACGTACGTGCGGATTCGATGAGGGCGGTGGCAGGGGGCGCCCGCGCTTCACCCCGTGTGCCGCCTCACCCCGCATCCGGCTTGCGCTCCCCTTGTGGGCACGTCGTGGGCACGTGCTGGGAACGCAAGCCGAGGGGCTCTGCCGGGCGGTGTCAGTCCGGCTGGTGTTCCGGCCCCCCGAAGTCCGGGCTCGTGTAGTCCGGGCTGGTGAAGCTCGGGCGGGCACCGGAGGCTCCGTCGTCCGGGCTGCTGAACCCGGGGCGGTCGTAGCCCAGGCTGGGCATGCGGCTGGTCGGGGCCGGCGGTGCCGTGTGGTGCAGTGAGGCGGAGCCGGGGTCGGCCAGGGCATCTCTGAGGAAGGGCAGCAGGCCGCGTTCCAGCAGGGCCTCCCGCCAGGCGTCCTTGGCCCGTGCCACCTCCCCGGTGAGTTCGCCGTACGCCGTGTCGGGCGAGGGGCGGTTGCGCAGGGCGGTGATCAGCAGGCCGCCCGCGGCGACCAGGATCGCGGCCGCGGTCAGAGCGCCGAACACCCATCCGATGGTGATCATGGCGTGGGCGAACGCCGGCGGCGGGCTGAGCATCTGGAGGATGTAGCCCACGAGCAGGAAGATCGCCGCGGCTATCCCGGCGAGAACGGGCGTCAGAACGGCGGCGACGGCGACGGCGCCCGCACCGGCGGTCTCGGCGACCTCTCCCATGGTGGTGGCGAGCCCCATCGCACCGCTGCCCGACTCGGCGGGGCCGGGTTCGTGCACGGACGACAGGGTGGACGGCGCCGGGCGGCGCTGTTCCTCGCGGACCTTCACGTAGTGCTGGTACTCGGTCGCCGCGGCCGCCGTGATGATCGCGGTGGCGTTCAGCGCCATGGTGCGCAGCTGTTCGGGATTCAGCCGCTGTCCGACAGCGGCCAGTTCGGGACGGTGTGGTGCGGAGCGCAGCGCCTCATCGAGGATCCGCTCGTACTCCTGGCGGTCCTCGCTGTGCAGGTGCTGCGGAACGCTGTTCATGTGCATCCCCCGATGCTCCGTAGGGCTTGGGGCTCGCATGCCAACGAGCCGTCGGGCAGAAACGGAGGGGAGCCTGCTACGGATAACCAGATGGTAGAGCTGCTACGGCACAGGGTGACAGGGGGTTTCCAGAAATTGGCCCCTGGCCTGCGCGGTCTCCGGTCACTCCACCAGGGGGCAACGACTGCCCCGTGAACCGTCAGATGTCCAGGGGAAGTTGCTGGACCAGCAGTTTTCCGGCCATGGTCACTCCGCCGTCCATCGCGATGGCGAGTCCGTCGGCGTAGACGTGCGGTCCCTCGACCACCGGGCCGGAATCGTCCTCACCCTCTTCGGAGCCCACTTCGCCGAGCAGATAGGGGATCGGGCTGTGGCCGTGCACGATACGGACACCGCCGTAGGTGTCGAGCAGCGAGCGCACATGGTCTGCGCCGCCCTCGTCGCGGAAGGAGAAGCGCTTGGTGAACTTGCGGAACAGGTCCCACACCTCGTCCGCGTCGTTGCGCGTGATCGTCTCGCGGACGGTGTCGTTGACCGCCTCGATCGAGTCGCCGTAGTCGAGGTACGCGGTGGTGTCGGAGTGGACGAGGAGGTGGCCGTCGACCTCCTCGACCGCGTCGAGGCGGGACATCCACTGGAGGTGATGGTCCTGGAGGCGGTCCATGTCGGTCTTCTGGCCGCCGTTGAGCAGCCAGGCCGCCTGGAAGGTGGCGGTGCCCGCGCCGGAGTTGACGGGGGTGTCGCCGAACCGCTTGGCGCCGAGGAGCAGCAGCTCGTGGTTGCCCATCAGGGCCTTGCAGTAGCCGCCGGCCGCGGCGGCCTCCGCGGACAGCCGCATCACGAGGTCGATGACGCCGATTCCGTCGGGTCCGCGGTCGGTGAAGTCGCCGAGGAACCACAGCCGGGCGGTGCCCGCGCACCAGTTGCCCGCCGCGTCGACGAGACCCTTCTCGTGGAGTGCGGCCATCAGTTCGTCCAGGTAACCGTGGACGTCACCGACGACGAACAGCGGACCGGGGCCGTCCGCCGCGAGTCCCTCGTGGTCGGGGGCAGCCTGGAGTCCGTCGGCGGGATGGATGACGGGAAGGTCCTGCTCGGTGGGGGTGTACCCGTCCGGGTAGGCCTCGTCGGGGGCCGGAACGACGTCGCTGCTGTGGCCGTACGGACCGGTCTCGTTGACGTACGCGGGCACCCGGAAGTCGCGCAGCACCGCAGTGCGCTCCACCTCGGGTCCCTGACCGGCCCCCTGAGTCATCAGACCCCTCCACCATCGCGCCGCATCTGCACCGCTTCGGACTGCCTGGTCGCAGCGGCCCCGCGGTGTCGTGGGCCCATCATAGGAATGCGGATCGCGCCGTGTGATGACCCAGGGGTGGTGAATCGGAGCGGGACTCCAGTTCACCGCGGCATTCGCCCCGATTGGGCCGGGCTTCGTCCCTCGTCCACCGGCCCGCACCGGAGATGTCCGGTGGAACAGGTCACCGGGGCGGGTCACCGCATGGCGTTGACGCGCAGTGCCGGACGCCACACAAACGCACGGGCACAGGTACAGACACCAGCGCCGGATTCCGGAGTCCCGCCTACCCCTTCTCCGGCGACCGCGGCGGACTCACCGTCGTGCGCGGGGCGCGCCGCTGGGACGAGGTGCGCACGATCAGTTCCGTCGGTATCACCTGCTCGACCGGCTGGTCCGACTCGACCCCCTCGATGGCGTCGATGAGGAGCTGGACCACGGCCGTGCCGATGCGGCGCGGCTTGAGGGAGAGCGTGGTGACGGGCGGCTCGGTGCTGGCGTACACCGTGGACTCGGAGCAGCAGACGATCAGCAGGTCGTCCGGCACGCGCAGTCCGTAGCGGCGGGCGGCGGCGAGCAGGTCGGTGCCGTTCGGGTCGAAGAGGCCGTAGACGGCGTCGGGGCGGTCGGGCCGGGCGAGCAGCCGGTCGGCGGCGACGGCGCCGGCGCACGGATCGTGCGCCGGGTAGGCCTCGTAGACCGGATCCTGGCCCACCCGCTCGCACCAGCGCAGGTATGCGGTGGTCGACAGGTGGGTGTAGGTGTCGGTCGTCGTCCCGGTCAGCAGGCCGATGCGGCGGGCGCCGGCGTCGGCCAGGTGGTCGAGGATGCCGAGGACGGCTGCCTCGTGGTCGTTGTCGACCCAGGCGGTGACCGGCAGGGCGCCCGCCGGGCGGCCGTCGGAGACCACCGGCAGACCCTGCCGGACCAGCTCGCTGACGACCGGGTCCTGGTCGGACGGGTCGATGACCACGGTGCCGTCCAGGGCGACGTTCGACCACACGTCGTGACGCGAGGTCGCGGGCAGGATGACGAGGGCGTAGCCGCGGGCGAGCGCGGCGGAGGTGGCGGCCCGGGCCATCTCGGCGAAGTAGGCGAACTCCGTGAAGGTGAAAGGTTCATCCCCGTACGTCGTCACGGTCAGGCCGATGAGGCCCGACTTGCCGGTACGGAGGGTTCTGGCCGCGGCGGAGGGCCGGTAGCCCAACCGGTCGGCGACCTCCCTGACGTGGCGCCGGGTGGCGTCCGGGAGCCTGCCCTTGCCGTTCAGGGCGTCGGACACGGTCGTGATGGAGACTCCGGCGGCGGCGGCCACGTCTCTGATGCCCGCCCGACCCGGCCGGCTGCCTCGACGTGAGGTTTCCGCGCGGCTCACCTGGTGCTTCCCTGCTGCTGTCATGGCGAGCCGATAGTAGGGCTCATGCGGTGGGGTAGGGCGGACGCATATGCACGCGTTGACAGGCACGTTTCTGCAAGGTCATTTACTGCCAACTACCTTTGAAACAGAGTCAGTTAAACGATCCAATGGCACTACGTAACTTGTCGGCACGCATGAGCCTGCCAAGTCCCCGATGTTTCGAAGAGGTCTCAACTCACCTTCACGGGTGACGCGCGCCAGGGCGTGAGCCACCGGCGCATAGATATATGTGGCCGCGCCCCCCGATTCGTCTGGCTTCGTACGGCGATGCCCCTGATGCCTGTGGGGCGTATGAGGTCGGAGCCGGGTCGCACTCGGCAGCTCGCACCTGTACGCAGCGGCGCCCAATCCTCATAAGGTGAGCAGTATTGGAGGCCGCCGACGGAGCCGGCCGCCATCGAGCCGGTGGTCACAAGGAGGACTGTGGTGAGCGAGACGAGCCCCAAGCTGCGCGCCGAGCTGGAGGGTATCCCCACCTACAAGCCGGGCAAGCCCGCCGCGGCCGACGGTCCGGTGGCCTATAAGCTGTCCTCCAACGAGAACCCCTATCCGCCGCTGCCGGGTGTTCTGGAGCGCGTGGCGGCCGCGGTCTCCTCGTTCAACCGCTACCCGGACATGGCCTGTACGGCCCTGATGAACGAGCTGTCGGAGCGCTTCGGCGTCCCGGTCTCCCACCTCGCCACCGGCACCGGCTCGGTCGGGGTCGCCCAGCAGCTGATCCAGGCGACCTCGGGGCCGGGCGACGAGGTGATCTACGCCTGGCGGTCCTTCGAGGCGTACCCGATCATCACGCAGGTCAGCGGTGCCACCTCGGTGAAGGTGCCGCTGACCGAGGGCGATGTGCACGACCTGGACGCGATGGCCGACGCGATCACCGACCGCACCCGGCTGATCTTCGTCTGCAACCCCAACAACCCGACGGGCACGGTCGTGAAGCGGGCCGAACTGGAACGTTTCCTCGACCGGGTGCCGAGCGATGTGCTGGTGGTCCTCGACGAGGCCTACCGGGAGTTCATCCGTGACCCCGACGTGCCGGACGGCGTGGAGCTGTACCGCACCCGTCCGAACGTCTGCGTGCTGCGCACCTTCTCCAAGGCGTACGGCCTCGCAGGCCTGCGCGTCGGTTTCGCGATCGCCCACGAGCCCGTCGCGGCGGCACTGCGCAAGACGGCGGTGCCCTTCGGGGTCAGCCAGGTCGCGCAGGAGGCGGCGATCGCCTCGCTGCGGGCGGAGGACGAACTGCTGGGCCGGGTCGGCTCACTCGTCTGTGAGCGCAATCGGGTCGTGGAGGGGCTGCGTGCCCAGGGCTGGACGGTGCCCGAGACCCAGGCCAACTTCGTGTGGCTGAGGCTGGGGGAGCGCACGGTCGACTTCGCCGCGGCCTGCGAGCAGCACGGTGTGGTCGTACGGCCGTTCCCCGGCGAGGGTGTGCGCGTGACGGTCGGGGAGAACGAGGCGAACGACATCTTCCTGAAGGTGGCGGAGGGTTTCCGCAAGGAGATGTGACGACCGTCGACACCGGGCGCCCTGGTTCCACGTGAAACCAGGGCGCCCTTTGTCATGGGGCCGACCGGTCCCCAGCAGGTGTGACCTATCGGACCCTTCGAGGGACCCCCCGCCCATCCCGCCTCGAACGGTCATGCGTCATAATTGCTTGTGAATGTGAACGCTTTCACAAGCGTCCTAGTTAGGAGCGGCACCGTGGACCTGGCTTTGGCGCCGGAGACCCTGGCGCGATGGCAGTTCGGCATCACCACCGTCTACCACTTCCTCTTCGTCCCGATCACGATCTCGCTGGCCGCCCTGACGGCCGGACTCCAGACCGCCTGGGTGCGCACGGAGAAGGAGAAGTACCTCAAGGCGACCAAGTTCTGGGGCAAGCTGTTCCTGATCAACATCGCGATGGGCGTGGTCACCGGCATCGTGCAGGAGTTCCAGTTCGGCATGAACTGGTCCGACTACTCCCGCTTCGTCGGTGACGTCTTCGGCGCCCCGCTGGCCTTCGAGGCCCTGATCGCCTTCTTCTTCGAGTCCACCTTCATCGGCCTGTGGATCTTCGGCTGGGACAAGCTGCCCAAGAAGATCCACCTGGCTTGCATCTGGATGGTCTCGATCGGCACGATCCTGTCGGCGTACTTCATCCTCGCGGCCAACTCGTGGATGCAGCACCCGGTCGGCTACCGGATCAACGGGGCGAAGGGCCGGGCCGAGCTCACCGACTTCTGGCTGGTGCTGACCCAGAACACGGCGCTGGCCCAGGCCTTCCACACGCTCAGCGCGTCCTTCCTCACCGGTGGCGCGTTCATGGTCGGCATCGCGGCCTTCCACCTGTTCCGCAAGAGGCACATCACCGTGATGAAGACCTCGCTGCGGCTCGGTCTGATCACCGTGGTCATCGCGGGCATGCTGACCGCGATCAGCGGCGACACCCTCGGCAAGGTCATGTTCAAGCAGCAGCCGATGAAGATGGCCGCCGCCGAGGCCCTGTGGGACGGCCAGAACTCGGCACCCTTCTCGATCTTCGCCTACGGCGATGTCAGCAAGGGCCACAACACCGTCGAGCTGTCCGTCCCCGGCCTGCTGTCGTTCCTCGCCGACGACACCTTCGACTCCTACGTCCCCGGCATCAACGACACCAACAAGGCCGAGCAGCAGAAGTACGGTCCCGGCGACTACCGGCCCATCATCCCGGTCACCTTCTGGGCGTTCCGCTGGATGATCGGCTTCGGGATGGCGTCCTTCGCGATCGGCCTGGCCGGACTCTGGCTGACCCGCAAGAAGTTCATGCTCCCGCAGCACCTGCGGGTCGGCGAGGACGAGGTGCCGCACCTGGTCCTGTTCAGGAACAAGCCCCTCAGCCCCAAGCTCGGCCGGCTCTACTGGCTGGTGGCGATCTGGACCCTGGGCTTCCCGCTGATCGCCAACTCCTGGGGCTGGATCTTCACCGAGATGGGCCGCCAGCCCTGGGTCGTCTACGGCGTCCTCCAGACCCGGCACGCGGTCTCCCCCGGTGTCTCCCAGACCGAGGTCCTCATCTCGATGATCACGTTCACGGCGCTGTACGCGGTCCTCGCCGTCGTCGAGGTCAAGCTGCTCGCCAAGTACATCAAGGCGGGCCCGCCCGAACTCAGCGAGGCCGACCTGAACCCGCCCACGAAGATCGGCGGCGACGCGCGTGACGCCGACAAGCCGATGGCCTTCTCGTACTAGGCCGAGGGAGAGCGAGTCATGGAACTTCACGACGTCTGGTTCGTGCTGATCGCCGTCCTGTGGACCGGCTACTTCTTCCTGGAGGGCTTCGACTTCGGGGTCGGCGTCCTCACCAAGCTCCTCGCCCGCAACCGGGTCGAGAAGCGCGTCCTGATCAACACCATCGGCCCGGTCTGGGACGGCAACGAGGTGTGGCTGCTCACCGCGGGCGGCGCGACCTTCGCCGCCTTCCCCGAGTGGTACGCCACCCTCTTCTCCGGCTTCTACCTGCCGCTGCTGATCATCCTGGTCTGCCTGATCGTCCGCGGGGTCGCCTTCGAGTACCGCGCCAAGCGGCCCGAGGAGAACTGGCAGCGCACCTGGGAGACAGCGATCTTCTGGACCTCCCTCGTCCCCGCGTTCCTGTGGGGCGTCGCCTTCGGCAACATCGCGCACGGGGTGAAGATCGACCGGAACTTCGAGTACGTCGGCAGCCTCTGGGACCTGCTCAACCCGTACGCCCTCCTCGGCGGACTCGTCACGCTCACCCTGTTCACCTTCCACGGCACGGTGTTCACGGCCCTCAAGACCGTGGGTGAGATCCGGGAGCGGGCGCGGAAGCTGGCTCTCAAGGTCGGTCTCGCCACTGCCGTACTGGCGGTGCTCTTCCTGCTGTGGACCCAGGTCGACAGCGGGGACGGCAAGAGTCTGGTCGCCATGGTGGTCGCCGTGGCTGCCCTGGTCGCCGCCCTCATGGCCAACCAGGCCGGGCGTGAGGGCTGGTCGTTCGCGCTGTCCGGCGTCACCATTGTGGCGGCCGTGGCGATGCTCTTCCTGACGCTCTTCCCCAACGTCATGCCGTCCTCGCTCGACCCGGACTGGAGCCTGACGGTCACCAACGCCTCGTCGAGTCCGTACACCCTGAAGATCATGACCTGGCTGGCGGTGATCGCCACGCCCGTGGTCCTGCTCTACCAGGGCTGGACCTACTGGGTCTTCCGCAAGCGCATCGGTACACAGCACATCGCCGCCGACATCGCGCACTGAGGTGTGTTTCACGTGAAACCAATCGATCCACGTCTGCTGCACTACGCCCGGGCCACCCGCCTCTTCCTGGTGGCCGTGGTCGGCCTGGGCGGCCTCGGGGCCCTCCTGGTCATCGCCCAGGCGATGCTCATCGCCGAGATCGTGGTGGGCGCGTTCCAGCACGGCCTGTCGGTCCCCGGACTGCGCACTCCCCTGCTGCTGTTGGCGGCCGTGGCCGCCGGCCGCGGACTCGTCTCCTGGCTCACCGAACTCGCCGCCCACCGGGCGAGCGCGGCGGTCAAGTCGGAGCTGCGAGGACGCCTGCTGGAGCGGGCCACGACGCTCGGCCCCGAATGGCTGAGCGGACAGCGGACCGGATCGCTGGTCGCCCTCGCCACCCGGGGCGTGGACGCTCTCGACGACTACTTCTCGCGCTATCTCCCGCAGCTGGGCCTCGCGGTGGTCGTCCCGGTGGCGGTACTGGCGCGGATCGTGACCGAGGACTGGGTCTCGGCGGCCATCATCGTCGGGACCCTGCCGCTGATCCCCGTCTTCATGGTGCTGATCGGCTGGGCCACCCAGTCCCGGATGGACCGTCAGTGGCGACTGCTGTCCCGGCTGTCGGGGCACTTCCTGGACGTGGTCGCGGGTCTGCCGACCTTGAAGGTGTTCGGCCGGGCCAAGGCACAGGCCGAGTCGATCCGCCGCATCACCGGCGAGTACCGCCAGGCCACCATGCGGACCCTGCGGATCGCCTTCATCTCCTCCTTCGCCCTGGAGCTGCTGTCGACGCTCTCGGTGGCCCTGGTCGCCGTGACGATCGGCATGCGGCTCGTCCACGGCGAGATGCATCTGTACGACGGTCTCGTCATCCTCATCCTGGCCCCCGAGGCGTATCTGCCCCTGCGCCAGGTGGGCACGCAGTACCACGCGGCGGCCGAGGGACTGGCCGCGGCCGAGGAGATCTTCGAGGTCCTGGAGACACCGGCGCCGGCGACCGGGACCGCTCCCGTGCCTGCGGGCGCGCTCGCCTTCGAGCGGGTCACGGTCCGCTACCCGGGGCGGTCCGGTGACGCCGTCACGGACGTGTCCTTCGAGATCGCGCCCGGGGAGACGGTGGCCCTGGTCGGGCCGAGCGGCGCGGGCAAGTCGACGCTGCTGAACGTCCTGCTGGGGTTTATCCGGCCGGCCGAGGGACGGGTGCGGATCGGGGAAGCCGATCTCGCCGAGGTCGACCTGGCGGAGTGGCGGTCGCGCGTCGCGTGGGTGCCGCAGCGGCCCCAGCTGTTCGCCGGGACGATCGCCGAGAACGTCCGGCTGGCCCGTCCCGAGGCGGACGACACAGCCGTGCGACAGGCCTTGGCGGACGCGGGAGCCCGGGAGTTCGTCGACGCGCTGCCCCTGGGGGCCGACACCGTGCTCGGCGAGGACGGGGCCGGGCTCTCCGCAGGGCAGCGGCAACGGCTGGCGCTTGCGCGGGCGTTCCTCGCGGACCGGCCGGTCCTGCTCCTCGACGAGCCGACGGCGGCGCTCGACGGAGCCACCGAGGCTGAGGTCGTGGCGGCGGTAAGGCGGCTCGCGGCCGGACGAACGGTCCTGCTGGTGGTGCACCGGCCCGCGTTGCTGGGGGTGGCCGACCGGGTGGTGCGACTGGCGGAGCCGACGGCCCACGTGCCGGCGGAGACGACGGCCAGGACGCCCGGGGCCCGGGTGGTGGAGACCGGTGGCGTCGGCGCGGCCGGTGTCGCAGTGACGGATGTGCCCTCCGCGGGACGCGGCCCGCTGGCCCGGGTCCGCGCACTGTCCGGTCCCCGGCGCGGCCGGCTCGCCCTTGCGCTGCTCCTCGGCAGCCTCGCCCTCGGCAGTGCCGTGGGGCTGATGGCCACCTCGGGGTGGCTGATCTCGCGGGCCTCGCAGCAGCCGCCCGTGCTGTACCTGATGGTGGCCGTGACGGCGACCCGCGCCTTCGGGATCGGGCGGGCCGTGTTCCGGTACGCGGAGCGGCTGGTGTCGCACGACGCCGTGCTGCGGATGCTCGCCGACACCCGGGTCGCCGTCTACCGAAGGCTGGAACGGCTCGCGCCCGCTGGGCTGCGGACGGCCCGCCGGGGCGATCTGCTCGCGCGGCTCGTGTCCGACGTGGACGCCCTTCAGGACTACTGGCTGCGCTGGTTGCTGCCCGCCGGTGCCGCGGCCCTGGTGTCGGCGGCCTCCGTGGGCTTCACGGCCTGGCTGCTGCCGGAGGCCGGTGCCGTACTCGCCGTGGGTCTGCTGGCCGCCGGTGTCGGCGTCCCGGTTCTCACGGGTGCCGTGGCCCGGCGTGCCGAGCGCCGGCTGGCCCCGGCCCGCGGGGAACTGTCGACCCGGGTGGCCGATCTGCTCACCGGCACCGCCGAGTTGACCGTCTCCGGCGCCCTGCCCGCCCGTACCGCCGCGGCACGCCGGGCCGACGGTGTCCTCACCCGGATCGCCTCCCGGACCGCCACCGCCACCGCCCTCGGCGCCGGACTCACCGCCCTGATCTGCGGCCTGACCGTCACCGCGACCGCACTCGTGGGCGCCCAGGCGGTCGCCTCCGGTCGGCTCGGCGGGGTCGTCATGGCCGTCGTGGTGCTCACTCCGCTGGCCGTCTTCGAGGCGGTTCTCGGGCTGCCGCTCGCGGTGCAGTACCGGCAGCGGGTGCGCAGGAGCGCGGAACGCGTCTACGAGGTGCTGGACGCGCCCGACCCGGTGCGGGAACCGGAGCAGGGGCGGCAGGCTCCCGCCTCGCCCTTCCCCCTGGTGGTCAAGAAACTCGCCGCCCGGCACGAGGGCCAGGACCGGGACGCGCTCACCGGACTCGACCTCACCCTGACCGAGGGCCGGAGGATCGCCGTGGTCGGCGCGTCAGGCTCCGGCAAGACGACGCTCGCCCAGGTGCTGCTGCGCTTCCTGGACGCGGAGGCCGGCACCTACACCCTGGCCGGTGTGGACGCCTACGGTTTGCCGGGCGACGACGTACGGCGGCTGGTGGGGCTGTGCGCGCAGGACGCGCACCTCTTCGACAGTTCGGTGCGCGAGAACCTGCTCCTCGCGAAGAAGGACGCGACGGAGGACGAACTGCGGGACGCGCTGGGCAGGGCCCGGCTGCTCGACTGGGCGGAAAGCCTGCCCGACGGCCTCGACACCCTGGTCGGTGAACACGGGGCCCGGCTGTCCGGCGGTCAGCGCCAGCGGCTCGCGCTGGCCCGGGCGCTGCTCGCCGACTTCCCCGTCCTCGTCCTGGACGAGCCGGCCGAACACCTCGACCTGCCCACCGCGGACGCCCTCACCGCCGATCTGCTGGCCGCCACGCAGGGGCGGACGACGCTCCTCATCACCCACCGGCTGGCGGGACTGGAGTCGGTGGACGAGGTGGTCGTGCTCGACAAGGGGCAGGTCGTGCAGCGGGGCTCGTACGCGGAGTTGGCCGCGGTCGAGGGCCCGCTGCGGGAGATGGCCGAGCGGGAGGCGGAGTCGGAGCTGCTGGTCGGAGCGTAGGACGCTCGTGCGGTGCTGTGGTGACCCGTCCGCAGCAGCGTGTCCCCCAGCCGTACGACTTGAACAGGACCGCGTCCCGCAGCCCGGGACAGGATCGCTGACATGCGATCACCTCGCCTTTGCGCACTGCTCGTTCCCGTGCTGCTGTGCGCGCTCGTCGCCGTGCCCACGGCCCGGCCCACGCCGACAACGGACGACGGCGTGGGGCGCCGCGAGGACGGTGACTCGGAGCTCAGCGCGCAGGTGGCGCGGCTGTACGAGGACGCGGCGCTGGCGACACAGCGGTACGAGGCGGGGCGCCAGAAGGCTGAGATGCAGCGGGCGCGGGCGCGGCGGTTCGAGGACCTCCTGGCCCGGGAGCGGCAGGAGATCGCCGTCCTGCACGAGGATCTCGGCCGTATCGCCCGGTCCCAGTACCGCGACGGCGGTGGTCTGCCGCTCACGGCGCAGATCATCCTGGCGGACGACCTCAGTGACCTGATGCGCGGTCAGCACGTGTTCTCCCGCACGACGGTGGCCGTCAACAACGCGGTCGACAAGAGCCGTCGGGCCGAGGCCCGGCTCGCGGCGGACGAGGCGAAGGCCATGGCGGACCGGCGGAAGCTGGAGCGGCGGAGCGCCGAACTCGCCGCGCTGAAGCACGACATCGAGCAGACACTCGACGAGGCCCGCTGGCAGCTCCAGGGCCGGGCCGACGCGTCCGTCGCGGCCGGCGCCTGCCGCGGTGCCGTACGCCTGGACCAGCCGCCGCAGTCCCCCGCGGCCGCGTGGGTCACGCCGGTGGCCGTGTACGAGCTGTCCGCGGGGTTCGGCAGCGGCGGGTCACGCTGGGCGAACCGGCACACCGGACAGGACTTCGCGGTGCCGATCGGCACGCCGGTGCGAGCGGTGGGCGCCGGCCGGGTGGTGAAGGTGTCCTGCGGAGGCCCCTTCGGCATCGAGATCGTGATCGAACATCCCGGCGGCTACTTCACGCAGTACGCCCATCTCGCCGCCGTCACCGTCGACCAGGGGGAGGCCGTCGCCCCGGGGCAGTGGATCGGCCAGTCGGGCACGTCCGGCAACTCGACCGGCCCGCACCTGCACTTCGAGGTACGCGTCACACCGGAGACGGGCTCCGCGGTGGACCCGGTGCCCTGGCTGGCGGCACGCGGGGTGCCCCTCGGCTGACCCCGCGGGCAGTGCCTGCCACTGGAGGAACGACCGCGGCTACTTCCGCTCCAGCAGCCGCTCGATCACGACCGCCACACCGTCGTCGTTGTTGGCGACGGTCCGGCCCGAGGCCGCGGCGATCACGTCCGGGTGCGCGTTGCCCATCGCGTACGACTGCCCCGCCCAGGTCAGCATCTCCAGGTCGTTGGGCATGTCCCCGAAGGCGACGACCTCCTCGTGCGAGATACCGCGCTCGGCACAGCACAGGGCGAGGGTGCTGGCCTTGGAGACGTCGGGACCGCTGATCTCCAGCAGTGCGCTGGGGCTGGAGCGGGTGACGTTGGCGCGGTCGCCGATGGCGAGACGGGAGAGGGTGAGGAAGGCGTCCGGGTCCATGGTGGGGTGGTACGCGAGGATCTTCAGCACCGGCTCCTCCGCACCGGGACCGTCGTCGGCCAGCAGGTCTTCGGCCGGGGCGAGGTGGTCCGGGATCTCCATGTGCAGCTTGGGATAGTCCGGCTCCTGGTGGAAGCCGTACGTCTGCTCGACCGCGTAGACCGTGCCGGGCGCCGCCTCGCGCAGCAGGCGTACGGCGTCCAGGGCGTTCTCCCGGGCCAGCTCCCGCACCTTCACGAACCGGTGTGCGCCGGGACCGCCGTGCAGGTCGACCACGGCGGCGCCGTTTCCGCAGATGGCGAGCCCGTGACCGTGGACGTGATCGCTGACGACGTCCATCCAGCGGGCCGGGCGGCCGGTGACGAAGAAGACCTCGATGCCTGCCTTCTCGGCGGCGGCGAGGGCCGCGACGGTGCGCGGGGACACCGACTTGTCGTCGCGCAGCAGAGTGCCGTCGAGGTCGGTGGCGATCAGGCGCGGCGGTATGTCGGCGGCCGGGGTCTCGGGCTGTCGGGTCGCTGAGGTCACCCGCTCATTCTCCCGCACATGCGTGCACGACCGTGCGGCCGCCCGCACAGGTGAGACATGGGCGACTCGTAGGCGGCCCCACCCGCCCCGATAACGCCCTCTCAGCCCAGCTGTGCCGGTGCCTCCATGGCGATCTGCTCGAAGACCTTCTCGTCGGCCGCGAAGTCCGAGTCGGGGATCGGCCAGTGGATCACCAGCTCCGTGAAACCCAGCTCCTGGTGGCGGCCCGCGAAGTCGACGAAGGCGTCGAGGGACTCCAGGGGACGGCCGCGGTCCGGGGTGAAGCCGGTGAGCAGGATCTTGTCCAGCTCCTTCGTGTCCCGGCCCACCACCGCGCAGGCGTCGCCGAGCCGGTCGATCTGGCCGCGGAGGGCCTGGCGGGACTGCTCGGGGGTGCCGTTCTCGTACAGCTTGGGGTCGCCGGTGGTCACCCAGGCCTGTCCGTGGCGCGCCGCCAGCTTCAGACCGCGCGGGCCGGTGGCGGCCACCGCGAAGGGCAGCCGGGGCCGCTGGACGCAGCCGGGGATGTTGCGGGCCTCGTGCGCCGAGTAGTAGTCGCCCTCGTAGGACACCGAGTCCTCGCGGAGCAGCCGGTCGAGCAGCGGCACGAACTCGGCGAGCCGGTCGGCGCGCTCGCGCGGGGTCCATGGGTCCTGGCCGAGCGCGGTCGCGTCGAAGCCGGTGCCGCCCGCGCCGATCCCGAGGGTGACCCGGCCGCCGGAGATGTCGTCGAGGGTGATCAGTTCCTTGGCGAGGGTGACGGGGTGACGGAAGTTCGGCGAGGTCACCAGGGTGCCCAGCCGCAGCCGGTCGGTGACGCCCGCGGCACCCGTCAACGTGGGCACAGCACCGAACCAGGGGCCGTCACGGAAGGTGCGCCACGAGAGGTGGTCGTAGGTGTATCCGGTGTGGAACCCGAGCTGCTCCGCGCGTTGCCATGCCTCGCGGCCTCCCTCGTTCCAGCGGCGGTACGGGAGGATCACGGTGCTCAGACGCAGACTCATAGGACTGAGCGTATGCGTCCGGCAGTGTTTCACGTGAAACAGTGACTCACGGTCACTGTCTGCGGCCGCTGAGCCAGGGACTGAGCCCCACCGGGATGAACTCCTTGTGCACACGGTCACCGGGGAGCGGCACCATCAGAAAGTGGCTCGGGGGAAAGCGGCGCGCCTTCACCCACGCGTGGCCTTCGTAGAGGGCACGGAGGAAGGCGGGGACGTCGTCGCGGGCGACGTCGGGGCACTCGACCCCCTCGACGGTGATCAGAGCGTCATCGTCCGGGAACAGCCGCACCTCCACGTGCGGCCGGCCGCCGAGTTCGACGTAGGCCTCGTGGGGCAGGGTGCCGTCCGGGTCGGTGGTGACGCCGACGCCCGCGGCGCTGCGGCGGGAGGTCTGGTCGGCTCCGATGTCATGGCTGACGTCGATCGCGAGCCGGTACTCGGCGGCGAGGTGGCGCAGCGCGGTGACGGCGGCCTCGGTGGTCGGCAAGTGGTCCATACCACCGATCATGCCTGCGGGGGCTCGGAACGGAGAGGCCGGTGGGCCCCGGAAAGAGAGCTCAGTGCGACGCGGGGAACCTCAGATAGCTTGGTGGCACGGCATGCGTCAGCCAGACCCCGTTGGCGCTGACGTGGAAGACGTGGCCGTTGCGGTGCATGGCCGCCGCATCGACGGAGAGCACGACGGGGCGGCCGCGGCGGGCCCCGACCCGGGTCGCGGTCTCACGGTCGGGCGACAGATGGACGTCGTGCCGGTTCATGGGGCGCAGCCCCTCGGTGCGGATCGCGTCCAGGTTGCGGGCCACGGTGCCGTGGAAGAGGTACGGCGGCGGGGTCGCCGCGGCGAGGCCCAGATCGACGCTCACGCTGTGGCCCTGGCTGGCGCGGATGCGGGAGCCCTCGATGGCGAAGCGCTGCTTGTCGTTCGCGGCGACGACGTGGTCCAGTTCTTCGCGGGTGATGTGGAAGTTGTGCGCGGCCGTCGCGGCGAGGAGCGCGTCGATCTCGACCCAGCCGGCCTCGTCGAGGGTGAGCCCGATCCGCTCGGGCTGGTGCCGCAGGTGTTTCGAGAGGTACTTGGACACCTTCACGGTGCGTCTTTCGTCCATGGCACCAGGGTGCTGGGAGAGACGTGAATCACGCGAATGATTTTGGCCCGCATGTTTGATCCACAACCAACTGTAGTTATCCACAGGTTACTTGGCGTTTCTGTGGACAACTCCCTGTCATGTCAGCCCTCTTCGTCAAGATCAACTGGGGCCCTTCCATTTGACGTGAGCGCATCCAACGCCCTTGCCCGCACCTCCCGTTCAGCCGCCAGCACGAAGAACTCCGCCGCTCCCTCCGTCCCAACCAGCTTCTCCACCGCCCGCATCGTCTCCTCAGGTACGGCCACGGAACGTGACGCCGGATGCCCTTCGGCCTCCTCCGGGGACCCCAGGTGCTGCCGCAGCTGCCGTACCGCCAACAGCCTCATCGCGCGCGCGAGTTCCGCGTCCACCGTCTGCTGTGCGAGGGGCCGCAGCCGTCGTACCAGTGCGGCCGCCTCGGCCGCTTCCGCGTCGGTCGGACGGTCGGGACCGCGCAGGTAGCGGGCGAAGACGTGCTCGGTGGTGAACTCCAGGAAACGGGCGGCGATGTGCTCGACCTGACCCCTCAACTCCCGCAGGTGGCTGGAGATCGCGGAGAGCGGCACCCCGGCGGCGTGCAACTCGGCTGCCACGGCGAGTTCTTGGGGACTCGGCACGAGGAAGGAGTCGTCGTCGCCGGGCACGGGTCGCAGGATGCCGAGCTCCACCGCCTCGGCGACCGCGGACTCGTCGGGGACGCCGCCGAAGCGTGCGTCCAGCTCGGCGCGGGAGATCCGGCCGGTCTCCTCGTCGGTCCAGGGGCCGTCGACCTCGGCGACCAGGCCCAGCACCCCGCCGAGGCCCCGGCCGGAGTCGTAGGCCTCCAGGAGCTCCTTGATGGCGGCCAGGCTGTAGCCGCGGTCGAGGAGGTCGGCGATCTGCCGGAGCCGGGCGAGGTGGGCGTCGGTGTAGATGTTGGCGCGGCCGCGGCGCTCTGGCCGGGGGAGCAGGCCGCGGTCCTGGTAGGCGCGGATGGTGCGGACGGTGGTGCCGCTGAGGTGGGCGAGGTCCTCGATGCGGTGCGCGGCGGCGTCGTTCACGTGCCCCCCGGAGCGTTCACGTGGCCCTGTCGGTCGCCCGGCCCACCCCCTGGGTCGCTCACGCGGCCCCTTGGGTCGTTCACGTGGCCACCCGGCTCGCTCACGCGGCCCCCTCGGCCGCCGGGGACCGCTTCAGGTACTCCATCGCCCGGCTCAACGACCCTTCGTGGGAGGGGTGGTAGGACCGTCGCAGGTAGCGCGGTATCGCCGCGCCGAGGTCCCGCCAGGCCGGCAGCAGGCCTTTTCTCACGGCCCGGTCGTGCTCCTTGAGGGAGTAGCGCGCCCGCCCGGCCAGTTGGGGGTCGTGCCGCATCAGGTAGGCCGTGCCCCACACCCACAGGTACAGCATCGCCGGGGCGGTCACCGCCATGCCGGCGACCCGGCGTGCGTAGCGGGCGGTGCCGGTGCCGCCGCAGTGCTGGTACATGTCGAAGGCGACCGCGCGGTGTTCGACCTCCTCGGCGCCGTGCCAGCGCAGCAGGTCGAGCATGGCCGCGTCGGCGCCGGCCCGGTCGAGGCCTTCGGCGGCCAGAACCCAGTCGCCGAGCACGGCTGTGAACTGCTCGATGGCGGCGACGACGGAGAGCCGGAAACGCAGCCATTCGCGCGCGGGGACGGGCGCGCCGAGGGGTGGGCGTTCGCCGAGGAGCCGCTCGAAGAGGAAGTCGACGTGCCGGGTGAAGTCGGCGGTGTCGAGCCGCTGCGCCGCGAGATGGTCCAGAACGTGCGTGTGCTGGACGCTGTGGGTGGCTTCCTGACCCATGAACCCCTTGACGTCGGCGCGGAGTTCGGGGTCCCTGACCAGCGGCAGGCCCTCCTTGAAGACCTTCACGAACCAGCGCTCTCCCGCGGGCAGCAGCAGGTGGAGCACGTTGATGACGTGGGTGGCGGTGGGTTCGCCGGGGATCCAGTGCAGGGGTGTGCGGGACCAGTCGAAGGACACCCGGCGTGGCGCGATGCGGTGGCTCACAGCGGCGGCTCCAGTCTGGCCAGCGCGCGGAGGGTCTTCGGTGCCCAGCGCGCCAGGACGTGGGCGGCGCGGGCCTCGGGGGTGACCGGTACGACGGCCTGGTTGCGCACGACCGCGCGCAGGATCGCGTCGGCGACCTTCTCCGGCGGGTAGTTGCGCAGTCCGTAGAGGCGGGTCGCGCGCTTCCGGCGGCGTTCCTCCTCATCGGCGTCGACGCCCGCGAACCGCGCGGTGGAGGCGATGCCGGTGTTGACGAAGCCGGGGCAGACGGCGCTCACGCCGACGCCCCGGCCGGCGAGTTCGGCGCGCAGGCTCTCGCTGAGCATGAGGACGGCCGCCTTGGAGGTGCCGTAGGCGGACAGCGCGCGGGAGGGCTGGAAGGCGGCCGCGGAGGCGGTGTTGACGATGTGGCCGCCCTGTCCACGCTCGGCCATCTGCCGGCCGAAGAGCCGGCAGCCGTGGATGACGCCCCACAGGTTGACGTCGAGGACCCTCTTCCAGTCCTCGGTGGTGGTGTCGAGGAAGGGGCCGCCGAGGCCGATCCCGGCGTTGTTGACCAGGACGTCGACCACGCCGTACTCGGCGGCGACCTTGTCGGCGAGTTTCTCCATGGCCTGTTCGTCGGAGACGTCGACGGTCTCGGCCCAGGCCTCGGGGGCGCCGAGGAGCCGGGACAGTTCGGCGGTGCGGGCGGCGGTCTCGGCGTCCCGGTCGACGGCCACCACGCGGGCCCCGGCCTCGGCGAAGGCGAACGCGGTGGCCCGTCCGATGCCGCTGCCCGCACCGGTGACGAGGACGAGCCGGCCGCCGAACCGCTCGGCGTGCTTCCCGGTCGCCCGCACGGGGGTGCGGCCCGCTTCCACGGAGGTCACGAACTCCGTGATCCACGAAGTGAGCTGGTCCGGGCGGGAGCGGGGGATCCAGTGCTTGGCGGGCAGGGTGCGCCGGGTCAGCTCGGGCACCCACTGCTCCAGGCCGTCGTAGAGCCGCTCGGAGAGGAAGGCGTCGCCCAGGGGCGTGATGAGCTGCACGGGCGCGTGTGCGTGGGCGTCGGTGCGCGGGCGGCGCAGCCGGGAGCGGACGTTGTCGCGGTACAGCCAGGCGCCGTGGGCCGCGTCGGTGGGCAGCGAGGGGGTGGGGTAGCCGTCGGAGGGGATCTTCTCGGCGCGTTCCAGGATGCGGGGCCAGGCCTTGCCGAGGGGGCCGCGCCAGGCCAGTTCGGGCAGGGCCGGGGTGTGCAGGGCGTACACGTACCAGGACTTGGCGCCCTGGCCGAGGAGCTGGCCGATCCGGCGCGGGGTGGGACGCTTCAGGCGCCCCGCGATCCAGTGCCCGAAGTGGTCGAGGGACGGGCCGGACATCGAGGTGAAGGAGGCGATCCGCCCCGCGGTGCGCCGGACGGTGACGAACTCCCAGGCCTGCACCGAGCCCCAGTCGTGACCGACCAGGTGCACGGGCCGGTCCGGGCTGACGGCGTCCGCGACGGCCAGGAAGTCGTCGGTCAGCTTCTCCAGGGTGAACCCGCCGCGCAGCGGCTTCGGGGCCGTGGAGCGGCCGTGGCCGCGGACGTCGTAGAGGACGACGTGGAACCGGCCGGCGAGGCGGGCGGCGACCTCGGACCAGACTTCCTTGCTGTCCGGGTAGCCGTGCACCAGGACGACGGTCGGCCGGTGCGGGTCCCCCAGTTCGGCCACGCACAGGTCGACTCCGCCGGTCCGTACCCGGCGTTCACGCGCACCTTCGAGCAAGGTCACTCCTCCTCCGCCCAGCGCCGCACGTGCGGCAGGTCGTCGTCCAGCCAGAAGGCGCTCTGCTCGGGGTCCCGGGAGTCGGTGACGACCAGGATCTCCTCGAACTTCGCGCCCGTGCCCCGGAATCCGAGGTGGGGTTCGACCGCCCACAGGCCCGGCTGCGGCGGGTGGTCGGAGAAGCGGTACGGCGACCACAGGGGCGACCAGCCCTCGCGGTGGCCGCGCAGGGCGTCGGCGGCGAGGCCCTTGAGGGACTGGGTGCCGAACCCGAACAGCTGCGGTGACCAGCGGCGCTCCTTGACCTGGTCGACCTTGTGGGCGATCACGCCGAAGGGGTAGGCGCGGTGCCGGTTGGCGTAGCCCTGGCGGACCATGAGGCGGTCCACGTTCTCGTAGATCTCGCGCAGCGGCCGCCGCTCGCGGACCTCGCGCAGGATCAGCGCCCGGTGGGCCCGGAGGTCGGTCGCCAGCCGTTCCTGGACGGGGTTGTCGCCGAGCGCGCCGGAGTAGCCGATGTCGGCGGTGAATCCCTCGTACACCGGGGCCATGTCCAGGATGAACGGCATCCCCGGCTCGAGCCGGCGGTCGGTGGGGAAGAACTGGAGCGGGACGCGGAAGCCGGTGAACGCCGTGCGGTCCCCGAACCAGGCGAAGGGCAGGTGGAACCAGTCCCTCACGCCCCGCTCGCACAGCCACCCGCGCTGCATGCGGGCGGCCTGCCGCTCGGTGACGCCGGGTTCCAGGCGGGCCGCGACCGCCTCCGCGCACGCGTAGGCGAGCCGCTGGACCTTCTTGAACCCCTGGAGCCGTGCGGAGAGTTCGCCGTGCACTGCCGTCGCCATGCCACCCCCGTCCTGTCGATCGCGGTACGTGTCCGTAACGTGACACTGGCGAATGTGACAGTCGTTGGAGGCTGCGTCAATAGGCCCTGTTCAGGCTGTGGAAAACCTTGCCGATGTGGAAAACACGGTCCGCGTTGTTCGACCTCAGGGGGGACCCCTAGGTGCCCGTACGCCTGGAGTCTGATGCCGATGCAGCTCTGCGGGGTGACGACCGGAGTGGTCCGCGTCACTAATGTCGATGACGTGACTGTGATCGCGACCGAAAGCCTGAGCAAGCGGTTCCCCCGGGTGACCGCGCTTGACCGGCTCTCCTTGGACGTCGGACCCGGTGTGACCGGACTCGTCGGAGCCAACGGAGCCGGCAAGTCCACCATGATCAAGATCCTGCTGGGTCTGTCCCCCGCCTCCGAGGGCCGTGCCGAAGTGCTCGGGCTCGACGTCGCGACCAAGGGTGCCGCCATCCGCGAGCGGGTCGGCTACATGCCGGAGCACGACTGCCTGCCGCCGGACGTCTCGGCGACCGAGTTCGTGGTGCACATGGCCCGCATGTCCGGCCTGCCGCCCACCGCCGCGCGCGAACGCACCGCGGACACCCTGCGCCATGTCGGCCTGTACGAGGAGCGCTACCGCCCCATCGGCGGCTACTCCACCGGCATGAAGCAGCGGGTGAAGCTCGCGCAGGCCCTGGTCCACGACCCGCAGCTGGTCTTCCTGGACGAGCCGACCAACGGCCTCGACCCGGTCGGCCGCGACGACATGCTGGGTCTGATCCGGCGCATCTACACCGACTTCGGCATCTCGGTCCTGGTCACCTCGCACCTGCTGGGCGAGCTGGAGCGCACCTGCGACCACGTGGTCGTCATCGACGGCGGCAAGCTGCTGCGCTCCAGCTCCACCACCGACTTCACCCAGACCACGACGACCCTCGCGGTCGAGGTCACCGACACCGACGAGCACCCGGACGGGACCAGCGCGGTGCGCGAGGCGCTGCACGCGCGCGGGGTGGAGGTCCTCGACTCCACCGGCGGCCTGCCGGGCGCCGGCCACATCCTGCTGCTGACCGCGCAGGGCGAGGAGACCTACGACGTGGTCCGGGACGTCGTCGCCGACCTCGGGCTCGGCCTGGTGCGCATGGAGCAGCGCAGGCACCACATCTCGGAGGTCTTCACCAGCGAGGACGCGAGCGACGACAAGAAGCGGAAGGAGGCCGTCGGCCATGGCGGTTGAGCACCCGGTCGCCGCGCCCTCGGGCGACCAGACCCGTATCCACAACATCGGCTACCGCAGCTACGACGGCCCGCGACTGGGCCGCTCCTACGCGACCCGCTCGCTCTACTCGCAGTCCCTGCGCGGCGCCTACGGCCTCGGCCGTTCGGTGAAGTCCAAGGTGCTGCCGATGCTGCTGTTCGTCGTGATGTGCGTGCCCGCGGCCATCATGGTGGCCGTCGCGGTCGCCACCAAGGCCAAGGACCTGCCCGTCGACTACACCCGCTACGCGATCATCATGCAGGCCGTCATCAGCCTGTACGTCGCCTCGCAGGCCCCTCAGTCGGTCTCGCGCGACCTGCGCTTCAAGACGGTGCCGCTGTACTTCTCGCGGCCCATCGAGACCGCCGACTACGTCCGTGCGAAGTACGCGGCACTGGCCTCCGCGATGTTCATCCTGACCGCGGCCCCGCTGATCGTGCTCTATGTCGGCGCCCTGCTCGCCAAACTCGACTTCACCGACCAGACCAAGGGCTTCGGGCAGGGACTGGTCTCCGTGGCCCTGCTCTCGCTGCTCTTCGCCGGCATCGGCCTGGTCATCGCGTCGGTCACCCCGCGCCGGGGCTTCGGCATCGCGGCCGTGATCGCCGTCATGACCATCTCCTACGGCGCGGTCTCCACCCTCCAGGCCATCGCCGACGCCCAGGGCAGCACGTCGGCCATCCCGTGGATCGGCCTGTTCTCGCCGGTCACGCTCATCGACGGACTCCAGTCGGCGTTCCTCGGCGCGAGCTCGGCATTCCCCGGCGCGGTGGGTCCGGACAACGGCGAAGGGGTCGTCTACGTCCTGGCCGTCCTCGGACTGATCGCCGCGTGCTACGGCCTCCTGCTGCGCCGCTACAAGAAGGTGGGACTGTGACCACGCTCCAGATCGACCATGTCTCCCGCTGGTTCGGCAACGTGGTCGCCGTCAACGACATCACCATGACGATCGGCCCCGGCGTGACCGGCCTGCTCGGCCCCAACGGCGCCGGGAAGTCCACCCTCATCAACATGATGGGTGGCTTCCTGGCCCCCTCCACCGGCACCGTCACCCTCGACGGACAGCAGGTGTGGCGCAACGAGGAGATCTACAAGCACATCGGCGTCGTCCCCGAGCGCGAGGCGATGTACGACTTCCTCACCGGCCGTGAATTCGTCGTCGCCAACGCGGAGTTGCACGGCCTGGGCGCGAAGGCCGCCCAGAAGGCGCTGGCCACGGTCGAGATGGAGTACGCGCAGGACCGCAAGATCTCCACCTACTCCAAGGGCATGCGCCAGCGCGTGAAGATGGCGTCCGCACTGGTCCATGACCCGTCGCTGCTCCTGCTCGACGAGCCGTTCAACGGCATGGACCCGCGCCAGCGCATGCAGCTCATGGACCTGCTTCGGCGCATGGGCGACGAGGGACGCACCGTCCTGTTCTCCTCCCACATCCTGGAAGAGGTCGAGCAGCTCGCCTGGCACATCGAGGTCGTCGTGGCCGGACGGCACGCGGCCAGCGGTGACTTCCGCAGGATCCGCCGCCTGATGACGGACCGTCCGCACCGCTACCTGGTGCGCTCCAGCGACGACCGCGCCCTGGCGGCCGCGCTGATCGCGGACCCGTCGACGTCCGGCATCGAGGTCGACCTGGCCGAGGGCGCGTTGCACGTCCAGGCCGTCGACTTCGGCCGTTTCACCGCGCTGCTGCCCCGGGTCGCCCGCGACCACGGCATCCGGCTGCTCACGGTCTCGCCGTCCGACGAGTCCCTCGAGTCCGTCTTCTCGTATCTCGTCGCGGCGTAGGAGGCCGAAGATGTACGACCCCACAGTCGCCCGACTCACCTACCGGGCCCTGCTCGGCCGCCGCCGGGCCCTCATCCTGGGCGCCCTGCCACTGCTGCTTATCGTGATCTCCGTGATCGTGCGCGCCCTGGTCGGCGCCGACGACCAGACCGCCTCCGACCTGCTGGGCGGGCTCGCGCTGGCCACCATGGTGCCGATCATCGGCGTCATCGCGGGCACCGGCGCGATCGGCCCGGAGATCGACGACGGCTCGGTGGTCTACCTGCTGTCGAAGCCCATCAAGCGGCCGACGATCATCTTCACCAAGCTGATCGTGGCGATCGCCGTCACGATGGTGTTCTCGGCGCTGCCCACCTTCATCGCCGGCCTCATCCTCAACGGCAACGGCCAGCAGATCGCCGTCGCCTACACGGTGGCCGCGCTGGTCTCCTCGATCGCCTACGCGGCGCTCTTCCTGCTCCTGGGCACGGTGTCCCGGCACGCGGTGGTCTTCGGACTCGTCTACGCGCTGGTCTGGGAGGCGCTGTTCGGCTCGCTGGTCGCCGGGGCGCGCACTTTGAGCGTCCAGCAGTGGTCGCTGGCCGTCGCCCACAAGGTCGCCGGCGGGGACCTGGTCACCTCGGACGTCGGACTGCCGACGGCCACGGTGCTGCTGGTCGTGGTGACCGTCCTGGCCACCTGGTACGCGGGACAGAAGCTGCGGTCGCTGACGCTGGCGGGCGAGGAGTAGCGGCCACTCCCCGGCCCTGATACGGGGCTTATTGACAGGGACTTCACCTTTGTCCGGGCACACTGGGCAAAGGTGGACGTCCAGCTGCGAGGTGAAGGGAACGGGCGCGGGCATGGCAGACGACTGGGACGACCTCGTGCTGGACGAGGACTTCATACGCTCCGCCGACACCTCCGAGCCGTCCGCCCGGGCCCGCATGCTCGCCGCGCGCTGGCGCCGGGAGTCGCCCGAGCCGCAGCCCTGGCGTTCCGACGAGCCGCCCGCGGGATGGTTCTTCAGCAAGCGCCGCAAGCGGTGGGGACGCCGGTAGGTCGAACTCCCGGGAAGCCAGTAGGTCGAACACTTGGCCGTTTAATCAGTGGCGCCCAACTCGGTGTGCGGGCACGATGGTTGTGTCACCACGATCTGGGAGAGGAGCCGGACGATGTCCATGCACGACAGTACGTCCAGCTCCCGTCGGGGCGGCCGGCGGAGGACTCCGGTGTAGTTACGCCACCGTCGAGTCCACCGCAGGACCCGCCCGGGGCGGCCGCTTCGAGCACGCGATGTCGCTCTCGCGTGAGGCCGCCCACCCGGAGGATTGGCCGAGTGGTAAGGCACTGGCTTGCTAAGCCATGGTCGGGTGTCAAAGCCCGCGCACGTTCGATCCGTGCATCCTCCGCGAACAGCGAACAGCGAACAGCGAACAGCACCGACCGTCACAGCAGTTCGAGCACCGGCGGCTGAACCGGTGTCAGCCCAGCATCCGCTCCAGCACCACCGCGATCCCGTCCTCCTCGTTGGAGGACGTCACCTCGTCGGCGACCGCCTTGAGCTCCTCGTGGGCGTCCGCCATCGCCACGCCGTAGGACGCCCAGGCGAACATGGGGATGTCGTTGGGCATGTCGCCGAAGGCGATCGTGTCCGCGGCCTTCAGGCCCAGGCGCCGGGCCGCCAGGGACAGACCGGTCGCCTTCGACAGACCCAGCGGGAGCAGCTCCACGATGCCCTGGCCGGCCATCGCGACCGAGACGAAGCCCCCCGCGGCCCGTACGGCGGTCTCGGCCAGCTCGTCGTCCGTGAGTTCCGGATGCTGTACGTAGATCTTGCCCAGCGGCTCCGCCCACAGGTCGGACACGTCCGTGAACGGCGTCGCCGGCAGTGCGCCCGTCAGCGCGTACCCCGGCCCGACCAGCACGTCCCCGTCCACACCGCTGCGGCTCGCTGCCAGGAACAGCGGGCCGACCTCCGCCTCGATCTTCGCGAGGGCCACCGCGGCCAGCTGCCGGTCCAGCGTCACCGAGGTCAGCAGACGGTGCCGGCCGGCGTCGTAGACCTGCGAGCCCTGTCCGCACACCGCGAGGCCCTGGTAGCCGAGGTCGTCGAGGATGTGCCGTGTCCACCGGACACCGCGTCCGGTGACGACGATGTGGGCGGCGCCCGCCGCGGTGGCCGCGGCGAGGGCGTCCCGAGTGCGCTGCGAGACCGACTCGCCGGAACCCAGGAGGGTCCCGTCGAGGTCGGTCGCGATCAGCCGGTACGGAAAGCTCACTTGGCGACCGGTTCCAGCAGCTCCCGACCACCGAGGTACGGACGCAGCACCTCCGGCACCCGCACGGAGCCGTCGGCCAGCTGGTGGTTCTCCAGGATGGCCACGATGGTGCGCGGGACGGCGCACAGCGTGCCGTTGAGCGTCGCCAGCGGCTGGACCTTCTTGCCGTCGCGCATGCGTACGGCCAGGCGGCGGGCCTGGAAACCGTCGCAGTTCGAGGCCGAGGTCAGCTCGCGGTACTTGCCCTGGGTCGGGATCCACGCCTCGCAGTCGAACTTGCGGGAGGCGGACGCGCCGAGGTCGCCCGAGGCCACGTCGATCACCTGGAAGGGCAGCTCAAGACCGGTCAGCCACTGCTTCTCCCACTCCAGGAGCCGCTTGTGCTCGTTCTCCGCATCCTCGGGGGCGACGTAGGAGAACATCTCGACCTTGTCGAACTGGTGCACGCGGAAGATGCCCCGGGTGTCCTTGCCGTAGGTGCCGGCCTCGCGGCGGAAGCACGGCGAGAAGCCGGCGTAGCGCAGCGGCAGCTTGTCGGCGTCCAGGATCTCGTCCATGTGGTACGCGGCGAGCGGGACCTCGGAGGTGCCGACCAGGTAGTAGTCGTCCTTCTCCAGGTGGTAGACGTTCTCCGCGGCCTGGCCGAGGAAGCCGGTGCCCTCCATGGCGCGCGGGCGGACCAGCGCGGGCGTCAGCATCGGCGTGAAGCCGGCCTCGGTGGCCTGGGCGATCGCCGCGTTGACGAGCGCCAGCTCGAGGAGGGCGCCGACACCGGTCAGGTAGTAGAAGCGCGAGCCGGACACCTTGGCGCCGCGCTCGACGTCGATGGCGCCCAGCGCCTCGCCGAGCTCCAGGTGGTCCTTGGGCTCGAAGCCCTCGGCGCCGAAGTCGCGGATGGTGCCGTGCGTCTCCAGGACGACGAAGTCCTCCTCGCCGCCCACCGGGACGTCGGGGTGGACGAGGTTGCCGAGCTGGAGCAGGAGGCGCTTGGTCTCCTCGTCGGCCTCGTTCTGGGCGGCCTCGGCGTCCTTCACCTCGGCCTTCAGCTGCTCCGCCCGCTTCAGGAGCTCGACGCGCTCCTCCGGAGTGGCCTTGGGGACGAGCTTGCCGAGGCTCTTCTGCTCGGAGCGCAGCTCGTCGAAGCGGACGCCGGACGACCTGCGCCGCTCGTCGGCGGACAGGAGGGAGTCGACGAGGGCGACGTCCTCTCCACGGGCGCGCTGCGACGCGCGCACTCGGTCAGGGTCCTCACGGAGCAGGCGAAGGTCAATCACGCGGCCAAGGCTACCGGTGCGGGGATACGGCCCACGACTCACTATTCCCGGCCGCCCCACATCAGCGCTTACGTTGCGTTATGGGTGAATTGCGGAACGTGTCAAGGAAAGAGAGCCCAGGTCCCCGGGACGTGGCACGCGTGAGGCGCCGGGTTGACTCGACTCCCTTGTGTGGAGCGGGAATTGGCGCACGGTTGTCCACAGGAATCCACACCCCTCGGAAAGTTATCCACAGGGTGTGCCAAGGATCTGTGGATTTCGGAATTGATCACTCCGAAACCCGGGAGACATGACGAGGATTCCCGGCGCAAACTCCTCTTTACCCCTACTTTCGAGTGGAAACCGGTCACCCCAAAGGGTTACCCATGGGAAAAGAATGGACGAAGGGTGATGTGCGCGCGGGTGGACATCGGCAGGGTCTGTAGGCCGATTTGTCGACAGGGTCGCGCTTCGGTGTCGACTTGTCCCCAGGTCGAGAAGCCAGCCTGTGGACAACTTCTGTGGATAACTAAAATCTGCAGGTAAGACAGGTCAGAAGCGCCCGTCCTGGCACCGCGCCACCCAGTCCGAGGCCGCCATGAACTCCTCGTCCGAGGTGCCGGGCAGGGGCGCCAGCAGGTCTTCGCGTTCCTTGTCCGCACGCGGGTACGAACCGAGGAAGCGCACCTCGCGGCAGATGCGCTTCAGCCCCATCAGGGCCTCCGCCACCCGGCGGTCGGTGATGTGGCCCTCCGCGTCGATGCAGAAGCAGTAGTTGCCGATACCGGCGCCGGTGGGCCGGGACTGCAACAGCATCAGGTTGATGCCGCGGGTGGCGAACTCGCCCAGCAGGTCACGCAGCCCGCCCGGGTGGTCGTCGCGCTGCCACAGCACCACGGACGTCTTGTCGGCACCGCTCGGAGCGGCGGGCCGGGCCGGACGGCCGACCAGCACGAACCGCGTCTGCGCGTTCTCGGCGTCGTGGATCCCGGTCTCCAGTGCCTGAAGGCCGTACCGTGCGGCCGCGAACTCACCGGCGAAGGCCGCGTCGTACTGGCCCTCCTGGACCAGCCGGGCCGCGTCCGCGTTCGAGGCGGCCGACTCCCAGTGGACGTCCGGGAGGTTGTTCTTCAGCCAGTTGCGCACCTGCGGCTGGGCGGCCGGGTGCGCGGAGACCGTCTTGATGTCCGTGAGCTGCGTGCCCGGCCTGACCAGCAGCGCGAAGGTGATCGACAGCAGCACCTCGCGGTAGATCATCAGCGGGGCACCCGCGACCAGTTCGTCGAGGGTGGTGGTGATGCCGCCCTCGACGGAGTTCTCGATCGGCACGAACGCGGCCTCGGCCTCCCCCGCGCGCACCGCGTCCAGCGCGGACTGCACCGACACGTACGGGATCAGCTCCCGGGTGGCCGCCTCGGGAAGCGTCCGCAGCGCGACTTCCGTGAAGGTGCCCTCAGGGCCGAGATAGGCGTAGCTCGCTGGCATGACCTCACCCTAATGGCCCTTGCGGAACCGGGCCCGCCCGTCTCACGACCGGGTGAACCCGCGGGACCTCAGCCCTCCAGGAGGCGTTGCCCCACGTACTCTCCCTGGGCCGCGCCGCCCGGCACCGCGAACAGTCCGCTCGACTCGTGCCGGATGAACTGGGAGAGCGCGTCACCCCGGTCGAGCTTGCGCTGCACCGGGACGAAGCCACGCAGCGGGTCGGCCTGCCAGCAGACGAACAGGAGCCCGGCGTCCGGCACCCCGTCCGCGTCGATGCCGTCGTGGAAGGAGAACGGACGGCGGAGCATGGCCGCGCCCCCGTTCTGGTCGGGCCGGGTGATGCGGGCGTGTGCGTTGATCGGCACCACCAGATCGCCCTTGGCATCCGTCTTCTCCAGGTCCATCGCGGTCGTCTCACTGCCGCCGGACAGCGCGGCCCCGTTCGCCTTCCGGCGCCCGATGACGGCTTCCTGGGCCCCGAGCGACAGCTTCTCCCAGTCGTCGAGCAGCATCCGGATCCGTCGTACGACCGCGTAGGAGCCGTTGGCCATCCACGCGGGCGTGGCGGGGGACGGGACGAAGATCCGCTGGTCGAAGTCGGGCTCGCTCGGCTTGGGGTTGCGGGTGCCGTCCAGCTGGCCCATGAGGTTGCGGGCCGTCATGGGGTGGGCCGTGGCGCCGGGGGTGCGGTTGAAGCCGTTCATCTGCCAGCGGACCCTCGCCGCGCTGCCGGCGTCCTTCTGGATCGCCCGCAGGGCGTGGAAGGCGACCAGGGCGTCATTCGCGCCGATCTGCACCCACAGGTCGCCGTCGCTGCGGGACTTGTCGAGCTGGTCGGAGGAGAAGTCGGGCAGCGGGTCGAGGGCGACCGGGCGCTGCTTCTCCAGCCCGGTGCGCGAGAAGAAGCTGTGCCCGAAGCCGAAGGTCACCGTCAGGGAGGACGGACCGGCGTCCCGGGCGACGTCCGTGTCGTCGGATCCGGAAGGCTCCCCGGCCATGAGTCGGCGGGCCGTCTCCGACCAGCGGCGCAGCAGTGCCGCGGCCTCCTTGCGGCCCGCGCCCGGCGTGAGGTCGAAGGCGACGAGGTGGCCGCGCGCGTGGAGGCCGTCGGTGATGCCCGGCTGATGTTTCACGTGGAACATCACCTCGGTGCTGCCCACCGAGGTCAGTGGGGTCGCCGCGACGGGAGCGGCCGCATAGCCCGCGGCCCCGCCGGCCGCGCCGAGCATCAGCCCGGTGGCGCCGGCGGTGCCGAGCAGGGCACGCCGTGAGACGCCCGGTCGCGAAGAGGGTTTCTCTTCCGCCGAGGCGTCCTGGTCGGCGACGGGGAGGGACTGTTCAGCCATGGTGCGGGTCAGCCGATCTGCGCGTTCTTGGAGACGGTCGTCTGGTCGATGTCCGAGGTCCGCACGGTGACGGCGATCTTCCAGTCACCGGCCATGGGGATCTGGACGTTGCTCGCCGACCAGTGGCCGGTGGTGATGTGGTCGGGGGTGATGGCCAGCGGCCCGATCTTCTTGGCCTCCAGGGTGAGGGCGACCTTCACCTCGGGTATGTCGAAGGCACGGCCGTTGGGCCGCTGGACGTAGACGTGCATCTCGTTGCCGCCCACGCGTGCGGGGTCGACGTCGACCGTCACGACGCCCTTGCCGTCGGAGCCGCCGGTGTCGAAGGACATGTCCAGGGTCACCGCTCCGGACCCGGCCTGAGCCGAGGACGAGGAGGAGGACGACGAGGCAGCCGACTTGGCCGCCTTGGCCTCCTCCTCGGTGCGGCCGGGCTCGGTCTGCGTCAGCACGGTCGTGACGGCCAGCAGGACGACGGCGACGCCCGCCTCGGCGAGCACGGACCGGCGCAGCCCGAACCGGTGCGGATCGGCGTCCCGCGTCCGCTTCTGCCGGGCGGTGTCCATCGCGGCCTGCTGCCGGGCGAGCTGAGCGGCCCGGTCGGAGCCGTCGCCCTTCGCCCCACCGGCCTTCTTGGCGCCACTGGCCTGCTTCCCGCCACCGGCCTTGTCGGCGGACGCGCTGGCGCCGGACTCCTCCGCACCGCCCGCCCCCTTGACGGACTTGGCGGCCTTGGCGGAGCCGGAGGCGTTCGCGGCGACCCGCTCCTTCTGAGGGGCCCGCTTGCCCGGCCGTACGACGGTGTCGGCCAGCTGGGCCGTCCACCGCCGTGAGATGTACGCGATGCCGACCAGCACTGCCACCAGCCCGATCTTGACCAGCAGCAGCTGCCCGTACCGGGTCCCGGTGAACGCCGACCAGGAGCCGAGCTGCCGCCAGGACTGGTAGACACCGGTCGCCACCAGCGCGACGACGCTGCCGAAGGCGACCTGGGAGAACCGGCGCACGGCGGCCGACTCGATCGGCGTCTGCGAGCGGTAGAGCGCGACGAGCAGTGCGCTCAGGCCGCCGAGCCAGGTGGCGACGGCGAGCAGGTGGAGGACGTCGACGGGCATCGCGATGCCGGGCTGGAGGCCGACCGAGGCGTGTTCGGCCATCGCCCAGCTGGCCGCGAGTCCGGCCGCCACGACGGTTCCGCCGATCGCGAGTCCGAAGGTGAGGTCCCGCTTCTCCTCGGCCTCGCGCTTGTCGTAGGCGCCGAAGAGCACGGAGATGAACAGGGCCGCCGCCGCGAGCAGCAGCAGCCGGGAGACGAGGGCCGCGCCCGCCTTGGTCTGGAGGACGTTCCCGAGGAGGTCGAGATCGAAGATGTCCGCGGCCTTCCCGGAGCCCGTGTAGGAACCTCGCAGCAGGAGCAGCAGCAGGGTGGCCGAGGTGAGGGTGAGCCAGCCGCCGACGACGAACCGCTGCATGGGCCGTACCCCGGCGCCACGCTGCCAGCAGGCCAGCACGAAGGCGCCGCCGCCGACCAGTACGATGAAGCCGGCGTACGACAGGTACCGGCCGAAGCCGTACAGCCACCCCACGACCCCGCCGCCCGCGGTCTCCCCGGAGACCGAGACGGAGGTGACGGAAGGGGCGCCGACGGAGAAGGTGAAGGCGCCGGAGACGGGGTGGCTGTCGGCGGAGACGACCTGGTAGGTGACGGTGTAGGTGCCGTCGGGCAGGCCGCTGTGCACCTTCACGCCGTAGGTCGTGCCGCCGACCTCGAACGGCTTGCCCTGCTGGACCGCCTTGCCCTTGGGGTCGAGGACCCGCAGCGAGTCGTTCGACAGGGCGACCTGTTCGGAGAAGGTCAGGGAGACCTGGTCGGGTGCCTTGTCGACCACCACCCCCTGCTGGGGGTCGCTGCCGGTGAGTGCGGCGTGCGCGGAGGCGGGTCCGGCCGTGGTCAGCAGCAGGCCGGCCGTGGCCAGGAGCAGCAGCACCAGGGTCCGGACGCGGGGGGCGATGGTCTGCGTCAAGGTGGTCCCTCCCTCAGTGTCCGGTCTTGGGGACGTAGGTCGCCGACTTCACCGGCATCTTCACGACGACGGGGTCGGACTGGGCGAAGTGCAGTTCGACGGTGATCGTCTGGCCCTGTTCGGGCTTGCGCTTCAGCTTGTCGAACATCAGATGGTTGGCGCCGCTTTTGAACACGAGTTGACCGTGGGCCGGGACGGTGAGGCGGGAGACCTCCTCCATGGTGCCGCCGTTGGTCTCGTGCATGGTGATGTCGCCGTCGTCACTGGTGACCGAGGTCAGCTCGTCCTGGGACGAGCCGGGGTTGGAGATGGTCAGGAACCCGGCGGCCATGTCGGCGGAGACGGGCTGCGGGATGTAGGCGCCGGAGACGGTGAGGTTCTTCGCGGAGGCGTCGGAGCCGGAGCAGCCGACCAGGACGACCGCTCCGACCAGGGCGAGGCCCCCGGCGCCGGCGAGGGCGGTGGCCGACATCGCGGTACGCCTCACGGGTTCTGCCCCTTGATGATCTTGGGCAGGTCCTTGGTGTAGTCGTCGACGGTGGCGTCCTCGCCGTAGAGGACGTATCCCGCGTTCGTCTTCGGGGAGAAGGCGACGACCTGGGTGCCGTGCACCGAGACGGTCTTGCCGGTCTTCTTGTCCTTGTGGGTCGGCTCGATGGAGATGCCGAGGGTGCGGGCGCCCGCCTGGATGGTGGCGAAGTCGCCGGTGAGGCCGACGAACCGGGGGTCGATGCCCTTGAGCCACTTGCCGAGCTCGGAGGGGGTGTCGCGGGCCGGGTCCGTGGTGACGAAGACGACGGACAGCTTGTCCTGCTCGGACTTGGGCAGCTGCTTCTTCGCCACGGCGATGTTGTTCATCGTCAGCGGGCAGATGTCGGGGCAGTGGGTGTAGCCGAAGTAGATCAGGGTGGGCCGGCCCTTGGTCGCGGCCCGCAGGTCGTACTTCTGGCCCTTGGTGTCGGTGAGGACCAGGTCCGGCTTCTCGAACGGCTGGTCGAGGACGGTGGCGGCCTTGTTCGCGGCGGAGTCCTCGGAGACCACGGAGACCGGGGAGGAGCTGTCGTCGCCGCTGCCGCAGGCGGAGAGGGTCAGGGTGGCGGCGGCGATCAGCGCGGCCGCGGCGAACATCTTCTTGCGCATGTCGAAAGGTCCCAGATTCAAGGTTTGGGGTCCGCGCCGGGGGCCGCTACGACCCCCGGCGCGTGGTCACGGAACAGGGTCAGGCGTCGCTGCGCCGACGGCCGGCGAGCACGCCGTAGGCCACGCCCAGGGCGCCGACGACGATGCCGACCACGCCGAGCACCCGGGCGGTGGTGTCGCTGCTGTCGGCCGGGGCGACTTCGCTGCTCGCGGCGGCGTTCTCGGTCTTGGCGTCCGTCTCCTCGGCGGCCGCCGCGCCGTGGTGTCCGTCCTCGGAGGCCGCGGACAGGGCGAGCACGGGGGCCGGCGTCTCGGGCTCCTCCGCGCCGTCCTCCTGGACCTCGATCCAGCGCACGCCCTCCTTGTTGGAGTACGTCTGGATCGCCTTGAAGACCAGTTCGTCGGCGTCCTCGGGCAGGGCGCCGACGGAGAGGGGGAACTTCTCGAAGTAGCCGGGCCGGATGCCGCCGTCCTTGCCGGTGGCGGTCCAGGTGACCTTGGAGACGGCCTCGGTGATCTGCTTGCCGTGCATCTCGAGGGGCTTGGCGAGCTTGGACTTGGTGACGACGATCTTCCAGCCCGGCATCGGCTCCGGCATGACAGAGGCCAGCGGGTGGTCGGCCGGGAAGTTCACCTCGAGCTTGGTGGTGGAGGCGTTGTCCCGCTCGTTGGGGACCTTGAAGTCCACGACCGCGTAGCCGCCCTTGGCGGCGGTCCCCTCCGCCTGCACGCTGACGTGCGCGAAGGCGGGTGAGGAGAGGACGACGACGGCGGTGGCGGCGACGGCGCCGGGGACGACGAGGCGAGAAGCCTTCATGAAGAGCACTCCGGTTCGAAAGGGGTTCCGGTGAAGTCCGCTGGGACTCCGGTGAGGTCCGGTGAAGAGGGATACGCGTGCGCGCACGCGCCTGCCGCACGACGGCGGCCCCCTTTTTCACGTCCCCCGGGAACCCGTCCCTCGGAAAGTGGAGTGGTGGTCGCGTCGCGTCAGGCGGCGAGAACGAGCCCGGAGGCGGTTGGCGGACCCCGGCGGATCACCGTGTGCTGGAGTGCCCTGGTGCGCGGTCGGGGCGGCGTGAGCGAGGCCGTCAGCGGCGCACGCGGTCCGGCCTCGGGCGCCCCCGGCAGACCGGCACGCAGGGCCCGCACCAGAGCGAGCGCCGCGCGCAGGGACCGTACGAGCGCCCTTTCCGCCATCGAGTGCGCCGAGTACGCGGACAACTCGGCGAGCCGGAGCAGCGCCAGGTCTCCGCGCCGGAGCAGCCAGCCGGCAGCGGCGGCCGCGAGGACGTGGCCGAGGAGCATCGGCAGGGACGGCAGCAGGGACAGCGCGGAGGAGCCGCCGGAACCGGAGGCCTCGCTCATGGCATGCGCCCCGCCGGCCCCCATCCCGGTTCCTGTACCCGCCCCCGATCCGGTCCCGGTCGCCGGGTACAGCCGGGCCTCGACGAGGAGCCGGTGCGCCTGCGCCGGACTGATCGCCGCCGCGGTGGTCCCGCACAGCAGCCGCGCGGCCTGCTGGACCAGAGCGGCGTCGGACGTACCCGGCATCGACGACATCGCCGTCGTGGTCGTCCCGTGCTGCCCCAATCCGAACAGCACGTGCAGCACGGTCTGTCCGAGCGCGAGCAGGGTCGCGATGCCCGGCAGTGACCGCTCCCGCCCGGCGAGAGGGGCCACGACCACGAGCGCCCCGGCGAACCCGGCGCCGAGCGTCCACCACGGGACGGTGGCGCAGGAGGCGAGGGAGTGACCGGCCGCGGCCAGCACGACGCAGACCGCGGCGAACACCGCGGCCCGCAGAACCCGGAGACCGTCTCCGGAACGTGCGTGGGGGGCAGTCATGGCGGGCTCATCATCGCACTGGCCTTACCGGCGCCATACGGCAGGTCCACAAGATGACGTACGGGGCGTACGACCGGAAGGTCACTTCTGGCGCGTGCTGCCCCACATACACCGTGTATCGACCCCCGCGCATCGCCCATATGGGCGGCATCACGTCCACGATGCGCTTACACCCGGGCACGCGCGGCAATACGTAACGGTATGTCGAGCCGCGGCCAGGAGGCAGCAGCATGAGCATCTGGTGGTCACTCCATCTGCGGCGCGAGGCTGCGAGCGTGCCGCTCGCCCGGCGCCTGCTGCTCGGCACCATGGAGACCGCGGGTGTCGACCCGGACGTCTCCTACGACCTCTCCCTCGCCCTCAGCGAGGCCTGCGCCAACGCGGTGGAGCACGGCGGGCAGCGGGACTCCTCGGCGGCGTACCGGGTCACCGCGTACCTCGACGGCGAGAAGTGTCGTATCGAAGTCACCGACTCCGGGCCCGGGTTCGCCCGCCCCCAGCCGGTCCAGCCGCTGCGCCCCGTCTCCGGGGAGGCCGAGAACGGCCGGGGCCTGTGTCTCATCCAGGAACTCGCCGACCATGTCCACATCGGCAACAAGCCCGGTCGCCGCGGGGCCGTGGTGAGCTTCGACAAGATCCTGAAGTGGAAGAAGGACGCCCCGCTGATGGCGGTGTGATCCGATGTCATGACTCCTGGGGTTCCGGTCTGCATACTGACCGGTGCCGGTCGCACCGACCGGGGCCGGCTGCTCGGTGGCCGGAGTCAGGGGAACGCCGGGCCGTGGGGGGACTGCCGATGGCGTGGACGGTTTGCGCGAGGGACGGCCGAAGGCTGTCGGTCGAGGAGCGGGGGGACCCCAAGGGGCGTCCGGTGTTCCTGCTGCACGGCACCCCCGGGAGCCGTCTCGGCCCCGCCCCGCGGCCGTCGGTCCTCTACCGCATGGGGGTCCGGCTGATCACGTTCGACCGTCCCGGATACGGCGGTTCCGACCGCAGCGTGGGCCGTACGGTCAGCGCGGCCGCCGAGGACGTCCGCCTGATCGCCGACGCGCTCGGGATCGGGCGGTTCGGTGTGGTGGGCCGGTCCGGGGGCGCCCCGCACGCGCTGGCCTGCGCGGCACTGATCCCGGAGCGCACCGCGCGCACCGGAGCGCTGGTCGGGCTCGCCCCTCGGGACGCCGCCGATCTCGACTGGTTCGACGGCATGACCGAGGCGAACGTCCACGCCTACGTCAACGCGGCCGCGGGCCGGCACCGGCTCACCGCCGCGCTGGGCCTGCGCTCGGTGACGATCCGCGCCGATCCCGCGGCCATGGTCGCCGAGATGCGCAGCGGGCTGCCGGAGTCCGACCGCCGGATCGTCGCGGACGCCGGTATCCAGGCCATGCTGGAGCGCAACTTCGCGGAGGGACTGCGCAGTTCCGCCGACGGGTGGGTGGACGACGTCATGGCGTTCAGCACGGGCTGGGGCTTCGACCTCGCGGACATCAACGCGCCCGTCGTGCTGTGGCACGGCGCGGAGGACATCTTCGCCCCGGTCGAACACACCCGCTGGCTGGGCCGCAACATCCCCGGCGCCCTGGTCGAGGTCGAACCCGACGCGGCCCACTTCGGAGCCCTGCGCGTCATGACCCGCATCATCGGCTGGGCATCGCGCGACGACGACTGACTCCGGCGGTGGAACCGGCAAGGCCTGCCGTCACGTGTGGCTCCGTTGCCGACACAGGCCAGTTCTGCCGCGATGTGCCCGTTGCCGATACAGGCCAGTTCTGCCGTGATGTGCCCGTTGCCGACAAAGGCCCCTTCTCACCCACCCCCCTCACACCTGCTGCGGCTCCAGATCCCGGTCGATGCGGCGCCACTCCGTCGTCGCCGCGCTCAGCGGATGCATCTCGCCCAGGCGTTGGACGAGTTCGGTCTCCGCCTCCTGGTGGAGCTTGGTGGCCTCCTTGTCGTGGCCCAGGGCGCGCAGGGTGATCGCGAGGTTGGCCATGGCGGCGAGGGTGTCGGGGTGGGTGGGCCCCAGTCGCTTGCGCAGCCCGGTCATGGCGAGCCGCTCCCAGTGCTCGGCCTCCTCCAGACGGCCGAGGTCGGCGAGGGCGTTGGCCAGGCTGGCCCCCGCGCTGAGGGTGGCCGGGTGCTCGTTGCCGAGGGCCCGCGCGAGCGCGGTGTGGGCCTGTTCCGCCAGTTCCGCGGCGGTGCCGGGCTCGCCGAGGGCCCGGTGATAGGTCGCCAGGTTGTTGATGCAGAACATCGTGAACGGATGCCCCGGCCCGAAGGAGTTCCGGTACCCCTCGAGCACCTCGGTGACCTGCCGAACCGCCCGCTGGGCCCCCTGCTCGGGATCGGTCGCGAGGTAGTCGGCGGCGAGATTGAGCCCGCAGGCCAGTTCCTCGGGAATGGAGCGGCCGTACCGGTCCCGGTAGCGCGTGTGGGTCTCCCACGTCTGCTCGCTCAGCTCCAGCGCCTCGGCGTGCCGCCCGGCCTTGCGCAGCGACACCGCGAGGCTCTTGTCGACCCGCAGCACCTCCGGCACATAGGGGTTCAGGACCTGTCCGAACAGCTCCCGCACCTGCCGCAGGATCTCCACCGACTCGTCGTACTCGCCGAGTTCGCGCAGGTCGCGGGCGTAGTGGCTGCGGGTGGTGAGGGTGTACGGGTGCAGCGGCCCGTCCATCGCCGTACGGCGGCGCACGGTGTCCTCGTCGAGCCGCCGGGCGGCCTCGCTGTCCCCGGTGAGCCGGTGGTCGATGGCGAGGTTGTTGGCGGAGCGCAGGGTCCGCGAGTGGTCCTCGCCGAAGATCTCGCGGAACCCGTTGTAGTTCCGCTGGTCCAGCTCCAGCGCCTCCTTGAAACGGCCGAGCGCCCGCAGGTCGGCGGCCACGTTGCCGGAGGTGATGAGCAGGGACGGGTGGCCGTCGTCGAGGAGCTGGCGCTGCCGGGCGAGGGTGTCCTCGTCCATCTCCCGGGCGGCCTGGTACTCGCCCTGCGAGCGCAGGATGTTGGCCAGCTCGAACCGCAGGTTGAGGATCTGCTCGTCGTTGGAGTCCGCGAACTCGGTGCTCCAGAACTCGTTGAGCTGGGTGCCCAGGGTGCGGGCGAGATGGAGTTCGCCGCGCTTCCACAGGTAGCGCATGCGGTCCACCATCAGCTGCCGGGGCTCCTCCTCGGCGCACTCACGGATGTTGGAGGGGACCAGGTGCGGCCAGATCACCTCGAACTCGGGCCACTTGGCGGGGTCGTCCACCGCGTCCTCGGAGGGCCTTATGGCGGCGAGGATGCGGTGCACCTCGTGCACGGTGTCCTCGGCCGTCCGCGGGTCCATGCTGTCGCGCACCGCGGCCTGCACCAGCCGGTGCACCTGGATGGAGTTGTCGGTGGCGTCGACCTTGGCCAGCGCGAACCGGTTCAGCGCCTGGGTGACCTTGCCGAGCATGTACCGGGCGCGCAGGTCCTTGTCGTACGGCAGCAGGGCCTTGATCATCGCGTCGCTGCCGACCAGGGCCATCGAGATCGGCTCCGCGGACAGGAAGCTGCACAGTTCGAGGAGCCGGGCCGCCGCCGGTGACTCGTGGCGCAGCCGGGCCACGGAGATGTTCCAGGTGGCGCCCACCGAGGACGGGTACTCCACGGCGTTGACGGCGGCCTGGACCGACAGGACCTGGGTGCTCTGGTCGCGCAGCTGCTCGATGTACTCGCCGACGGGGGTGGCCGTGGTGGCCAGCCAGGCCGCCGCGACCTCGATCGCCAGGGGCAGGTCGCCGACCGCCTCGGCCACCAGGGCCGCGTCCTCCTCGCGCAGTCCCGGTACCCGCGCGGTCAGGTGCTCGACGCTCTCCTCCCGGGTGAAGACCTCGACCTCCACGGTCCGCACCCGGGTCGAGGTCGGCTTGGTGCGGGTGGTGACCAGGAGGTGCCCGTAGACGTCGTCGGGGATCGGTCCGGTCTGGTCGCTGAAGCGGTTCAGCACGTCGTCCAGGTCCTCGACGTTGTCGAAGACCAGCAGCCAGCGCTTGTACGGGTGGCCGGCCCGCAGCGCCTGGAGCGCGGCCACGGCGGCCTCGGACACGTCGTCGCCGATGCCCGGGGCGAGCCGCCGTCCGAGGTCGGCGAGCTTGGGCGCGACCAGGTCGGCCTGTTCGGCGTCGACCCACCAGACGAGGTCGTAGTCGGGCTTGAAGCGGTTGGCGTACTCGCGGGCGAGCTGGGTCTTGCCCACGCCGCCGAGGCCGTGCAGCACCTGGGGCAGGCCGCCGCCGGGAGCGCTGGTGACGAACTGCCGGCGCACCTGTTCGAGGATGGAGGAGCGGCCGGTGAAGAACGGGTAGCGGGGCTGGACGTTGGACACGCTGGTGCTGCTGTTGGGGAAGCGGGCCCCGTGCGGCCGGGCGGAGGGCTGCGGCGAGCTGGGCCGGCCCAGACCGGTCAGCAGGGCGGCCGTCGCCGTCTCCTCGTCCAGCCGGGCCAGATCGATGGTGCCGCCCCGGCTGGCGTAGGGGATCTGCTGGACGTCCCCGACGCGCAGCGCGATCGGCTGGTGCTTCTGCGGGCCGCCGGAGTGCACGGTGGCCTCCCAGGCGGCCCGGGCGGTGCGGGAACCGAGGAAGGCGGGGGAGATCACGGCGAGCGTCCGCTGCGAGCCGCCGGACACCGCCTCCGAGCCGAGCTCCAGGGTCGTCATCGACCGCAGGTCCTGGGAGGTCACCTCGAAGCGTGCCTCGCGCAGCACCGCCTCCAGCCAGTCCGCCCACATGCGGTCCTCGGAGACGTACTGGAGCAGCAGCTTCGACGGCGGCAGGGGACGGCGGCGGGTGTAGGCCGCGACGTACTGGTTGCGCTTGATCTCGTTCAGGGGCGGCAGAGAGGTGACCCGGCCCCCGGTGACGACGGAGGTCAGCCGCTCGCAGGCGGTCAGCATGGAGCTGGCGACCTTGGGCGGGTCACCGAACGGGGCGAGGATCTCCTCGTAGGCGTAGTAGGGCCGGTAGGGGATCTCCACCGAGCCCCAGTAGGCGGTGAGTTCGTCGGCGTCCATGCCGCTGGGCAGGCCGTCGAAGCGCTCGCGGGCGAGGGCCCGGCCGGCGTCGACCTTGTCCTTCTCGCCGTCGTCGATGCGCATGGCGACCGGCAGGATGCGGATGCCCTTGTCGCCGTACCGCTCCTCGATGTGCTGGGCGACGGCGGCGGCGCCCTCGATGCTCTGGTCGCTGAGGGTGTAGCAGACCACCAGGGTGCTGGGCATCTGCACGGTGCAGATGTCGGCGAGGTCGCTGTGTCCGGTGCGGCTGTCGATCAGCGTGAAGTCGTAGTAGCGCTCCATGTCCGCGCGCATCGCGTCGAAGAACTGCCCGCCGCCGTAGCTGTTGTAGAAGCTGTCCCAGTCCATGTTGCCGACGATCGGGTAGTCCCGGTGGCGCATGCCGGCCGACAGGAAGTCCAGGCTGCCGGGCTCGGGGAAGGCCCAGTCCAGGGAGAGGGCGTGCGGGCGGACCCGGGCGTAGTGCCGGTGCCAGTCCGGCTCGCGGTCGGGCAGGTCGCGCAGCGCCTCACGCCGGTAGTCGTCGATCAGGTTGATCAGGCCAGGGGTGGCCTGCATTAACGAGGGCTTCAGGAACGGGTGGAAGAACCTGTGCAGCCCCGGCGCCTCGAGGTCCCAGTCGACGGCGAGCACGCGATACCCGTTGGCGGCCAGGATCCAGGCCACGTTGGCGAGCGCCATGGTCCGGCCGGTGCCGCCCTTGTACGAGTAGAAGGTGATCACTGAACCCTTGCGGTTCTCGGTCATGAAGCCCTCCGCTGTGTAGGCCTTGCACTTCCCTCGTGCCGTACGCGCCGGGTGCCGCGGGCGGGGCCCGGCGTCGCGCTCAGATCTGGGATCCCAGCCTGGGCAGCCGCGGGGGATCGACGGTCGGCCCCTTCGGCGGATAGGTCCTCGCATGGGCCTCGTAGTAGTTGACCGCCTGTCGTACGGCCTTCTGGAGTTCGAGCTGGAAGGCCTCCAGGGTGCGTATGGCGCCGCCGGGCGAGCGATGGCCGGAGCCGACCACCTGCCGTGCGGCCAGCAGCCGGTCGGTGAGTTCCTGCAACTGCCGGTCCCGTTCCGGGGGGACGGTGTCGTCCCGGTGCTGGGGGATCATCACGCTGATCCAGGGACGCTGCCGCTCGGCGAGCTGGGCCATGAGTTCCGTCACGCGCGGGGAGTCCAGGGCCCACCGGTCGAGCAGCAGCAGGGCGGGGGTGGTGGGCGGGCTGACGGTGAGGATGCGGTCCGAGTCGGTCTCGAAGTCGCTGACGGTGACCCGGTAGTTCATGGCCCGGACGAGGTCGGCGGCGTGCTCCGCGAGGGAGCGGGTGGACACCGGATGGTAGGGGTTCCACTCGAGCGGGGTGTCCCCGTAGTAGTCGGCCGCCCGGCCCGGCGGCAGGTCGGACCGGGAGCGGGCGATCACGGTGACGTCGAACTCGGGCGGGTGGGCACTGTCCCCGAAGGCGCTGGGCAGGGACTCGTACTGCCGGTAGATCTGCCCTTCCTGGAGGTCGATGGCCTGGCTGGCGCGCACGATCCGCTGGGCCAGCCGGTAGACGGCGCGTTCGTACTGGTCCTTGAGATAGCTGAGCTTGGTCAGTCCGTAGAACCCCTCCGCCGCGTAGTCCTCCCCGAAGTCCGCGTGCTGGAACTGGAGGTCCTTGGCCACCTGCGGAAGCTGGGCGACTTCCACGGGAACCCATAACGCGGGGACGATGGCGCTCTCGCGGGACTCCCCGCGCAGGGTGCGGCGGTAGATCTCCCGCTGCGAGAACGCCCACCACTCGCGGCCGCATTGTTCACTGATGAAGTACCGGGGCGAGTACAGCGGCACGAACACCTGGCAGCGGGCCAGGTTCTCGGACAGCTCGTCCGTCCACCGGGTGCCCAGCGCGATCCCCTGGTCGAGGAATCCGGCCCTGGCACCCACCGGTAACGACGTCATCTCCAGGATGTGCGCGCACAGGCCGTCGTACAGCTTTTTCACCCACGCGTTGGGGCCGGCGATCTCGGAGTCGTTCCGCGGCGTGTGCGCGTAACTCAGAAAAAAATACGGACGCCCATTCCTGGGGTCGTCTGGGTCCCCTCGCACGAATACCCCCCGATACGCCGTCCGACCGAGCTTCAGTGTAGGAACCACGCCTCATCGGCGAAACGGTACGTCGAACACCACTGTGCGAAACAGGAGCGAGCACCGCGGGGAGCGAGAGCGCACCCATGCCCCCCCCGGGGGCGGCAAGCCGCCCCTCGCCCCTTCCCCGGCCCCCGCACCGCGAGGCGCACGCAACACCCCGAAACCGCTACCCCGCCCGCCCCCGTCCCGCCCGATGCCCGGTCAGCCAGGTCTCCGCGTACGCGACCGCCGGGGCCAGGTCGAACAGGCGGGAGTCGGCGGTGCCGATGCGGGCTCGGGTGACCGGGTGTTCGGGGAGGGACTCGTAGGCCTCGCCCAGCGCCGGGAAGTCCGAGGTGTCGAAGTCCACGTCACGGTAGCGGTGCCAGCGCCTTCCCGAGCCGTCGTCGACGGCGCAGCCGTACTCGCGGCTGCCCTGGCCCGGCACGCGGTACTCGGCGAGGTGGAAGGCCGTGCAGACGGAGTAGCCGACGCCCAGCAGCAGGACACGCGCGTCCAGTTCCTCCAGCCGGGCGAGGGGGGAGTCCTCGCCCAGGTGACAGTCCAGGGCGTGTCCGGCGGTGATCCGCGCCGCGGCCGGCCCCAGGGCGGCGAAGGAACTCTGCGGATGGTCGCTGCGCAGCGCTCCGGGCCGGGTGCGGACCTCCTCCGGCAGTACCCCCACCCCGTAGCTCGGCGTCCGCGCGGGATCGAACGCGGGCAGTGTCGCCCGCAGCCCGGCCCATTCCGTCGCCGGCACGGCACGGCCCCTGGTGAGGGGCCAGCGGGACGGGTCGGAGTTGTCCGGGGTCTGGGCGTAGACGACCAGGGTGCCGTCCGCCCCGAGCACGTCCAGGAGCGAGTCGACCACACCTCGCGCCCCGTCCTGCACGGGCCCGACGGCCCGCAACGACGTGTGCACGAGCAGGGTGTCGCCGGGCCGGATACCCAACGCGCGCAGCTGTGAGGCCAGTTCGGCCCCGAGAAGAGGGGTGGTCTGGGTCAACTCGGCACTCCTTCGAGGACGTCGGCGTGCTCGCGCCGCACATCGGCCCGGTTCAGCCCCACCGGCAGGGGCGCGGACCACAGCAGCCGCAGGTCGTGGCGGACCGCGGAGGCCAGGGGCCCGCCCCGGGGGCTCCCGCCCTCGAGGAACTCGCGCAGCCCGACGTCCCCGCCCCTGGCCATGGTGTACGGCGGTACCGAGTGCCGGGACAGCACCAGCGCCCCGGGAGCCGCCGCACCGGAGGCGCCGGCCGCGAACAGGTGTCGTACGGCATGGAAATGGCGTTCCTGGAGGCCGCCGACGTCGATCACCGTGGCGTGGGCCGGGACCGCGGTGCCCCGGCGCAGGGCGAGGGGGACGGCGGCGCGGTCGTGGACCAGGACGTGGGCGGCCGCGTAGCGCAGGGTCTGTTCGTCGGCGGTGGCGCCGCCCTTGCCGCCGAGCCGTTCGAGGACGCGGGCCCGCCGGGCCGGGGTCAGGGTGCGGACCAGGGCGTCCAGCGCGGCGACGAGACCGGGCTCCGGGAGGGTGTCGTACAGCCCGAAGCGGCCCGGCACCAGGGCCGACAGGAGCGGGTCGAGACAGCGGGCGAGCAGCGTCGTCTCCTCGGCGACGGCGGCACCGGAGAGGCCGTTGACCCGGCAGCCGAGGGAGCCGGCCAGCACGATCTGGAGGTACGGGGCGGGCAGTCCGGCCCCGGTGAGCCGGGTCGCCATGCGGACGGCCGGCAGGACGTAGCTGAGCGCCCGCAGCGGGACCGTGGTGCTGGCGCCGTACACGATCCGCAGCACCAGCGGGGCCCGGACGGCCTCGCCCGCGGCCCGCAGCAGCGCGGCGGCGCCGTGCCGGGGCAGGCCCTGGACGTAGCCCGAGCGTCTGGCGTCGGCGCCGACGAGCGCGTTCAGCACCCGCGGGCGCAGCCGGTTGACCTCACCGGTCTCCTGCGCGTCGGCGCACGAAGGCAGGGTCTCCAGGAGCCGGCGGACGTCACCGTCGGCGAGGGGCCGCGGTTCCTTGCCGGCCCCCAGGACCGGCACCCCCCGCAGGACGGCCGTGAGCAGATTGGCCTGCTTCTTTCCCAAGGGTGGCACCCCTGCGAAGACGTTGTGCATCGCACCTGACAATTCGCCAAAAAACCCTGAATGGTTACGAGTTGATGGCCTGAATTGTGTCACGACAGGTCGCCCGGATCACCCGAAACGGGAAAGAACGACATAACCGGATCAGGTCGGCGGCATCTCCAGGTCGAAGTCGATCCGTTTGCGGTCACGCATCGCCCGGACCGTGGGGTGGTCGGGCCCGAACTCCTCCTCGGCCGCGCGCCGTGCGCTCCGCAGGTCCTGCTCGGCGTCGGCGTCGCCCGTCAGACTGCGGTCCAGGGCGACGTTGAACTCCGCGCAGAGCACCCGGGGGTGGTAGTCGCGGTAGAGGTGGCGATAGGCGTCGCGCACCTCCTCGTCCTCCGCCAGCGCCGCCTCGTAGCGGCGCAGCACGGACAGCACGCCGGCCCGGTTGGCCCGGCAGGCGACGGTGGCGGGGTGCATGGCGCCCAGCAGCCTGATCAGGAGCGGCAGCGTCTCGTCGGCGAGTGCCAGCGCCCGCTCGGTCTCCCCCTGGTTGCGCAGGATGGCCACCAGGTTGGTCGCCGCCGCCAGGGTGAAGGGGTGCTCCGCGCCCAGGCGCTCGCGGTAGCGCTGGTGGTTCCGCTCACCGAGCCGGACCGCCTCCGCGCCCCGGCTCGGGTCCAGCTGGGACAGGGCCAGCAGGTCGCAGGCGAGGTTGGCGGTGCACGACATGGTGTCCGGGTGCCCCTCGCCGTAACGCTGCCGGTAGACGTTGAGGGTGGAGCGTGTCTGGGCCTCCGCCTCGGCGTAGTGGCCGAGCCTGCGCTGGGTCACCGCCAGGGAGGTGTCCGTGCGCAGCACGTCGTTGGACTTCTCGCCCTGGAGGTTCACGAACCGCCGCCGGATCTCGAAGAGCAGGTCGAGGGAGCCCTGGTAGTCCCCCATCTCACGGCGGTCCAGGGCGACTCCGTTGGCGAGGATCCAGGTGACCCGGTGCTGGAGTCCGAGCGCCTGGCGGCACCTCTGGTAGGCCTCGGTGGCCCGTTCCAGCGCTTCGGCGGGCCGGCCGACCAGGTTGAGGGAGACGCCGAGGTTGTTCGCCGCGCGGAGGGTCTCCTCGTGGTCGGGGCCGAAGTGCGGGCTGTTCAGGTAGAGCTCGTGGGTGTTGCGGTCCTCGGCGTGCGCCTCCTGGTAACGGCCGAGACCCCGCAGGTCGGCGGCGTAGTTGCGGGCGGTGACCAGGGTGTACCCGTCGTCGGGGCCCAGTTGGTCGCGCTGGCGGCGCAGGGTGTCGGAGTCCAGTTCGTGGGCGTCCCGGTAACGGCCCAGGGAGCGCAGCGGGTTGGCCACCTGGGCGGCCAGCCGCAGCCGGAGGTGGTGGTCCGCGCCGAGGGAGTCCGTCCAGACCTCGAGCGCTTTCTGGCCGAGCGCGGCGGCGGCGCGGTGGTCGCCGATCCGCCACTGGTTGCGGACCTGGCGGATGACCCACTCGCAGACCCGCGCGTCGGTGTTGTAGATCGCCTCCGAGGGCTCCAGATGGGGGAGCAGCTCCGCGAACCGCTCCCGGGCCGCGGCGCTGTCCTCCTGGAAGGCGGCCGAGGGCAGCGCTCCGGCCAGCACGAGCTGGGCCTGTCGCCGGGTCCGTGCCTCGCGCTCGGGGTCCTCCCCCAGCCACTCCCGCACGGCGGCCTGGACCAGCCGGTGCACCTGGATGGAGCCGTTCTGCTGGTCCACGGTGGCCAGCGCGTACCGGCCGAGGTCGCGGATCAGGTAGCCCATCACCATGGGGTCGAGCACCGACTCGTCGCCGGTCTCCTCGGCGAGCCGGTTGCGCATGGCGTCGCTGTAGAGCAGCGAGTGCGCGATGGGCTCGGGGGAGAGGTAGGCGCACAGCTCCAGCAGGCGCACCGCGGCGGGCCGTTCGTTGCCCAGCCGGTCGACGGTCAGCCGCCAGACCGCGAAGAGCGATCCCTGCTGGCTCTCGCCGGCGCCCGGGGAGCCGTTGAGCACCGAGCTGACCCGGCTGTTGACCTGTTGGAGATAGGTGTCCAGGGGCATGGCCGTCTGCCGCAGCCAGGCGGCCGCGAGTTCCATCGCCATCGGGAAGTCGCCCAGGGTGTCGGCGATCCGGTCGGCGTCCGCCGCCGAGAGTCCGTCCACCCTGCGACGGAGCAGGGCGATGCTCTCGGACCTGTTGAAGGAGTCCACCTCGATGGCGGTCTCGGCCTCCTGGTGGGGAGAGCGCCGGGCGGTGAGAATGACGTGGCCCGGCCCCTCGGCTGGAAGGTACGGCTCCACCGTCGTGTCTCCCTCGTTCCTGTGTGGCGTTGCGCCGTTCGCGTCCTGGCTGTCGGTGACGTTGTCGAAGACCAACAGCCACCGGCCGTGACGGTCACTGCTCAGCTCCGTCATGGTCGCCTGGACGCGCTCGTCCACTGTGTCGCCCAGGACTCCCAGCTCAAGGCCGAGTTCCGCCAGGAGCTGCGGGATCCGGTTGGGCTGTTCCGCCGGAATCCAGTGCACCAAGTCGTACTGGGATCCGTAACGGTGGACGTATTCCTGCGCGATCTGAGTCTTACCGATTCCACCCAAACCGTACAGAAATGCTCGACTGACCGGCGTATCCACGCGGAGCGATTCAGCACTCAGCTTGGTCCGCAGCCGTTCCAGCTGGACGTCCCTGCCGGTGAAGGAGTTGTTGCGGCGCGGCACGTTGAAAATCCCGGGAACACGGCCCGGGAAGCCGGTTCCCCCGGTGACGACGGCGGTGGCCGACGCATCGATCTCCAGCATGGCGAAGACCTTGCCGAGAACCTGCTCGGCGGAAGCGTCCACCAGTGTGAATCCGGGCAGTCCGCGCAGCGCCGGCTCGGGCTGGTGCTCCCGGGTGCGCAGACCGATGATGCGGGGTCCCTCGCTCGCCGCCACCAGCGCCCGCACCTCGTCGGCGACCGGGGTCGTGGCGAAGTCCGGCGACAGGAGGGCGACGACCACGTCGGCGCCTTCCTCGGCCCCGCCGGGCAGGGGTTCGGACGGGCTGCTGCCACGCTGGGTCACCGTGACACCCGCCGCCTGGAGCTGGGTCGCGATCCAGTCCGCCCAGGCCCCGTCACGCTTGGCGTAGTCGATCCGCACCCGCGGCACCAGCCGCCCGCCGGGCACCGGCACCCGCTGGAACCGTGAGAGCAGCTGCCGGCGCACCGGCTCCTCGACCGGCCGCAGGGCGGTGACCCGGCCGTCGGTGATGACCGAGGTGAGGCGTTCGTAGGCGCCCAGCAGGGAGGCGGGCTGACGGGGCGTGTCCGCGACGGTGGCGAGGACCTCCTCGTAGGCGAAGAAGGGCTTGTAGGGGATCTCCACCGCACCCCAGTAGCCGTCGGGGTCGGCCGCCCGCGGGGTGTCCTTCAGGAACTCCTGGAAGCGGTGGCGGGCGTGTCCCCGGCTGATCGCCAGCTTCTCCTGCTCGGCGTCCTCCACCCGCATGGGCACAGGGAGGATCTTCACGTGCGGGGCGATCCGCCGCACGTCCGCGGCCACGCTGGCGCTGCCGTCCACCGACTGGGTGTTCAGGGTGAAGCAGTTGACCAATACGTCTGGCATCAGCACGGTGGTGATGCCGGAGGTGTCGCTCCAGCCCGTACGGCTGTCGATCAGGGCGTAGTCGTAGTTGTGCCGCATGTCGTCGCGCAGGGCCTGGAGGAAGGCGGCTCCATCGCGCTGTTCGTAGAAGCCCTTCCAGTCGTAGGTGTTGATGGTCTCGGAGTACTCGGGGGTCCGCCGGCCGGGGGAGACGAACAGGACGTAGCCGCCGCTGTCGAAGCTCCAGTTCAGGGCGGAGGCATAGCGCTCCACCCGCGCCTGCCGGCTGTAGTCGCCTCCGGCCGGCCTGGGCCTGGCCAGGTCGAACCCGCGGATCAGGTCGATGACGCCGGGCGTGGAGCGCAGCTCCGGGTCGCCCAGGAAGGGGGCGAAGTAGCGGTGCAGACCGGGGGCTTCCAGGTCCCAGTCCATGGCCAGGACACGTTTTCCGTTGCTCGCCAGGATCCAGGCCACGTTCGCGAGGGCCATGGTGCGGCCGGTTCCGCCCTTGAACGAGTAGAACGTGACGATCGTGCCGGAGTCGTGGGTACCGGCGCCACCCGGGTCGAACGTCATGAGGAGTACCTTCCGAGCAGGGGAAACGTATGGAGCCCTTCCGCCGGCGGCGCCGGTGACCGCACGGCCTGCACCGACCTGAGGGCTTCGTTCTGAAGGCGGATGAGTACCTTGCGCAGGGACGAGGTGAAGCTCTCCGCGTCCGGCAGCCCCCAGCGTTCGTACTCGCTGTGGCGGGCGCGCAGCAGCGGGAGCGTGCGGTCCAGGAGTTCGTCGAGGGTGGCCGTGAGTTCCGCCGACTCGGTGTCGTCGCGTGCCCTCGGTTCGAGTGCCGTCGTCGCCTCGGGGCTCCGCTCGTCGACGGCGGCCAGGAGGCTGCGTTTGTCCCCCCGCAGGGCCACCCAGGCGTCCACCAGCAGCACCACGAGCTGCTCGGGGTCCTGTTCCCGGCTGATCCGGTCGACGGTCTCCTCGTCCAGGGGCAGGACGGTCGCCGTGAAGTCGAGGGTGGTGGCGGTGTCCACCACCAGCGAGACCAGCGCCCCTTCCTCCCCGGGGGCGTAGGGGGACCAGGTCAGGGGGGTCTTGCCGTAGCTCTGGCGCGAGTGCCGTTCCTCGGGCAGTTCGTTCTGGGCGGGGGCCGCCACCACGAAGCTGACCGTCTGTCCGCTCGCGGGGGCGGGAACGCCGACGGGCGACCGGTTGCCGGACATGTCGAACCCGTGCACCTCCGGCAGCCGTTCCGTGGCCGCCACGACGCGGTCGGCGATCGCCTCCAGCACCTCCTCGTACGCGGCCCGGTAGCGCGCCCGCAGCCGCAGCAGGTGCAGCAGCCCGTCCTGCCGGTAGGCCTCCGACGCCACCCGCAGCGGCGGGTAGGGGACGAGCTCGTCGAGCTCGCCGGTCGGATCGGGTTCCCACATCACCGGTACGACGGCGTCGGCGCGGCGGCCGGTGCGGGACCAGTGCAGATTGAGCCGCCGCTGGAAGTAGGACCACTCGGCCAGGCAATAGGACTGCGCGAAGTAGGGCGGGGAGTGCAGCACCACCAGGACGGTGGAACGGCCCAGCAGATCCGTCGAGATGTCCGACGAACGGGGCTCGCCGCGCGCCCCCACGGTGTCCGGTGGACGGCCGGTGCGGCGTCCGACGACCGCGCACAGGTCGTGGAAGAACGCCGCGACCCACTCCTCGTCGACGGTGCGCACGTGACTCAGGTAGAAGTGGCTCACGGTGACTCCAGTTGCTCGGCACGGCCCGGGGACGCGGGCTGCCTCGGGCGGTGCCGGACGGAGGCCGGAGGCCGGCTGCCGTCCTCCTCGGCACCAGCCCCGCCACATCGGCTTGCTGTTCGGATGTGGGAGAAGCACGAACACGGGCTTTTCGCGCACGATAAGCGGCGCTCGACACCTCGCCGGCCACCCACCGCGCCTCCGGTCCCGCCCATTCCCCCTCCTCCGCTCGGCCGACCACCAGGCTGATCCCGCCCCTCGTGGCGGAACCGCTGCTTATGCACTGCGGGTCGACCTCGGGGGCGGCGGCCGCACCCGGGCGGCACCCGACGGAGGGACGTCTTCCGCCGCCGTCCGAACCACCCGGAAAGGTGTCAGCCCCCGAACGCCCGATTCACCGGACGGGTGAACGGCTTGACCGGACGGGTGAACGCCCGATTGACCGGACGGGCGGATGGCTTGACCGGACGGGCGAACGGCTTGACCGGACGGGTGAACGGGACGCCGGTCCACCCGAAAGCCGTACGCCTCGGCCTCCTCGGTCATGTGCTCGACGAAGCAGGCGCCCAAGGAGGTCAGGGCGGCCCTGTTCCGCCGCAGCACCCGCAGCGCCTCCGCCGCCTGGGTGCCGCACAGCCGCAGCCGCTGCTCGGCCGGCCGGGCCTGGGCGCCTCCCAGCGTCTGGGCGGCCCGCGACCAGAAGTCCAGCAGGCCGATGTGCGCGTGGGTGCCGGTGAGCACGCCTGCCAGCGGGCGCGGGTCGGGACGCCAGCCCACCCGGTGGAGCGTGCGGTCGTAGGGGTCGGTGAGGTCGACCAGATCGGTCAGCGAGCCCAGGGCCAGGTGACCGGTCTCGTGCAGGACGGTCTCGGCCAGCAGCAGGGGGTCCCGCTGGGGAGCGGCCGCCAGCGCCCCGTACGCGTCACGGGTGGACGAACTGCGTCCGCGGCCACGGGGTCCGGGGCGCAGCGGCACCAGGGCGGACCACAGAAAGGCGCAGTCGGCGGCCCGTTCCGGCATCAGCCCGCCCAGCAGCTCCCAGGTCCGCTCCACCGCCGACTGCCACGCGGCCAGCCGGGCCGGCGACTGCCGGGACTGGACCGGGAAGCCGTACACGTCCCGGTACGGATCCGCGTCCTCCACCGTGAGGGACAGCCGGGGGGCGGCGGGCGCGGACGGCGGGACCACCAGGCGGCGGGGCGCGAACGGACGCTGCGTGTCCTCACGGGGGTTCTCCCGGCGGCTTTCCCGAAGGCTCACGGTCCGGTCCGCCCAGGCCACGGTCCAGCCGTCCAGCCGGACACTGTTCGCTCCGCCGGACAGCCGGACCACGCCCAGCGTCGGCAGCCACAACGTCCCGTCCCGCACCGGAAGGGACAGCGCGGGCAGCAGACCGGCGCGCAACGCGGCGGCATGCCCGAACGTCCCGAGCCGGGCGAGGTCGACGGACAGGTCGGTGCCGGGGCCGGTGCCGTGCAGGGCGCGCAGGCACCGTCTGAGCCAGACACCCGCGTGCGGGTGCAGCAGCACCCCCTCGAAGGCCCGCGGATCGGCCCGGTACGCCCGCACGCACAGCTCCCAGCCGGCGGCCGCGTCCCGCGCCCACGCCTCGGGCACGGTCCGCCGGGCCGCGTCGGCCAGGCCCTTCAGAAGCAGCAGACGCCGGCTGACCTGGCCCCGGCGGAGCACCGCCAGGGCGGGGGCGGCGGGACGGGACCGGGCCAGGGCCGCGAGATCCTCCGCCGTCAGACGCAGCGCCACGGGTTCGCTCACGAGGCCTCCCCGAACCACTCCCTGACGTCGGCCGCCACCCGGTCCCGGATGTGCGTGGTGAGCAGGCGGAGATCGGCGCAGAAGACACTGGGGTTGTCGAAGCCGTTGCGGGGGTGGAAGCGGTGCGCCCGCAGTCCCCCGCCGCACAGCCGGACCACGGGACAGGCGACACAGTCCGCGGCCAGGGGGTCAGGTCCCGCGCCCCGGGCCGCGACCACCTTCGGATGCCGGGCCACGGTGTCGAAGTCGTGGTCGCGGAGGTTCAGCCCGGTCGCGGCGGCCCCGTCGTAGGCCGCTTTGAGGTTGTCGGGCAGTTCCACGGAGAGGTCGCTCTCCACCACGATGTGATCGGAGACGGTGAGCTGCACGGGTGCCGCGGGGGCGAGTTGGGCGCCGAGCGCACGCTCCATGATCTGCTCGAAACGACGGATCCGGGTCTCCCGCACCGGCGCGGAGTACCAGCGCTCGAAGACGGCCAGCAGCCAGTCGGCGTACGGCGTCGCCGAGCCGTCGCGGCCGGGGGGCGGGTGTTCCCAGGTGCTGTGCGGAAGCAGGAAGTCGATCATCGGGGGCCGGTGGGCGAGGAGTTGCTCGTAGACGGCGACCGGGTCGTTGTCGAGGTCCACCGTGCAGAGCAGACCGCTGTAGAGCGCTCTGTTCTCCGGTCGCCTCAACAGTTCCAGCCCTTTCAGAACGGCGGTGTAGCTGCTCCGGCCGTTCCTGGAACGCCGATGGCGGTCGTTCGCCGCGCGGCCGCCGTCGAGGCTGACCCCCACCGACACTCCGTGCCGGCGGAACAGGTCCAGCCAGTCAGGATCGAGGAGTGTTCCATTGCTCTGTACGGAGATATCACAGTCCGCTACACCCTGTAACCGGTTTGTCAACACCGACACGATGTTTTCGATCCGCTCTTTTCCGGCGAGGAGCGGCTCTCCCCCGTGCAGAACGACCCGGACCTCCGGCAGGGCATGGGTCCGGGCGTGCTCCGCTATGCGCTCGGCGAGCGGGACGACCGACTCCTCGGCGAGCACCCGGGGTTTGCGCCGCCAGCTGGAGTCCTGGAGTTCGTACACGTAGCAGTGGTCGCACGCGAGGTTGCAGTGCTGGGCGACTTTGACCACCCATTCACGTAAAGGCCGCACCTTCCGCATGTGCCACCTCCTGCGGCCCGGAGTGCCTCCGTGCCGGGCGCGACGCGGGGGCGGACGGCAGGGCCGAGTCGAACGAGGCCGCACTGTCGCCCGGGGCGTCAGGGCCGTACACGACCTGCCACAGGACCTGACCGAGGGGACCGGCGGGAAGGGGTGCGTCGAGGTCCCGCTCCAGTTGTCCGGCCAGGTCTGGCATCCCCAGATCCACATCGGTCGCTGGCTTGTCCACGAACCCCCCGTGCTCACTCGTACCGCCACACCCGGCGGTTGTTCCGGGCACGGTGGTGTGGATGTGGTCGTTGCGGGCGTGCGTCGACCCGCAACTCGGCCGGGAGCGCATCGAGTTGCGGACGGAGTCATGCGGTTCTGCCTTCAGGGAAGCACATTGATCGCCCGGCGGCCAGGAACCCGGGACCGTGCTCCCCGGCCAGCGGCCGGTTCTCGCCATGATGCCCACCAAAGCCCCCTCGACAACGCGGTGTTGGCACCCGCACGACTCCAAGTCACCATGAGTCTTCCCCTCTTCATGGCGAGGTGACGCATGCCGGTTCCGGGACCGCGCGCGACGATAGGCAACGACGATCTTCCGCCGTTGTTCCGCTCCAACGACCAGTGGGCGCTGACCCGTCAGAGCGAGGCGTTCCGGGCCACGATGACCCAGCTGACCCTGCTCCTCGTGGCAACCGTGTTCGCCACCCTGGCCGACCACTTCAACAGCCATGTCCTGACCGCGGTGTCCGCCCTGCTGTACGGGCTCACCGTGGTCACCGGAGTCGTCATCCAGCGCCGCCGGGCCCGCGCCCACTGGCAGGCCCATCGCGATGCCGCGGAGACCGTCAAGTCGCTGGCCTGGCAGTACATGGTGCACGGCGGTCCCTTCCACTCGAAGGTGCGCGATCCCGACGGGCTGTTCAACCAGCAACTGGAGGAGCATTTACGGGGGTTACGGCGCATAGGGTGGCAGGAGCCGGCACCCGAGCGGGTCCTTGGGACGAACTCCGGCCCTGTTCCGGCGTCTTCCCGCCACACCCTGTGGGACCCGGCCAGTCGGCACGAGCCGGACGATCCGCGGCACCCCCAGATCACGCGCGCGATGCGGGCGGTGCGTGACAAGCCGTTCGCCGTGCGGAAGGACATCTACCTGCGCGACCGGGTCCTCGACCAGCTCAGCTGGTACGGCGGCCGGGCGGTGCAGGCACGCCGGTCCGCCGCCCTGTGGTCCGCGCTGACCGCGCTGCTGACCCTGCTGGCCCTGGTCGCGGCGGTGTCCAGAAGCGCGGGCCTGGTCTCCGGCTGGGACCTGAGCGGCCTGCTCGCCGCCGCGGCCGCCACCGGCGTGGCCTGGCTGGAGACCCGCCGCCACCACCCGCTCTCCTTCGCCCACGCCCTGGTGCGAGAGGGCCTGGAAACCCAACGCGCCGTCCTGGCCCAGAGCGTGGCCGAGGACCGCTGGCCCCAGGCGGTCACCGACACGGAACATCTGATGCTGCCGCAGCACACGGACTGGCTGGCGCGGTTCGGGGGGTGACGTGCCGGGGGGGTAATCACGGGGACTGCGATCACTCCCGTAGGCCCGGCTGCCGCCGCCCCGTCAGGGCCGCCGCGCTCCCGGTCTCCACGACACCCGTACCGGTACGGCCGCCGCCCCGTCAGGGCCGCCGCGCTCCCGGTCTCCACAGCACCCGTACCGGTACGCCCACCCGGCTCGCGTACGCCACGATGTCGCCGGTGCCGCCCACTCCCCGCGCCGGCTCACCGTCCCATACGGCCACCAGTCGGTCGGTGTGGTCGACGATCCAGCGGCCGGCCGCCGCGTACGCCTCCTCCTGGGTCCGTTCCACCGGCAGGTCGACGCGGTCGGCGCAGGCCAGCAGCAGCCGGCGGAAGGCGAGCCGGACCGCAGGACCGCCCAGTTGATGTTCGTAGTCGGTGCCGGTGCCGGGGATGACCGCCGTGAGCGGGATCCCGCCCCGCAGCGCGAGCTCGGCGAAGAGCTGGTCGGCCCCGGCGGCGAGGGCACTGAACGCCTCGACGGGTCCGCTCGCGCCCTGGCTGGAGAACTCGTCGAGGATCCCCGCGCTGACGCACTCCAACACCGGCTCGGGGAGGTCCCGGTGCCCGGTGACTCCGATCCGAGTCGTACGCTCCACGCTCGCCGCCACCCTCGGTAGAACCGTCAGGGACGCCCTCCTCCCTACCCAGTCCCACCACGGAAGCCACACTTCACGGTCGCTCCTGGAAGCGGTGAAGGGGCGCCCTCCCGACGGGACGCCTCTTCCTTCACCCCGGACAACCTGCCGTTCTGCCGAGCCGGCCGATCATTCGGGGTCCACCGACGTCGTGCCCACGACCACTGCATCAGCTTCGGCTCCGGCGGCAACAGCAGCGAAGTGCCTACGCACCAGGGCCAGGACGATCCACCCCGTCAGCGGCACGAGCCCACCCACGGCAGTCCACAGGCCACCCGCCAGAACGCCGAATGTCGTCACGGAGCCACCGAGCATGGCCACGGAAGCCGCCGCCGACTCGGCCCGAAGCTGACGAGGGGGGCGTCTGCCGGCCGAAGGCTTGACGAGCTGACGCCCGAGGAAGACCTGCACGGCGTTCACCCCAGCCAGAACAGCAGCGAGAACACCTCAGACACCGAAAGCGAGAGCGAGAGCAAAGGGCACGACGCGAAACTGCACACCGGGAGTAGGAACACACGCTCGGGACTGCGCACAGACTGGAGAGCACCATGCCCAGATGGGCCATCGTGAAGGCTGCCGGTGAGGCGGAGGCGTTCCGGTACAGCATCCACAAGGAGCTGGAAGGGACCGAAGCCCAGGCCCTTGCGGAGATGCTGCGGATCATCGGCACCACGGCAGGGGCCCTCACCGAAGCCGGGCGCCGTCGAGAGAGGAGACGGGTCTTCCGCGTGTCCGACCGCAGCTACGTCGTGCGCGTCGAAAGCCGATGGTCGCACTACGAGGCCCACTTCACCCTCGCCGAACTCATAGCCGACACCCACGACGACGAGCTTCCCGACACCGCCGCCGACCTGACGGCGAAGCCGTGAGACATGGTCATGCGGAAGGGGTGCCGCTCCGGAGAGTGGCACCCCTTCTGACCTGGAACTGCTACGCGGTGGGTGTGGGATTTGAACCCACGGTGACTCGCGCCACGACGGTTTTCAAGACCGTTCCCTTAGGCCGCTCGGGCAACCCACCCCGCGCCGCGGTGATCTCGGCGCGGGGACAAGAGTAACCGTTGGGCCGCGCCCGCGGGTCAGCTGTCGCCCGTGCGGGAGCCCAGGGTCAGGGTGACCGTGTGGGTCTTGCCGTCGCGCTCGTACGTGATCTTGACCTGGTCACCGGGCTTGTGGGTCCAGATCTCGCCGATCAGGGTGGGCCCGGAGTCGATGACCGAGTCGTCGAGCTTGGTGATGACGTCACCCGGCTTGAGGCCGGCCTTGGCCGCCGGACCGCCCGTCTCGACCGGGGCGGAGCCCCCCGCGCCCTCGGTGGTGATCTTCGCGCCGCCCGAGGAGTCCTCCAGCGAGACGGACGCGCCGATCTTGGCGTAGACGGGCTTGCCGGTCTGGATCAGCTGCTGGGCCACGTACTTGGCCTGGTTGATCGGGATGGCGAAACCGAGGCCGATCGAGCCGGACTGGCTGGTGCCGCCGAGGCCGCCGCTGCCGGTGGACTGGATCGCGGAGTTGATCCCGATCACGTTGCCCTGGGCGTCGAGGAGGGGGCCGCCGGAGTTGCCCGGGTTGATCGACGCGTCGGTCTGGAGCGCGCTCATGTAGGACGCGTTCGAGCCGCTTCCGTCGCTGGACGCCACCGGGCGGTTCTTCGCGCTGATGATGCCGGTCGTGACCGTGTTCGACAGACCGAAGGGGGCGCCGATCGCGATCGTGGAGTCGCCGACCGCCACCTGGTCGGAGTTGCCGAGGGTGAGCGGCCTGAGATCGTTCGGCGCGTTCTTGAGCTTGATCACCGCCACGTCGTAGCCCTGCGCGTGCCCGACCACCTCGGCGTCGTACTTCTTGCCGTCGGGGAAGGTCGCCGAGAGCTTGCCGCCGTCGACCGCGTCGGCCACCACGTGGTTGTTGGTGACGATGTGGCCCTGCTTGTCGAAGACGAAGCCGGTTCCGGTGCCGCCCTCGCCGTTGGTGGACTCGGCCTCGATGGTGACCGTGCTCGGCAGCGCCCGCTGCGCCACACCCGCCACGGTCCCCGCGTCCCGCTTGACGCTGCCGCCGCTGTCCGAGGCGGAGACGGTCGTCGAGGAGCCGTTGTCGTTGTCCTTGGCCAGGGTGTAGCCGAGCCCGCCGCCGATTCCTCCGGCGACCAGCGCGGCCACCAGCATCGCGGCGACGAGACCGCCGCGGCCGTTCTTCGGCTTCGGCGCCGGCTGCTGGTAGCCCGCGCCCCAGACACCGGTCGGACCGGCGCCGCCGGCACCGGCTCCACCGGGGGCGTCGTAGCCACCCGCGCCGGCTCCACCGGGAGCGTCGTACCCGCCCGGGCTACCGGCGCCCTCCGCACCACTGCCGTAAGACGGGTTGTCGGGCACCTGCGGCGGCGGCCAGCCGCTGTCCGGGGCAGCACCCGCACCCTGGGGCGCCGGAGGCTGCGGGGCACCGCCCTCCGCGGAGGCGTACGACGGGGCCGGCCCGGCGTGCACCAGTTCCGGTCCCTGCGCGCCGCCCGGGGTGGTCGGCGGCACCGGCGGAATCGGGGTGGTCGGAGCGCCCGCGCCGGAGGTCTGGGGTGCCGAAGCCGCGGGAGCGTCCACCGGCACGGGGGGTGCGGACGGGGCCGGGGGTACCGCGGTGCCCTCGTTCTCGGTGCTCACAGCTTCTCTCCTCGGTCCACGGCTGTCTCTGTCGGTCGCACTCGGTCACGCTCGGCCAGTGCCGCTCGGTGCCCGGCGTGCGTCAGCTGTGCATGTCCTTTTGTATGCGGTCAGCTTTTCCCACGGGCCGTCAGGGCACCATAAGCGGTGCCTGTGGGTCCGCGGCTGCTCTTTATATAGGCCATGTAAGACAAATGAGGCGCAATACATATGCCTCCGTTCGCACGCGTACCCCTGTGCGGTGGCACCATGACGCGGTGACCCACGCACGGCAGCAGCTGACTCAAGTCGTCGCCCACCGCGGAGCCTCGGAAGACGCTCCCGAGCACACCCTCGCCGCCTACCGGAAGGCGATCGAGGACGGCGCCGACGCCCTCGAATGCGATGTACGTCTCACCGCGGACGGACATCTCGTCTGTGTCCACGACCGACGGGTCAACCGTACGTCCAACGGCCGCGGAGCGGTCTCGGCGCTGGAGCTCGCCGAGCTCGCCACCCTGGACTTCGCCTCCCGCCGGACGCGGGAGTTCTGGCGCACCCGCGACGAGGAGCCGGACTGGGTCTACCGGCCCGAGGACCGGGAGGACACCTCCGTCCTGACCCTGGAGCGGCTCCTCGAACTCGTCGCGGACGCCGGGCGCCGCGTGGAGCTGGCCATCGAGACCAAGCACCCGACGCGCTGGGCCGGACAGGTGGAGGAGCGGCTGCTGGTGCTGCTGAAGCGGTTCGGTCTGGACGCGCCCGCCTCGGCCGCCGAGTCCCCGATCAGGGTCATGAGCTTCTCGGCGCGTTCGCTGCACCGCGTGCGGGCCGCCTCGCCGACTCTGCCGACCGTCTATCTGCTCCAGTTCGTCTCGCCCCGGCTGCGGGACGGCCGGCTGCCCGCCGGGGTGCGCATCGCCGGGCCCTCGATCCGGATCATGCGCAACCATCCCGGTTACATCGAGCGCCTCAAGCGAGCGGGCCACCAGGTGCATGTGTGGACCGTCAACGAGCCCGAGGACGTGGACCTCTGCGTGGAGCTCGGCGTCGACGCCATCATCACCAACCGCCCGCGCGCGGTGCTCGACCGACTGGGCCGCTGACGTCGTCTCCGTCACAGGGTGTGCCCCGGCGCGTTCGGTACGTGTTCGACCGTTCCGAATGCGTCGGCGGAACGTGATTGGCCGGTTTCCGGTACAGGCCAATGGGGCATCCACACCGTGGCGTGGGGCGAAGGAGGTCTCGGGGGTGGCGTTGGTGGTGGCACAGGAGGTGCCCACGTCGTCGAGCATGGCCGTACCCCATGGCCCTGCGGGCGTGGGGAAAGCGAGACACCGGATGCGCGGGCAGCTGCGCAGCGGTGGCGTGGCGGAATCGGTCATCGACGACGCCGTACTGATTCTTTCCGAGCTCTTGAGCAATGCGTGCAAGCACGGCCGGCCGCTGGGCGATGCTCTGGCCGGGGACGGTGACGTCCGTGCCGCCTGGCGTGTGGACGGTTCCGGCAGACTTACGGTCGAGGTGACGGACGGCGGTGGGCCCACTCGCCCGGCTCCGGCGACGCCCTCGGTCACCGCGCACGGCGGCCGAGGGCTGAACATCATCACCGCGCTGGCCGACGACTGGGGCGTCCGGGACGACGCCCGGGGCGAGGTCACGGTCTGGGTGATCGTCCACGCGGACGTGCACGATCCGGACGCGGGGCGCAGGCGCGACGACTTCGCCTCCCGGGTCACGGCACCGGCGGTGTCCGCGATGTCCGACCTGGGCTTCATGGACGCGTTCGACGATCCCGACTGATACGGGCCCGACTCAGGTGACCCCGACCGCGACGAACCGCCCCGGGCGTGCGGGTGGCCCATCCGCCTGACACCCGGGTTGTCCACAGGCTCCCGTCGGCCAAGTCACGAACGGCTAGGCTCGCGCCCGTACGAGACGAGCCGTAACCGGGAGACAGCCACGATGGCCAAGAAGCGACCCCAGACGAAGGCCAAGCGCCCGCAGATCACGGAGGGCGCCCGCGCCGTAGGCGCTGATGGTGAGATTCCGGTCGTCGGCGCCCGCGAACCCTGCCCCTGCGGCAGCGGTCGCCGCTACAAGGCATGCCACGGCCGGGCGGCCGCGCAGGCCGCCACCGAGCTGGTGCACCGTCCGTTCGAGGGGCTCCCGGGTGAGGGCGACTGGGTGGCCCTGCGCGAGCTGGTCCCCGCCGCCACCGTCGAGCTGACCCTGAAGGACGGCCTCCCCGAGGGCGTACCCTCGGTCACCCTCGCCACGGTGCTGCCGATGGCCTGGCCCGCCCTGCGCCGCGACGACGGCTCGGTCCTGCTGGGCCTCCAGAACGACACGGCCTCCGGCGACATCAGCCGCGACCTGGCCGACACCCTCCGGCGGGCCCTGGAAGCGGCACCCGGCACTCCGGTGGAGGGCCGCCGGGCCCCCGCCGACGGTCCCCGGCTCCAGGAACTGCTCGACCCCGAAGGCGCCTTCGAGCCAGTTGTGCACGAGGGCTTCGAGTTCTGGGTCCCGGACGCGGAGAACGCCACGCCCGAGGTGACCGCCTCCCTGGAGCGCGCCAACGCCGCGGCCATCCCGACCGTCCGGCTGACCGGCGTCGATGCCGCCTACTGGTGCGAGACCCCGGACAAGAACCACCTGCGCTGGGTCATGCCGCACCCCGAGGAGCAGCTTCTGGACGCGCTGGCGCGGCTGCACGCGGCCGGCCGCTCCAGTCTCGGCGAGGGCACGCGACTCGTCGGTTCCTTCCGTGCTCACGGCCTCACCGTCCCGGTCTGGGACCTGCCGAGCGGGGTCACCGCGGACGACGTGGAGAAGCCGGCCGCCGAGTTCGCCGAGCGGCTCGCGGGCGCCCTGGCCGTGGACGCTCCGCTGACCGCCGACGAGCGCCGGGCCCGCGGCGGCCTCACCAACCGCCAGGTCACGCTGAGTTGACACAACGGGTGCGGCTGACCGGTCGGTCAGCCGCACCCGTTCTCCGCGCGGCGACCGGCCCTCTTCACAACTCCCCCCGGAAGATGGCGAATCGGTGTCCGAATCAGCCACGGAGCGCCGCGGTCGAATTTGCGAACAGCCGATCTCTTGTTACCGTTCCAATAGCCCGGTTGCTGGTGCATCCCCCGTCGCCAGCAACCGGGTCTTTCTGTGTCCGGGCCTCTTTACGGAACGACGCCGCGTGTCAACTGCCCGTGACTTCCTCGGAGTTGCTGCCGACCCGCAGCAGCAGCGGTCCACTGCCCCGCCGGGCGGCGAACTCCGCGACGGCCGTGTAGTCGCCCGGTGCCCCCTCGGTCCGCTCCCTGGGCGTCTCGCAGCTGTCCGGCTCGTCCCCGGTACCGACCACGCAGTGCATCTGCACCGTGTGCGCGCCGGGTCCCATGAGGCTGAGCACGGCGTCCAGGGCCGTGCCGGTCGCGTTGCGGTAGTAGGTCCGCGCCCAGGTCTCCTCGCCCTGCGTGAGCACACAGGTCTGCGCCTCGATGCCCTCGGGGGAACTCAGTTCGGGACCGCAGCGGGCGGCGGTGGCCAGGCCCAGGCCGAGGAGCAGCGGAGAGCGGTCCGCGCCGGCGAGCGGCGCCTTGTGGTCGTCCTCCACGGAAGGCCGTCCGGCAGACAGCCCTGCATCAGAAGGCCCTGCATCGGAAGGCTGTACATCGGAGGGCCGTACGTCAGAAGTCCGGGCAGGAGACCGCCGTACCGCGGCAGGCGGCGCGGACGAGCGCACGAGATCGCGTACGACCGTGCGACCCCCGTCGCCCACCTGCCCCGCGGAGGCCACGGCAAGCGGCAGCGCGACGGCGCCCAGCACGGCACCGGACAGGGCGAGCAGACGAAGGTTCATGGGCGGACGATAACGACCGGGCGCGGGCAGTCCCTCGCGTCCGCGCCCGACATGCCTACAACTCGGGGGCGCTCACACCCGTACGAGTGAGGGCCTCGACCACCGCGTCCACCACGGCCTCGACGTCGGGGACCCACGGAGAGGCCGAGCCGGGCAGCGGGGCGCGCTCCCAGGTGATGTCGCCGTGCCCGGTCTCCGACGGCGGCAGGGCGAGGTAGCCGCCCTCGCCGTGGAAGCGCAGGGAGCCAGGGACGTGGTCCTGGGCGTAGAGCAGTTCGCCCAACTGCTCCAGGGAGTACGGCTTCACGAGGATCGCCCAGCGCAGCGGCGAGGCGACCACCGGGCCCAGGCGCATGCCCTGGGCGTCGAGCGCGGCCAGGGCGCGGGAGGCCGGGAGGGCCGGCAGGCTGACCGCGCAGGGCGCGTTGCCGCCGGTGGCCAGGATGATCGGCGCGGCCGGGCGGTTGGTCCACCACCAGCGGACCATGCGCTCGTCGGCGGTGGCCGCGAGGAGGCCGGGGTCGAAGGGGTGGGCGCCGGGGACCGTGCACTCCGGGTCGGGGCAGCCGCAGCGGGCCCGGCCCTGCGGGTCCGGTGCCACGCCCGGGAGTACGGGCCACTGCCATTCCTTCGCGAAGGTCAGGGCCGCGCTGAGCAATTCAGGCCTTCCGTCGCTGCGCTGGGACAGGAGCCTGCGTCGCCTTCCGAGGATCTCGCGCATGAGCGCTCGTTCCTTTCCGTTGCACCGCTGGCAACACCGAGGACCACATCACACCATGTGTCGATCACTTCACTGTGCGTACCTGTTGGCGCATCACACCCCTGTCCGAGACAAGGGGAACCCCATACTGCGTCGTCTATCAAAAGCATGGGCGTGGCGGGGGGTGGCGAAGTATGGCGTTTTGCCGTCGCGCGTATTTCTCTCCGCCTCCACCACGGGAGGATGGGGCTCGGTCGTCGGTGGCTAAGACGCCCGGGTCGGTCACCAGGTTCCGGGTGACCGTCCACCACCCCTGGTCCTTACCGAGTACGTACCCATCACGACCGCTGTGACGCTCTGTGGAGCAAGGCCAGTCGACCTCAATACACCGTAACCCCAGGCATTTTTGAGCCAACTTAACCCTTCGCCCCGCTGTCCACCAGTTACCCGTGGACACCAGGAATCCCAGCAGGACAATGCTGGACATCCCCTTACGAGTGCGTGTACATGTGGAGACACTGCTAGCGGCGCAGAATGACATGGGGGTTTGCGATGCTTTTGAGCAATACGCACCGGTCGGAAAGCCGGACGCCATGAACGCCCCTCACCCTCCGAAAGTGGCTGGAATCGATTCAACGGTTCCCGCGCCCGCACACACTGTCGCGCCCGCGCCCGCCGCCCCGGCCGCCCCCTCGGGCGGCTCACCGAACGCCCTCGGCGCCCTGCTCCAGGACCGTCTCGCCGGCTGGGTCTCCGACCTCACCACCCTCCACGAACTGACCGAGCGCCTCGTGCGCACGGACGCGCTGTCCGAAGCGCTCCAGGAACTCCTGCGCGCCGGAGCCGCCCTCGTCGGCGCCCGCCGCGGACTCGTCGTCCTCGAACCCGACGACGGCCTCGGCCCCGACACCACCATCGGCCTCGGCCTCGCCCGCGCCGACCTCGGGCACATCGAGACGGTGCCGCGCAGCGCGATGTCGTACGGCAGGATCCTCGACGGGCTGCCGGGCGGCGACGGCGAGATCGCCCAGCCCGACCTGCTCGCCGAGGACGGCCTGGACCCGCGCCACCGCGAGGTCGCCGCCCGTCTCGGCTACGCCGCCAGCTACGCGCTCCCCCTCGCCACCGACGACGCCGGCCGCCTCGGCGCCGCCGTCTGGCTCTACGACGAGCCCGCCGAGCCCTCCGAGCGCCAGCGCCACCTCGTCGGTCTGTACGTCCGCCACGCCACCGAGCAGCTGGCCCGGCTCCTGGAGGTCGAGCGCACGCGCGCGTGCATGGCGACGATGACGGAGGAGCTGCTGCCGTCCCGGCTCCCCCGGGTCGCCGGCGTACGGCTCGCCGCCCGGCACCGCACCGGACCGCGCGGCGGCGGCGACTGGTACGACGCGCTGCCGCTGCCGGACGCGGCCCTGGGACTCGCGGTCGGTTCGGTGACCGGCTCCGGCGCGAGCGCGATCGCCGCGATGGGCCGTCTCAGGGCGTCGCTGCGGGCCTACGCGGTGATGGAGGGCGAGGACCCCGTCGCCGTCCTGTCCGACCTGGAGCTGCTGCTGCGGCTGACCGAGCCGGCCCGCTCGGCCACCGCCCTGTTCGCCTACTGCGAGCCCGGGCTGCGCAAGCTCACGCTGGCCGGTGCCGGGCACTGCCCGCCGCTCCTGATCGGCGACCGGCGCACCGAGTTCGTGGAGACCTCGGTGTCCGCGCCGCTCGGGATGCTCGCCTGCTGGGAGGCACCCAGCGTGGAGCTGAGCGCCGAGCCGGGAGAGACGGTTCTGCTGTACACCGACGGGCTGCTGCACCGCACCGGCGACGCCACCGACCGCGCCTTCGCCCGGCTGCACGCGGCGGCGGCCGGGGTGCCGAAGGCGCTGCGCCGCGACCCGGAGGCGGTCGCCGACCACGTACTGCGTACGGTGCTGCCGGACGGGCTGGACGAGGCGGACTCCGAGGAGGACGTCGTACTACTCGCGGCACACTTCGAGTAGCTCCTGGTAACAGGCACTACGGCCCTGGGCCCCCTTCCGTGCGACCGTACGATGGAGGGGGTCCAGTGCCGTTGCGTAGGAGGATGACCGTGGCCGAAGAGCTCACCCCGGCGACCCCGGAAGATGAGTCCGAAGAGCCGATCAAGAAGCGGAAGAACGGCCTGTACCCGGGCGTCTCCGACGAGCTGGCCGAGAGCATGCGGACCGGCTGGGCCGACACCGAGCTGCACGACCTGGAGCCGATCGCGCAGGCAGCCGAGACCGAGGCCCGACGCGCGGCGCTCTCCGCGCGCTTCCCGGGCGAGCGGCTGGTGATCCCCGCGGGCAACCTCAAGACCCGGTCCAACGACACGGAGTACCCCTTCCGGGCCTCCGTGGAGTACGCCTACCTCACCGGCAACCAGACCGAGGACGGCGTGCTCGTGCTGGAGCCCGTCTCCGGCGGCCACAGGGCCACGCTGTACCTGCTGCCGCGCTCCGACCGCGAGAACGGCGAGTTCTGGCTCTCCGGACAGGGCGAGCTGTGGGTCGGACGCCGGCACTCGCTGACCGAGTCCGAGAAGCTGTACGGCATCCCCGTCTCCGACGTGCGCGAGCTGGCGGACGCCCTGCGCGAGGCGACCGGACCGGTCCGTGTCGTACGCGGCTACGACGCCGGGATCGAGGCCGTGCTGACCGACAAGGTCACCGCCGAGCGGGACGAGGAGCTGCGGGTCTTCCTGTCGGAGGCGCGCCTGGTCAAGGACGACTTCGAGATCGGCGAGCTCCAGAAGGCGGTCGACTCGACGGTCCGTGGGTTCGAGGACGTGGTGAAGGTCCTCGACAAGGCCGAGGCCACCTCCGAACGCTACATCGAGGGCACCTTCTTCCTCCGCGCGCGTGTGGAGGGCAACGACGTCGGCTACGGCACGATCGCCGCGGCGGGACCGCACGCGTGCACGCTGCACTGGGTGCGCAACGACGGGGCCGTGCGGTCCGGTGAGCTGCTGCTCCTGGACGCCGGCGTCGAGACGCACACGTACTACACCGCCGACGTCACGCGGACCCTGCCGATCAACGGCCGCTTCAGCGGGATCCAGAAGAAGATCTACGACGCGGTGTACGACGCCCAGGAGGCCGGGATCGCGGCCGTCAAGCCTGGCGCCAAGTACCGGGACTTCCACGACGCGGCCCAGCGGGTGCTCGCGGAGCGGCTCGTGGAGTGGGGGCTGGTCGAAGGGCCCGTCGAGCGGGTGCTGGAGCTGGGACTTCAGCGGCGGTGGACGCTGCACGGGACCGGGCACATGCTGGGCATGGACGTCCACGACTGCGCTGCCGCGCGGGTGGAGTCGTATGTCGACGGGGTGCTCGAGGCGGGGATGGTGCTGACCGTCGAGCCCGGGCTGTACTTCCAGGCCGACGATCTGACGGTGCCCGAGGAGTACCGGGGGATCGGGGTGCGGATCGAGGACGACATTCTGGTGACCGCGGAAGGCAACCGGAACCTGTCCTCCGGGCTGCCTCGGCAGTCTGACGAGGTTGAGGCGTGGATGGCGGGTCTGAAGGGGTAGTGGGCCGGCTGCGGGTGCGTTGTGGCTGGTCGCGCAGTTCCCCGCGCCCCTAGGGAGTTGCAGTGGACCTGCATCTGGATGCCGACTCCGTCGACGGGCGTCGTGCTGGGCTCGAACGGGCCCTGCGCGACGCCATTCGCGGTGGACGTCTGGCTCCCGGAGCCCGGCTGCCCGCCACCCGGCGGCTCGCTGAGGAACTGGGGGTCTCCCGGGGGACCGTGAAGGCGGCCTATGACCAGCTGATCGCCGAGGGGTTTCTCACCGCTCGGCAGGGGGCCGGTACCGAGGTCGCTTCTCTGCCGTCTCTGGACACCCCGCCTCCGAAGTCCGCTGCACGCGTGCGTGCGCCGGTGCACGATCTGCGGCCCGGCGCACCCGACGTCGGTGCCTTCCCCGCCGACGCCTGGGTCAAGGCCGTGCGGCGGGCCGTCGCCGTCGCGCCCGTCTCCGCGTACGACTACGGCGATCCCCTGGGGCGGATCGAGCTGCGGACCGCTCTGTCGGAGTACCTGGGGCGGGCCCGCGGGATCGTCGCTCCCCCCGAACGGATCCTGGTCACCTCAGGGGCCGTGCAGGGGCTGGCGCTGCTCACGCGGGTGCTGGAGGGCGGGGCCGTGGCCATGGAGGATCCCGGGCTGCCCTTCCACCGGGAGGTCGTACGGCACGCGGGCGGGCGTGTGGTGCCGGTGCGGGTGGACGACCTGGGGGTCGACGTCGACGATCTCCGGGATCCCGCGGCCGTGGTCGTGACGCCCGCGCACCAGTACCCGACCGGCGTGACCCTGCACCCCTCGCGGCGGCGGGCGCTCACCGACTGGGCACGCGCGCGGGGGGCGTGGATCGTCGAGGACGACTACGACGGGGAGTTCCGGTACGACCGGCAGCCCGTGGGGGCGCTCCAGGGGATGGCGCCGGGGCAGGTCGTCTGTCTGGGGACGGTGTCCAAGACGCTCGGGCCCGGGCTGCGGCTCGGGTGGATGGTGCTGCCGCCGGACCTCGTCGGCCCGGTCGCGGACGCAAAGTTGCACAGCGACCACAGCACCGAGACCATCGGGCAGCTGGCCCTCGCCGAGCTGATCCGCAGCCACGCCTACGACCGTCATGTGCGCGCCGGCCGGCTCCGGTACCGGCGGCGCAGGGACCTGCTCGTGTCCCGGCTGGGGGCGCGGTGGGGAGTACGGGGGATCGCAGCCGGGCTGCACGCGCTGGTGGAGGTCGAGGACGAGACGGCGGTGCTGGAGCGCGCGGCGGCGGAGGGGCTCGCGGTGGGCTCGCTCGGGGAGCACTGGCACTCCCGGGGGCCGCGCGAAGGCTTGGTCGTGGGGCCGCGCGAAGGCCTGGTCGTGGGGCCGCGCGAAGGCCTGGTCGTGGGGCCGCGCGAAGGCCTGGTCGTGGGGTACGGGACGCCTCGGGAGGGGGCGTATCCACGGGCTCTGGAGGCGCTGGCCCGGGTGCTGGAATTGGGCCACTCCTAAGGGCCGTCATTGGGCCTGTCGAGCGGTCCACTGCGCTTCTAGTGTCGTAGCCATGAGGCACTCACTCGTACCGCCCGCGGGACCGCAGCGCGTGCTGGCCCTGGCCCAGTTGAGCAACTCCGTCGGTGACGGCGCCTACTACGTGACGTCGGCGCTCTACTTCACCCATGTCGTCGGGCTCGCCCCCGCGCGCGTGGGACTCGGGCTGACCGTCGGCTGGGCGGTCGGGTCGGTGGTGGGGGTGCCGCTCGGGCGGCTCGCGGACCGGCGCGGGGCACGCGGTACGGCCGTGCTGCTGGCGCTGGCCACGGGGCTGGCGGTGGCGTCCTTCCTGGTGGTGCGGGACTTCGTGCCGTTCGTCCTGGCGGCCTGTGCCTACGCCTCCGCGCAGTCGGGGCTCGCCGCGGCCCGGCAGGCGCTGCTCGCGGGGCTGGTGTCCGCCGGGGAGCGGACCGGGCTGCTGGCCCACCTCCAGGCGACGCTGAACGCCGGTCTCGCCGTGGGCGCGGGCCTGGGCGGGCTGGCGCTGCACGCCGGCACCCGGGCGGCCTACCTCGGGGTGTTCGCGGTCGACGCTGTGAGCTTCCTGGTGTGCGCGCTGCTGTTGCTGCGGCTGCCGTCGGTGGCACCCCGGGTGCCCTCGGGGAAGCGGCCCGGCGCGGGGGTGCTGCGCGACCGGCCGTACGCCGTGATCACCGTGCTGAACACCGTCCTGCTGCTGCGGATGCCCCTGCTGAGCCTCGGGATCCCGCTGTGGATCGCCGAGCGGACCGCGGCTCCCACCTGGGTGGTGTCCGCGCTGTTCGTGCTCAACACCGGGGCCGTGATGGCCTTCCAGGTGCGGATGGCGCGCGGGGTGTCGGGGCTCGCGTCGGCGACCCGCGCGGTGCGGCGGTCGGGGTGGATCATGCTGGCCGCGTGCGCGGTGTTCGCGCTGTCGGCGGGGTCCTCGCCGTGGGTGGCCGTGGGTGCGCTGGTGGTGGGGGCCGTGCTTCAGGTGGTGGCGGAGATGGGGCAGTCGGCGGGGTCCTGGCAGCTCTCCTTCGACCTGGCTCCGGCCGAGCGGGTCGGCGAGTACCAGGGGTTCTTCGGGACCGGGGTGACCGTGGCGCGGACGCTCGGGCCGCTGGTGCTCACCACGCTGCTGGTGGAGTGGGGCACGCCCGGGTGGCTGCTGCTGGGAGCGGTGACGCTGGGGGCGTCGTACGCGATGGGGCCGGCGACCCGGCGGGCCGCCGGCCGGGTGACGGCGGACGTCAGGCAGCCCGAGTTCGTGCACTGACCCCTTTTGTACCGACAGCTCTTGCCCTCATAGCTCGTGCACTGACCGCCGCCGGCAGGGCGTCCATGAACAGGGCCCCCGCGAGCAGCCCGGCGCTGCCGCGGGGGCTCCACGCGCGTGCGTGCAGGTCGGCGTCGAGGGCGAGCAGGGCCTCGCGGCCGGAGTCGGTCGTGGTGCCGCCCGCCTCCAGGACGCCCCGGGCTCCCGCCTGGACGTGCCGCAGACCCGCGGGGCCCGCCGTGTGGAGGAGTTCGGTGTCCTGGAGCGTGGACATGACGGTGAGCAGGGCGTCCAGGCGGGCCTCGGTCTCACCGGCGCCCGCGGTGCGGGCCGTGGCCAGCGCGGCCAGCGCCCGCCGGACGTGCGGGAATCCGGCGCGGGCCTCGCCGCGGGCACCCGCGGCGCCGTACTTCGCGGAGACCGAGGAGCCCCGGGAGGCCCGGCGCGGGGCCCGCTTGTCGGGGTGCGCGGCGATCTTCTTGGCGGCCGCCGTCACCTGCGTGGAGCGGGCCGCCGGGTCGAGGGCGGCCGCCGCGACCAGCAGACCGAGAGTCCACAGAGCACCGCGGTGGCCGCCGCCGGCCAGGTCCACGGAGTGCTCGGTGGACCGGCCGATCGCGCCCAGTTCCGCGCGGAGCCGGGGTGTGGGTTCGCCGGTGCGGCGGGCGGCCGCGGCCATCGCCGCGAGACCGGGCGTGAGCGCCCTGGCCGACCAGCGCAGCGAACCGTGGTCTTTGCGGGTGCGACGGGCGCCGAGGTCACGCGGGTCGGGCAGGCCCGGCTTGGGAGCCAGGGCCAGCTGGCCGGTCAGCGCGTCCACGGCGGCCAGCGCCAGGGCCTCGTCCTCAGGGCTGCTCATGGCCGCACCGTAGGAACGGTGTCCGTCAGGGACATGGGTGGAGGCTGTGCGGGGGCTGAGAGTTCCGGCAGCAGTGCGGGGGGGCGCGCGGCTTTCCGTCGTCCGGGTGAAATACATGCTGGCTCCGCCGTTCCTCAAACGCCCGAACGGAGTAAAATCTTCGCAACAGATCCCGGGGGGCGGAACCGCGTGGGCCTGCTTTGCCTTCAACTACCAACACGCCCGTGGGTGCGTCGCCGCCGCTCAGACCCCCTTATGGCGGTGCAGCCGACAACGGGCACTGACATGTTCACAACTCGCCTACGGGGGAACGCAGTTGGGTTGGCGTGTGGTTTTATATCTGCCCTGCGACACCCGCTCCGGGGTCGTTCACCCGGAGCGTGTCAGCGCGCGATGCGCTTCGGTTGTCCGTAATAATCGCCCTACGTGGACCGACCAGCGGGCACACGGAAGATCGAGGTTCGTCCATGAACACGCCCACCACCACGGCCGACGAGCCTGGAAAGCAGTCCACGCCCGGGGAGCGGATCCCTCTGGTGCGACTCGCAGCCCGCGCGGACGGCCTCACCTCCGGTGCCCTCACCCGTGTCGTCTCGCACGGCACCCCGGACCGCGGGCCCGCCAAGGTCTCGGTGGCGGCGTTCCAGTCGGCCGTCTGACCCCTGCCCCCTCGGGCAGGAAACGCGCTGTGCGCTGATGGACTCCTCGCCGCACCCCCTGAGCCAGTTCGTGCTGAAGATGCACAGCCGCTGCGATCTCGCCTGCGACCACTGCTACGTCTTCGAGCACGCGGACCAGAGCTGGCGAGGCAGGCCCGTCGTGATCTCGGACGAACTGCTGGACCTCACCGCCCGGCGCATCGCCGAACACGCCCGCACCCACCGGCTCGACACCGTTCACGTCGTCCTGCACGGCGGGGAGCCCCTCCTCGCCGGCCGGAACAGGCTCCGCCGGGCCGCGCAGAACTTGTCCACCGCCCTGTCCGGCGTCAGCGCCCTCGATCTGCGCATCCACACCAACGGCGTCACCCTCGACGAGCAGTTCTGCGAACTGTTCGCGGAGTACGACATCAAGGTGGGTGTCTCGCTCGACGGCGACCGCGCCGCCAACGACCTGCACCGCCGCTATCGCAACGGCCGCAGCAGCCACACCCGGGTGCTGCGCGCGATCGAACTGCTGAGCGGCCCTCGCTACCGGCACCTCTTCGCCGGCCTGCTCTGCACGGTCGACCTGCGCAACGACCCCGTCACCGTGTACGACGCCCTCGCCGAACTCGCCCCGCCCCGCATCGACTTCCTGCTCCCCCACGCCACCTGGGACGAGCCCCCTCCCCGCCCCGACGCCGGCACCTCGGCCACGCCGTACGGCGACTGGCTGCTGCGTGTCCACGACCGCTGGACGGCCGCGGGCCGGCCCATGGGGGTGCGGGTCCTGGACTCCGTGCTGCGCACCCTGCGCGGGGCGAGCAGTCTCACCGAGTCCCTCGGACTGGCCCCGGTGGAACTCGCGGTCATCGAGACCGACGGCGCCCTGGAGCAGGCCGACTCACTGAAGACCGCGTACGAAGGAGCACCCGGCACCGGTCTGCACGTGGCCGTCAACTCCCTGGACGAGATGGCCGCGCACCCCGGCATCACGGCCCGGCAGCAGGGGCTGGACGGGCTCTGCGAGACCTGCCGGGACTGTCCCGTGGTCCGCTCGTGCGGGGGAGGGCTGTACGCGCACCGCTACCGCTCCGAGGGCGGCTCCGGAGGGTTCATGAACCCGTCCGTGTACTGCGCCGATCTGAAACAGCTCATCACCGGGATCCGCGACCGGGAAGACCGGAGGACACCGATGCCCCACCTCCCCCTGGACGACGTGCACCTGGCCGAGATCGCCGCCGGGTTCGGCGGCGCCGACGCGGTCGAGCGGCTGGCCCGGCACGAACTCACCGTCAACCGCGAACTCCTCGGCGCCGTCTGGCACGAGAGCCCGCACGACGAGACCGGTACGGCCGCCTGGGAGACCCTCGCGGTCCTCGACGCCGAGGCCCCCGAGTCGGTGGACGCGGTCCTGGCCCACCCCTATCTGCGCCCCTGGGCCCAGCGCGTGCTCCGCGGCGACGGGGAGGCCGGGCCGATCGCGATGCGCGGGGTGGCGGAGCTCGCCGCGGCCGCACTGCTGCGGTCCGGGCAGGCGGGCGGCGTGACCGTACCGACCCACCTCGGGGTGCTGCGGCTGCCCACCCTGGGCGCACTGGTCGTGGGCGAGGCGACGGAGGCACGGGTCACCAGCGTCTCCGACGAGAGCTTCCACGTCCGGGTCGAAGGGCGCGAGCACACCGTGGGCCTCAAGTCCGCCGCGGATCCCGCCTGGTGGGCCCGGCACCGCTTCGAACTGCCGGGCTGGGCCGTCGCCCTGGAGGACACCGACCCCTGGCGGGACGCCCACGGTTACCCGGTACGGGGCCGGCTGTCCACGGAGGCGGCCGGGAGTTGGCACCGGGACCTCGCCGCGGCGTGGGAGTGGATCCGTCGTGAACTTCCCGCCTACGCACCCGGACTCGCGGCGGGGCTGAGCGTCGTCACCCCGCTGCGGGAGTCCACCGGGGGCGCGGACATCAGCTCGGCGGCCAGGGACGCCTTCGGCGCGGTCGGCATCGCCCGGCCGGGCACGCCCCAGACCCTGGCGTGTCTGCTGGTCCACGAGTTCCAGCACGTCAAGCTGGGCGCCGTACTCGATGTCGCGGACCTCTACGACCCCACCTGTGAGCGGCTGTTCTACGCCCCCTGGCGCCCCGATCCGCGCCCGCTGGAAGGGCTGCTCCAGGGGACGTACGCGCATATCGCCGTCGTCGACTACTGGCGTGCCCGCCGACGGACCGCGCCGGGCGCCGAGGCACGGGACGCCGAGGTCCGGTTCGCCCGGTGGCGGGAGCAGACCGCGGAGGCGGTGGACACGCTGATCGGCTCCGGCGCCCTGACCGACCTGGGCATGCGCTTCGTCGCGGCCATGGGGGAGACCGTCGCGAACCGGCTGACCGAACCGGTGGACGCCGACGCGCTGCTCAGTGCGCGGCGCACCGCGGCGGACCACAAGGTCCGTACCACCGGGCTGGATTGACGCCGTATCACATCCGGCGGACCGGTCCCGTCGGCTTCCGTTGTGCGGGTGGGCTCGGATGCAGGCGTACGTCTCCCGGGGCGGGGCCGGCACGGTGGCGAACGGTGACTCGCTCCCCCTCAGGGGCATGAGCGCCCCCGAGGTCTCACCCCCGCCGCCTGAGGGGCCGGAGAACAGCAGTGCCCCCCCCGAGCCCGGGGCGCACCAGTGCCCCCCGACCCCGCGGAGCCCCCCGCCCCGCGGAGCCCCCCGCCCCGCGGAGCCCCCCGACTCCGCGGAGCCCGCCCCCGCCCTCCTCACCCCCTCCGCCCCGTCATCCGAGCCGCCGAAGCGATCGTCGCTCGGGCCTCGCGTTCTGTGAGGCCCGTGTCGAGGGCCGCGGAGAGCAGGGGGGCGACCAGGGCCGGGCCGATGCCGTTCTCGTAGGCGCGGCAGGCTGCCCAGAACAGGCGGGTGTTGCGCTGGCCCTCGTGTGCCGCGAGGACGAACTGGACCAGGCCCTGGCCCTGGTCGCCCGCCGAGGGATGGGTCGCGGGGTGGGTGGGCCGCGGTGGGGGCAGCAACAGCCGGAGCAGGGCGGGCGGGCAGGGCGCCGGGGCCAGATGGGCCGTGCCCGGTGCCGTGCCGTAGGTGCCGTGGTCGGTGCGGGAGCCGGGCCCGACGAGGTAACCGCCGGCACCCCTGATGTCGATGCCCGGGGCCAGTCGGCCGGCCGAGTTGGGGACGGCCGCGTCGGGCGGGCCGGTGAGCCACAGGTGGCGGCCGCCGCTCGGGGTCAGGACCACGACCGTGTCGGGGATCGTGAACAGATGGCGCAGGGCCAGTTCGCGCAGGGCCGCCGAGGAGTCCGTGCCCGACTTGGTGTCCAGGTCGATGCCGATCAGATGGTGGGGCGGCAGGCCGCACGCGATGCCGTAGCCGGTCGCCCAGGGCGCGGCGGCGAAGAGCTCGCGGATGCGGACGGGGTCGGTCGAGGCGTCGTACACCCCGTGTCCGAACGCCCCGCACTGACCGTGGCAGGGCGCGGCCGAGGGGTCGTCGCGGTGGGGGGAGCGCAGGGCCGGGAGCTTGGTGCGGGACAGGGGGATGACGGCCAGCCCGCGCTCGGCGGCTGACAGGGCGTGTGCGAGGGCCAGCGTCGTGGCCTGCCGGTCTGTGGTGGCCATGCCTCTATGTTCGTACGAGTGTTCGAAAAAGGGAAGGGTGAGCGAGCGCGACTCGCCGGGCTCGCGCGATTGGCCGGAAATCTGCCGGAACGCTTTGCCTCTTGGGGCGCTTGATCACCGAGTGCCCCAACCACCCCGAAAAGCTCGGTGAAGTCGCGAAAGGGGTTTATCGACTTGTCCTCACGCTTCAGGGGGAATAACTCCTTCCGCTCTGGTTCGCCGGGGATCCGCTGGGCAACTCTGGTCTCGCGACGTCGTGCACAGCACCGGGAAGGTCGGCCAACTGCCCCGGAAACAGCCTTACTTGACGTACTACCGGCACCAGGCCGGGTTCTGGAGGAAACACACATGGCAAGCATCCGTACCGCCCGCGTCATCGCCGCCGTCTCCGCCCTCCCGCTCGCCGCCGCGCTCTTCACCGGCGTCGCCGCGGCGGACAACGGCGGCTTCGCGGACGACGGATCGAACGTGGGGGTCGCGAGCATCGTGGGCAGCGGTGTCGGACACGACAACAACGGCAACGCGTCCACCACACAGCAGAACGCCGTCGGCTCGGGCGCCTCGAACCAGAGCAACACCGCGCAGGTCAAGGGCTCCGCCTTCACGGCCGTCAACCAGGGGAACAACAACACGGTCGTGCACTTCAGCCCACTGTGGTGGTGACGGTGACCCGCGGGGGCTGACGAGCCCCCGGCGGGCCGCTCACGGGGGAGAGCGGCAGGAGGGGATCCGCAGGGGGGCGGTAAGAGGGGGATCGGTCAGGGGGGATCGGAACGAGGGGGTGGATCAACGGGACAAGGGGACTCTTCGGGGAGGTGACACGTCCACGCGGCGGTGCTTCGGTGCCGCCGCGCAGGCGTGTTCGCATGCGTGGCAACGACCTTGACAACCCATCACATCTGACGGACAGTCAGAAACTCGTGAGCGAGGGAGGCGTGCGCCCGTGGACGACGACGACCTGACGGCCCGGCTCAAGTCCTACGAAGGGCACCCCGCCGCCGTGGCCGCCACCGGCAAGGACCCCGTCAACATCCCCATGATCCGCCACTGGTGCGAGGCACTCGGCGACACCAACCCCGCCTACGCCGGCCCCGACGCCGTCGCCCCGCCCACCATGCTCCAGGCCTGGACGATGGGCGGTCTCACCGGACACACCGGCCGCGCGCGGGCGTACGACGAACTCCTCGCCCTCCTCGACGAGTCCGGCTGCACCTCGGTCGTCGCCACCGACTGCGAGCAGGAGTACCTGCGCCCCTTGCGCCCCGGCGACGAGATCACCTTCGACACCGTCATCGAGTCGGTCTCGGCCAGGAAGACCACCAAGCTCGGCACCGGCCACTTCGTCACCACCCGCACCGACGTCCGGGTGGGCGACACCCTCGTCGGCACCCACCGCTTCCGCATCCTCAAGTACGCCCCCGCACGACAGAAGCAGCCCCCGCCCCGCTCCGAGCGATCCTCTTCGGAGCGCCCGCGCTCCGAGCGATCACGCCCCCTGCGCCCCCGCCCCGTCGTCAACCGCGACAACGCGGGCTTCTGGGAAGGCGTCGCCCAGCACCGGCTCCTCATCCAGCGCTGCGCCGCCTGCGCCACCCTCCGCTTCCCCTGGCTCCCCGGTTGCGCCCACTGCGGCCAGCCCGACTGGGACACCGTCGAGGCGAGCGGCGAGGGCACGGTGTACTCGTACGTCGTCATGCACCACCCGCCTTTCCCGGCGTTCACGGACGTCGATCACGCCGCCGACGCGGCGGGGCCCTACGCCGTCGTCCTCGTCCAACTCGCCGAGGGCGTCCGGATGATCAGCAACGTGGTCGGGACGCCGTACGACAAGGTACGGATCGGGATGCCGGTACGGCTCGCATTCCGTTCCTACGGCTCCCACGACGACGAGTTGGTGCTCCCCGTCTTCAGGGCCGCCGAGGAGGACGCATGAAGGCCGGTGACGAACTTCCCCCGCTGGAGATCCCGATCACCCGCACCCTGATCGTCGCCGGAGCCATCGCCTCCCGGGACTACCAGGACGTGCACCACGACCCGGAGGCCGCCCGCGCCAAGGGCTCCCCGGACGTCTTCATGAACATCCTGACGACGAACGGCCTGGTGGGCCGCTACCTCACCGACCATTTCGGCCCGCACGCGGTGCTCAGGAAGGTGGCGATCAGACTGGGCGCGCCCAACTACCCCGGGGACACGATGGTGTTGACCGGAACCGTGGAAGCCCTGGAGGGCGATCTCGCGACCGTCCGTGTCGTGGGCGCCAACGGCCTCGGCCACCATGTCACGGGCACGGTCACCCTCGCCCTGGGGAGCGCCGGATGAGCACACGCGCGCGTGACCGGCTCGGCGGACAGGCCGCGATCGTCGGCATCGGCGCCACCGAGTTCTCCAAGGACTCCGGCCGCAGCGAGCTGCGACTGGCCGCCGAGGCGGTCCGCGCGGCGCTCGACGACGCCGGGCTCGCCCCCGCCGACGTGGACGGCATGGTCACCTTCACGATGGACACCAGCCCGGAGATCACCGTCGCCCAGGCCTGCGGGATCGGTGAGCTGTCCTTCTTCTCCCGGGTCCACTACGGCGGCGGCGCGGCCTGCGCGACCGTCCAGCAGGCGGCGCTGGCGATCGCGGCGGGCGTGGCCGAGGTGGTCGTCTGCTACCGCGCCTTCAACGAGCGCTCGGGCCGTCGCTTCGGCTCCGGGGTCCAGCACCGCGAACCCTCCGCCGAGGGAGTCGCCCTCGGCTGGTCCCTCCCCTTCGGGCTGCTCACCCCGGCCTCCTGGGTGGCGATGGCGGCCCAGCGCTATCTGCACACCTACGGCCTCACCCCGGAGGCCTTCGGCCATGTGGCCGTGACGGACCGCCGGTACGCGGCCACCAACCCGGCGGCCTGGTTCCACGGCCGCCCCATCACCCTCGCCGACCACGCGGCCTCCCGCTGGATCGTCGAGCCGCTCCGGCTGCTCGACTGCTGCCAGGAGACCGACGGCGGCCAGGCGATCGTCGTCACGTCCCTCGCACGCGCGCGTGACCTCGCCCAGCGCCCGGCCGTGATCGCGGCGGCCGCCCAGGGCGCGGGCCGGGCCCAGGAACAGATGACCAGCTTCTACCGCGACGACCTCACCGGCCTGCCCGAGATGAACGTCGTCGCCCGCCGCCTCCGGGCCACCTCCGGCCTCACCCCGGCGGACGTCGACGTGGCGATCCTCTACGACCACTTCACCCCGTTCGTCCTGATGCAGCTGGAGGAGTTCGGCTTCTGCGGGAAGGGGGAGGCGGCGGACTTCGTGCGCGAGGACCGGGTCCCGCTCAACACCCACGGCGGCCAGCTCGGCGAGGCGTACCTCCACGGGATGAACGGCATCGCGGAAGGCGTACGCCAGCTGCGGGGGACGGCGGTGAACCAGGTGGCGCAGGCGGGACGCGTCCTGGTGACGGCGGGGACCGGGGTGCCGACGTCCGGTCTGGTGCTCACCTCGGACGGGTGACCCCCAGGGGTGAACCCGCAGTACCGCGCCCCTCGTCCTCCACCTACAGGAGGTGCAGTCAGCCCCACTTCTACAACCTGAGGCGGAGTCGTCTTCGGGACCTGTGGCCGATGAGGGGGAGGCGGTCTCGAACCTAGCGTGGAGCCATGACCACACCCGTCTGCACCAGCGCTTCGAAGGCCGCCGTCCCGGCGACGCAGACCCTCGCGTACCCCTCGTTCGCCTCGTACGTGAAGGCCCGCCAGCCGGTGCTGCTGCGTACCGCCCGGTCGCTGACCGCGAACCCGAGCGACGCGGAGGATCTGTTGCAGACCGCCCTGACCAAGACCTATGTCGCCTGGGAGCGCATCGAGGACCACCGGGCCCTCGACGGCTATGTGCGCAGGGCCCTGCTGAACACGCGGACCTCGCAGTGGCGCAAGCGCAAGGTCGACGAGTTCGCCACCGACGAGATCCCCGAGCCCGAGCCCGTGCCCGGCGAGGACGACCCCGCCGAGCAGCAGGCCCTGCACGACGCCATGTGGCGGGCGATCATGAAGCTGCCGGCCCGGCAGCGCGCGATGGTCGTCCTCAGGTACTACGAGGACCTCAGCGAGGTGCAGACGGCCGAGGTGCTCGGCGTCTCCGTCGGCACGGTGAAGTCCGCGGTCTCCCGCGCGCTGGGCAAGCTCCGCGAGGACCCCGAACTGGTGCTCGCCCGGTAGGGACCCAAGGGGCCGCGGCAGGGACCCGAGGGGGCCGACTCGGTAGGGACCCGAGGGGGCCGACTCGGTAGGGAAGCGAGGGGGCCGACTCGGTAGGGAAGCGAGGGGGCCGACTCGGTAGGGAACCGAGGGGGCGGGCCGTCCGTTGTGAACACAACGTGACGTGATCGATCGCCCGGCTCTAGTGACATACCGCGCGGTATGTGCGCAGAATCGGCGCACACCCTTACTACCGCGTAGGCAATGTCGCCCCGGGAGGACGCCGTGCTGAGCACCATGCAGGACGTACCGCTGCTGATCTCCAGGATCCTGACCCACGGGTCGTCGATCCACGGCACCTCACAGGTGACCACCTGGACCGGCGAGCCGGAGCCCCACCGCCGCTCCTTCGCCGAGATCGGCGCCCGCGCCGCCCAGCTGGCGCACGCCCTGCGCGAGGACCTCGGCGTCACCGCCGACGAGCGGGTGGCGACCCTCATGTGGAACAACGCCGAGCATGTCGAGGCGTACTTCGCGATCCCCTCCATGGGCGCGGTCCTGCACACCCTGAACCTCCGTCTCCCCGCCGAGCAGCTGGCGTGGATCGTGGGCCACGCGGCCGACCGGGTCGTCATCGCCAACGGCTCGCTGCTCCCCCTGCTCGCCCCGCTGCTCCCGCACCTCAAGACGGTCGAGCACGTCGTGGTCGCGGGCCCCGGCGACCGCACCGCCCTCGAAGGCACCCACGCGCGCGTGCACGAGTACGAGGACCTCCTGGCCGGCAGGCCCACCGCCTACGACTGGCCCGAGCTGGACGAACGCCAGGCCGCCGCCATGTGCTACACCTCCGGCACCACGGGCGACCCCAAGGGCGTGGTCTACAGCCACCGTTCGATCTATCTGCACTCCATGCAGGTCAACATGGCCCAGTCGATGGGCCTGACCGACCAGGACACCTCGCTCGTCGTCGTGCCCCAGTTCCACGTCAACGCCTGGGGCCTGCCGCACGCCACCTTCATGACCGGCGTCAACATGCTGATGCCGGACCGCTTCCTCCAGCCCTCGCCCCTCGCCGAGATGATCGAGCGCGAGAAGCCGACCCACGCGGCGGCCGTCCCCACCATCTGGCAGGGCCTGCTCGCCGAGCTCACCGCCCGGCCGCGGGACGTCTCCTCGCTCACGCAGGTCACCATCGGCGGCTCGGCCTGTCCGCCCTCCCTGATGGAGGCCTTCGACGCGCTGGGCATGCGGGTCTGCCACGCCTGGGGCATGACGGAGACCTCGCCGCTCGGCACCATCGCCCGTCCGCCGGCCCATGTCGTCGGCACCCCCGAGGAGTTCGCCTACCGCCTCACCCAGGGCCGCTTCCCGGCCTCCGTGGAGGCCCGTCTGACCGGCCCCGGCGGCGAGCGGCTGCCCTGGGACGGCGAGTCCGCCGGCGAGCTGGAGGTCCGCGGTCCCTGGATCGCGGGCGCCTACTACAACGGCCCGGAGGCCGAACCCCTGCGCCCCGCGGACAAGTTCAGCGAGGACGGCTGGATGAAGACCGGTGACGTCGGCACCATCTCCCCCGACGGCTTCCTCACCCTCACCGACCGCGCCAAGGACGTCATCAAGTCCGGCGGCGAGTGGATCTCCTCGGTGGACCTGGAGAACGCGCTGATGTCCCACCCGGACGTCACCGAGGCCGCCGTGGTCGCCGTCCCCGACGACAAGTGGGGCGAGCGCCCGCTGGCCACGGTCGTCCTCAAGGAGGGCTCCACCGCCGACTTCGAGTCCCTGCGGGCCTTCCTGGCCGCCGAGGGCAAGATCGCCAAGTGGCAGCTCCCGGAGCGCTGGTCGATCATCGCGGCGGTGCCGAAGACGAGCGTCGGAAAGTTCGACAAAAAGGTCCTGCGCAAGCAGTACGCCCAGGGCGAGCTGGACGTCACCAAGCTCTGAGCGCAGCGCTGAGTACAGCTCCGAGAGACCTGTAGGACGCGGCGGTCAGGGCGCCCGGACGAGAACCGGGGGCCCTGACCGCCGTACGGTCTCCCTCACCGCCGTACCGAAGTCGTCAGCCACCCCAGCCCCAGCCACACCCCCGCCACCGCGCACACGCCGCCCCAGCCCCACCAGCCGAACGCCGAGGCCGCGAGCGCGGAGGCCGTCGCGCCGCCCGCGAAACCGGCGACGACGTAGGCCGTGTTGGCGGTCGCCGGGGTGGAGGTGGTGGTCAGGGCGAGGGTCTGGTTGGCGACGTGGGAGGCGACCAGGGCCGCGTGGACGGCGACCGCGGCGACGAACAGCGCCCACAGCGCGTGCCCGCCGAGCCAGAACAGCGGCACGGACACCGCGGCGAGCAGATACGCCGACCGCACGACCGTCGCGGCGCCGAAACGGTCCACGAACCCGCCGGCCAGCGGGGCCACCACGCTCGCGGCCAGCCCGAAGAGACCGAACAGCCCGGCGGTGGCGGTCGACAGGCCGTAGGAGGGGCCGGTCAGCAGCAGCGCCAGCGAGGTCCACAGGGCGCTCCAGGCGCCGTACATCCCCGCCTGCCGCACGCACGCGCGCCACAGGTCGGGTGAGCGGCGGACGACGGACGGCAATGTGGTGAGGCCGGAGAAGAGCGGGCCGGAGCGGCGGGGCCGCTCGGCGGGCAGGGCGTAGGCCGTGGCGAGTCCGAGGACGGCCGTCAGCACGGCCGCGCCCACGAACACCACCCGCCAGCCGAACGCCTGCCCGATCAGCCCGCCGAGCACCCGGGCCGCCACGATCCCGGTGAACAGGCCGGCGATGACGGCGGCCACGTGCCGGGCCCGGCGGTCGACGGGGGCGCGCTGGGCGACCAGCGGGACCAGCAGCTGCGGAACGACGGTGGCCGCGGAGGCGACCAGGACGGCGGCCGCTAGGGCGGTGGTGCCGGTCGCGAGGGCGGCTCCGGTCAGGGCCGCGGTGGTGACGAGCGAGAGGACGGCGACCAGTCGGCGCCGGTTCACGCTGTCGCCGAGCGGGGCGAAGACCAGCAGTCCGAAGGCGTAGCCGAACTGCGCGACCGAGGCGACCCAGGCCACCGCGGAGGCGGTCGAGCCGAAGTCGTGGGCGATGAGGGGGAGCAGCGGGGCCGCGAGGTAGATGTTGGCGGCCGTGACCGCGGTGCAGACGGCGATGAGGACGAGGAGCAACGTGCCCGCACGCTCGGCGGGGGCCGTGGCGGGCCGTCCGGTGGTGACGGTTGTTGTCGGCATGACCGGGGGACTCCTTCGAGTCTGCTCTAACAACTAACTGGTTGGTTGGAACAGTGCAACAGTGTGGGAGGCCCTTCGATTCCCTGTCAACCAAATAGTTGGTTACTTGCCTCGCCCGCCCGTACCCTGCCCTCATGGCAGCAGCAAGGGACCCTGAGGCGACCAAGGCCCGGATCTTCGAGGCGGCGGTCGCGGAGTTCGCCCGGCACGGCATCGCGGGCGCCCGCATCGACCGCATCGCGACCGAGGCCAAGGCGAACAAGCAGTTGATCTACGCCTACTTCGGCAACAAGGCGGAGCTGTTCACCAAGGTCCTCGGCAAGGTCATGCTCGATCTCGCCGTCGCCGTCCCGGTCGACCCGGACGACATCGAGAACTGGATCGATCGCCTCATGGACTACCACGAGGCCCACCCCGAGGTCCTGCGCCTGCTGTTCTGGGAGGGCCTGGAGTACGGTGCCACGGCCGAACTCCCCGACGAGGCCGAACGTCAGGAGCACTACCGTGCGAAGGTCGCCACCCTGGAGGACGGCCAGGCCCGCGGAGTCGTCACCGACGCGATCCCCCCGCGCGACCTGCTGTTCCTGCTGATCGCGGTGGCGAACTGGGCGGCGGTGGTGCCGCAGATGAAGCGGATCCTGGTGGGCGGGGAGGCCGGGGACCGGGAGCGGCTGCGGGCATCCGTGAAGGAGGCGGCACGGCGGTTGGTGGCCAAGTAAGGGGAGTGCGTGCGCAGTGCGGGGCGCGCGCAGGGCTCTCAGGAGGTGCGGAGGGACTCACGCGGCCCGCAGGGGGTTCTCAGGAGGTGCGCAGGGTCTCACGCGGCCCGCAGGGGGTTCTCAGGAGGTGCGCAAGGACTCACGCGGCCCGCAGGGGCTTGCCGGGGCGCGAGGAACCGCGCGACCAGCCACGACGGAGCCGCAGCCGCCGGACGACATGAGGCGACACCTCGGACGGCGCCCGGGAAGCGCCTGCTCCCCGAGAAGCGCCGGCTCCCTCAGTTCGTCCCGATCCTGGCCAGCAGATCCACGATCCGCGCCTGGACCTCCGCACTCGTCGACCGCTCCGCGAGGAACAGCACCGTCTCCCCGGAAGCCAGCCGAGGCAGATCGGCCTGATCCACAGCCGCCGTGTAGACGACCAGCGGCGTCCTGTTGAGCTGCCCGTTCGCCCGAAGCCAGTCCACGATCCCGGCCCTGCGCCGATGCACCTGCATGAGGTCCATCACGACAAGGTTCGGCCTGAGCTGACCGGCCAGGGTCACGGCATCGGCGTCACTCGCCGCGCGAGCGACCTGCATCCCGCGCCGCTCCAGCGTCGCGGTCAGCGCCAGCGCGATCTCCGCGTGCTCCTCGATCAGCAGCACCCGCGGCGGATGCTGCTCGCTGTCCCGGGGTGCCAGCGCCTTCAGCAGTACGGCGGGATCGGCGCCGTACGCCGCCTCCCGCGAGGCCTGTCCGAGCCCGGCGGTCACCATGATCGGCACCTCGGACGCCACCGCCGCCTGCCTGAGCGACTGGAGCGCGGTGCGGGTGATCGGCCCGGTCAGCGGGTCCACGAACAGCGCGGCGGGGAAGGCCGCGATCTGCGCATCGACCTCCTCGCGCGACTGCACGATGACGGGCCGGTAGCCACGGTCGCTGAGCGCCTGCTGGGTCGTCACGTCCGGCGCGGGCCACACCAGCAGCCGCCGCGGGTTGTCCAGCGGCTCCGGGGGCAGCTCGTCGTCCATCGGCTGCGGCCGGGGGGTGTCGGGGATCTCGACGGCCCCACCGGGACCGTCCAGCGGCTCGGGCCCCTCGGCGGCGTTCTCGTCCGGTGCCCCTATGGCGTACGACCGCCCGGCCGCCTCGGTGGCGTGCGCGAGCCTCGACTGGCCGGCCAACGAGGGCTGCGGCTGGGGGGCTTGGACCGCCTGTGCCACCTGCGCCGCCTGTGCCGACGCCGGGGTCTGTTCGGCCGCCGGGTGCGGACGGGCCGCCTGCTCCGGGGCGGTGGCGACCGCGGGGTCGGGCCGGGTACCGAGCTTGCGCCGCCGCCCCGAACCGCCCGACTGGTGCGGCGGAGGCGTGGCCGCCCCCGGCTGCTGCACCTGCGCCGCCTGCCGGGTGAACGGCACACCCTGCCCGAGCGTCCGCACGCTGATCGCCCGGCCCTGGGTCGAGTTGGGGTCCACGGGGCCGGCGGCGGCCGCGGCTACGGCGGCTGAGGTTGCGGCTTCGGCGGGCAGGGGTTGGGGTTGTGCCGCTCGGGCCTGTGCCTGGGCCTGGGCTTGCAGTGCCTGGGCCTGTGCCTGGGCTTGCAGTGCTTGTGCCTGCGCCTGCTGTGCCTGTGCCTGTGCCTGTGCCGCGTCCGCGGGCAGCGCGACGCCGGGCGGCGGAGTGGCCGCCCCGGGCGCGGGGGCCTGCACAGGCTGGGGGGTCGGCTGGTTCGGGGGTACGGCGATGCCGGCGCCGGGGGTGTCCTGGGCGGCGGGCCAGGGCTGGGCAACGGGCGTGGCCTGCGCCGGTGTCTGCTGCTGGGGCGCCTCTGCGGGGAGGGGCTGCCCGGGGAGCGGCTGACCCGGCTGCGCGAGACCGGGCTGCCCGGGGACACCCTGCGGGAGGACGGGCTGCCCGGGGAGACCCTGCGGGAGGACGGGTTGGGCCGGGGCTGCCTGTGCAGGAGTGGCCTGCGGAGCAGCTGCCTGCGGTGAGGCTCCTTGCGGCGAGACTGCCTGCACGGGCGAGGCCGGGGCGGCGACGGGCTGCGGGACCAGACCGGCCTGTCCGGTGGCGTTCTGCACCGGGACACCCGGGTACTGCACCGGCTGCACGGCGGCGGGGACCTGCTGGGCAGGGGGCGTGGGAACACCCGCGGGCATGGCCTGACCCGGCGTCGCCTGACCTGGAACGGCCTGACCGGGTGCGGCTGCCTGGGCGGGGACGCCCTGTGCCGGCATTCCCTGTGCGGGCGTACCGCCCGGCTCGGGCGGCTGGGCGACGGCCCTTCGGCGTCGGCCCGTCGGCGCGGTGGTCGGGTGCGGCTGAGGGGGCGTGTGGTCGTCGGCCTGGTCGTGCGGCACGGCGTCGTGCCGACCGTCCTCACCGTGACCGTCGGACGGATCGGGATGACCGGGGACCGGAGCCGGCACCTGCGGAACCTGTGCCGGAGTCTGCACCTGCCCGGGAACCATTCCCTGAGCCGGCACCTGCCCCAGCACCTGAGCCTGCCCCGGAAGCTGACCCGGCACCAGCGGCTGACCCGGCACCACCGGCTGACCCGGCACCAGCGGCTGTCCCTGGGCCGCGACGGGTCCCGCCGCGTCGGCGTCGGCGTCGGCCCCGGCCGGGCGGTCCGCGTCGGCGGGCGGGAGGGCGAACACCGAGCGGGGGGCCGCCTCCTGTGCGGCCGCTCGCTCCGACGCGGCGGCGAGCGCACGCCGACGGCGCCCGTCCTGCTGCGGAGTGCCGTCACCCGGCGCGGGCTGCCCGGCGATCTGGAGCTGCCCCTGGGGCTGCTGGCCCGGTCCGGCGGAGCCGCCCGCGGGCAGTGCAGCCGGCAGCGCGTGCTGCTCGCCGCCGTCGCGTCGGGCCCGGCGTCCGGCCGGAGCGGGTACGCCCTGCGGCGGCACGGTCCCGCCGAGACCGCTCCCGACCGCCGCGGAGCCCGCGGCATGCTCGGCGGCGGTCATCACGGCACCCTCGGACACGCCGACGTCGCCCGCGTCGCCTCCGTCAGCACCGTCGGCGCCCTCGGCGGACCGTCCGCGGCGCCGGCCGGTGCCCCCGGAGCCGCCGTCCGCGTCCTCGCCGGAGGCCTGTGCGGGCAGGGCCAGGGCCGCCTGTTCCTGTTCGGCCGCCGCACGCCGCCTGCGCCGCCCGGTGGGCGCGGAGGACTCGTCGGCGTCGGCCGGGACGTCACCGTCGAGGAAGGAGTCGGTGGAGGCCCGCCGGGCCCGCCGCCGCCCGCCTCCCTCGGCAGGGGAGTTCTCCCCCGGATCGGTCCCCGAAGGGACCTCCGGAGACCCGGCGTCCATCGGCGCGGCCTGGACGGGTGCGGCCTCCAGCGCGGCCGGTCCGGGCATCGCGACGGCACCGGCCCCGCCCCCGATGGGCACTTCGAGGACGTACGCGCTGCCGCTCATGCCCGGCACCTCGTGCGTCTGGAGCACACCGCCGTGGGCGCGCACGATCCCGCGCACGATCGGCTCGTGCACCGGGTCACCCCCGGCGTACGGCCCGCGCACCTCGATACGGACGCTCTCACCGCGCAGCGCGGCCGCGACGACGACCGTGTTGTCCATGTAACCGCCCGCGGACACGGGAGCGTTCCCGGTCGCGTCGACCCCGGCGACGTCCGCGATGAGGTGCGCGAGGGCGGTCGCGAGGCGCTGGGCGTCGACCTCGGCCTCGATGGGCGGCGCGTGGACGGCGAACTGGACCCGCCCCGGCCCGATCAGCTCGACCGCGCCGTCCACACCGGCGGCGACGACGGCGTCGAGCATGACGTTCGTGCGGACGACGGAGTCGGCGCCCGCGTCGAGCCGCTGGTAGCCGAGGACGTTGTCGATGAGGTGGGTGATGCGGGAGTAGCCGGCCGAGAGGTGGTGCAGGACCTGGTTGGCCTCCGGCCACAGCTGTCCGGCGTCGTCGGCGGCGAGCGCGGACAGTTCGCGGCGCAGTTCGTCGAGGGGCCCGCGCAGGGAGCGCCCGAGCAGGGTCAGCAGCTGGTCGTGCCGGCCGGCGAGGGCCTCGTAGCGGTCCTTCTCGCGCTCCCCGAGGGCGGCGTACCGCTCCTCGCCGGCGGCGATCTCCTCGTCGTGCCGCTCCTGGAGCTCCTCCAGCTCGGTGATGTGCTTCTGGCGCAGGGCGGTCAGCTCGGAGGCGTGCTCCTCCTCGAGCCGCTCCAGCTCCTCGGCGTGGGCCTTCTCGGCGGCGGACTTCTCGTCGGCGAGGGCGTCGTAGGGCCGCCGGTCGGTGAAGGTGAGCACGGCGCCGACGAGCTGGTCGCCGTCGCGCACGGGCGCGGTCGTCAGGTCGACGGGGACCTTCTCGCCCTTCTTGGACCACAGCACCTGTCCGCGCACCCGGTGCTTGCGCCCGGAGCGCAGGGTGTCGGCGAGCGGGGACTCCTCGTACGAGAAGGGCGTGCCGTCGGCGCGGGAGTGCAGGATGAGGTCGTGGAGCTCGCGGCCGCCGAGGTCGCTGGCCCGGTAACCCAGTATCTGGGCGGCGGCCGGGTTGACGAGCACGATCCGCCCGTCGGTGTCGGTGCCGACGACTCCCTCGGCCGCGGCCCGCAGGATCATCTCGGTCTGCCGCTGCGACCGCGCCAGCTCGGCCTCGGTGTCGACGGTCCCGGTCAGGTCGCGTACGACGAGCATGAGCAGTTCGTCGCCGCTGTAGCCGTAACCGTCGTAGGCCTGCTGGCCGTTCTCCAGGTTGGCGCTGGTGACCTCGACGGGGAACTCGGTTCCGTCGGTCCTCCTGGCCACCATCCGGGTCGGCTTGGTGCGCCCGCGGGGGTCCATGTGGTCGGGCCGGCGCATGGAGCCAGGGATGAGCCGCGAGTCGAACTCGGGGAGCAGATCGAGGAGCCCCCGCCCCACCAGTGCCGTCCCCGGCGCCTCGAACGCCTCCAGGGCGATGGTGTTGGCGTTGACGACGGTCCCATTGGCGTTGACCAGCACCAACGCGTCGGGAAGCGCGTCGAGTATGGCTGCGAGGCGAGCAGCGCCTCGGGATGGCCTGCTGCTCACGAGACGCTTCCTCCCTGTTACCGCACCTTGCCGACCGCTCGGGCCATCTTGCCAAGGGGCCCGCGACGTGTCACGCGAGGGAGTCTAAGCGCAGCGGTTGTGCGGGGGAGCCGGATGAGAGGGAGGTCGCACGACGAAGTGAAGTAGAACGTGTGACCGCATCCTGGGAGGCCGTCTTGGAGGCTAGGCGCCGGAGTGGGTGCCCATGTCGGGGAGCAGCGGCACGAAGCGGTCCCAGCGCGCTGTCTCGCACCCGTTGCTCCGGTCGAACCGCGCGTCCACGGGGCGCCCGGCCCAGGTGCCCGTGACGTGGGCGGTCGCGGGGCCGCCGTAGAGCATGGTGCAGACGCTGCCCTCGGGGACGGGCGCGAAGGTGTCGCGCCCCCACCGGGTGTTGCGCTCGAGGGCGGCGCAGGCGCCGGGGAGGTCGGGGTGGGTGCCGGGCCCGGAGGCGGTGCCCGGGGGGCAGCTCACTTCATAGGTGGCACTTTTTTCGCCCGCGTCCCGGACGGTGACGACGAGGTGGTCGCCGCCGGTGGCCGCCGAGGCGGTCGCGGGGGCGAGGGCGGCGAGGAAGAGGGGGAGCGGACCCAGCCGGGCCAGCCGGCGGAACCGGGTGACGTGCGAGGTGCGCTGACTGACGTGTGACATGCCCTGACTAACGCCGGGCGGGGCCGTACGTTGCGCGGAAGCACTTTGCCCTGGGCGCCGCCCGCCTAGTACCGTGGGTGCCGATTGGTGGCGCGACCTTCGGCTGTGTCATCATCTGCACGCACCACTCGCGCTCGCGCGGGCGGCTGTGCGGGAGGCGTCGCCTAGTCCGGTCTATGGCGCCGCACTGCTAATGCGGTTTGGGACTTACATCCCATCGAGGGTTCAAATCCCTCCGCCTCCGCGCAAGATCACCGAAGCCCCGGTCCAGTGGACCGGGGCTTCGTCGTGGTCCCTGCCCCAGATGGGTGTTTCCGCAGCTCACAAGGGGTACGGCAAACGGATTTCACATGCGAGCGGCAGTCATGTAATGTTCTTCCTGTCGCCGCGAGCGGCCCGAAAGGGCGGGGAGCGGCGAAAAAACAGAACAAGCACTCGTAGCTTAACGGATAGAGCATCTGACTACGGATCAGAAGGTTGCAGGTTCGAATCCTGCCGAGTGCACAGCAGGTCAAAGGCCCCTCAGGATCACTCCCGAGGGGCCTTTTTCGTGCTGTACAGCAGCGGAGTACAGCAACGGGTCGAGATCAGCCGGTGTTGTCGTCAGTGCCGGTGCCGCCCATCGCGGCGGACAGCTTGCCGAGCGCGGCCCGCACCTCCTCCTCGCTCGCTTCCGCGTAGACCTCCATCGTCATGGCGATCTGCGAGTGCCGGAGGATGCGCTGAGCAACCTTCGGATGGACCTTGAGGGCGACCAGGAGCGAGCTGCACGTGTGCCGCGTGTTCCGGAGCGGGATCACCCGGAGGCCGACACGGCGGGCGCGCAGGGCGAACATGCGGGTGAGGTTGCCCGGCTCGATGGGCGTCCCGTACTTCGTGGTGAAGACCAGGCCCCGAGTGTCCTGCCAGAGCTCCCCGGCCGCCTTCCGATCCCCATCCTGCTGAGCGCGCCGCATACGCAGTGCCCTGAGGCAGAACTCCGGGAGGGGAAGGAAGTCGTCCGACTCCTCCGTCTTGGTCTCGCGATGGAGGATCTGACGGCCTGCCCGCTGGATCTGGTGATCCACGTACAACTCGCAGGTCCCGAAGTCGATCGACTTCCAAGTGAGTCCCAGAACCTCACCCCGACGCAGGCCGAGGCACAGCACGAGCACCCAGGCCGCGAACAGGGGATCTTCCCGGGAGAGGGAGTCGGCGAGGAAGCGGCCCGCTTCGACGACGGACCACGGCTTGATCCGGCGACGACGAGGCTTCGGGACCTTGACCAGAGAGGCGACGTTCTTGTGGATCTCCTCCTCGGTCACCGCGTGGGTGAGCGCGGCGCGCAGGGCATCACGGGCGGCCTGGACCACGCGCCGGGAGGGATACGCCTCACAGCACTCACCGACCGCACAGCAACGCTGCCGATCTTTCGGCCGCTTGGCGTCCTTACCCTGCGCGCAGCACTGGCAGATGCCGGCCAGCTTGGTCAGCCACTCGCGTACGTCCCTTCGTCCTGGATGGCCCGTGGTCATAGCTGGGCCCAAGCTTCTGGCTGCCGACCGGCAGAGCTCCCGCCGTTCACAAGCTCAGGGTGCGTCCAATGAGACAGATGCGCATCCGTGGGGCTACGCGCCACCGTCGGGCCATGACAGCAGGATGATCCGGTACCCCAGGAATCCGACTGAGTTACAACCTTCTCTACTAGTTCAAGGCGGCTCGCTCCGCTCCCCGCGCGCGGCCCGGCCCCGGCCGGGCCTGCGCTCCTGTCTCCGCCCCGCTCCAGCCCGGCCAGCACCCGTGCCGCGCTCAAAGCATGCAGCCACCTGACGCCAGAGAAGAGGTACGTCGTGGCTGGGGCGGTCGGCTCCACGGCTTTACGGAGCCACTTTGGCGCGAGCCAAAGATCATGGCCCCAACGTCGTGCTTTAGCGGGCAGGTCCACAGACTGCCCGACGCGCCGGAAGCTTACGGGGCCATGATCACTCGCGCCAAAGCAGCGCCACCCCAAAGCCGCTCCACCGACCTGTAATCAAGGTCCCGACGGAGATAGCGGTGGACTCTGAGCGCCCGCGATGATCCCATCAACGTACTGACTCAACTGCGCATGGAGCACTCGCGTGAGAACCTCGACGAACCTCAAATTGTAGCTGAGTTCTGGCCGAGATATGTGCATAGCTTGCGCCGTATGCGCCACCTGATGCCTGGAATCGAGGATGCTGTCGAGTTTTTGACTTTCGAATCCAGAAACCTCTTGACGACCCCAATGCTTGGTGAATTCACCATTGCAAGTCTGGAAGATCTCAGAGATTCCGACTGACTTGAACATCCGTTTAACGCAAGCCGCGTCCGGGTTGCTATTCGTCGCAGCTAGGGCCTTTGGCTCAAAGCTATCCTTGGCCAAAAGCTTCGCCGCAGTCAAGACATTAGCCAACCGCAGCTCGCGATCCATGCCCTTAGTGGAAAAGTCACCTTTGAGTGCAAGCTCGAGCGAAGCGAAGGAGGCCTCAACTTGCAGCTTCTTGGGGAGCAATCCCATCGGGATTTTTGCGGTGCGAAGTCGGTCCAATTCTTCCTCGAACAGGTCTCGCAGAAACTTCTCGAAAGATGCCACCGTAAGCACCGTGCAAGCACCTCGAAGCGCTGACACCTTGGGCAACTCTAGGCTGTCTGGAGGATCCGGATACACAGATTCGAGAGCAATCAGCGCCTGCACCGCTTGCGCCCCAGCGTGAAATGTAGCCAGCGCCCCCATCGCGACATCAACCAACCTTTTCGCTGATCATGTCCCGCATCATGTTAATTCGATCACGGAAGTAGCTGGGGGTATTAGTGGCAGCGTCGACGGCTCGACGGAATTTTGAGTTCGAGAAGAGTTCTTGAACTCCTGCAATAATCTCTACGCTGTGCTCGCGCAAGGTTTCCTCGGAGAACTGGCTGACGGCAAAAATTTCGGCGTCGTACAAAGAGGCGAGCACCTGCCGACGCCAGGACTGCTTTTCGGGAGACCACCGCTGGAAGGCATTTTCGCCAAATGCTGCTCTTGCCTTCCTGACAGCAGCACGAAAGTGGGACCTAGAATCCTCCACCTCTTCGGCAGGCATATCATGATTAGTAGCCATGAAGGTATCGAGCTTACGACCCATTCCGCCAGCGAAAGTATCCCAATTTTGCCGAAATGTGAGGTACCGCAAGACAAACTCCGCGTCCCGCATCTCACTGTAAATAGCAGACCGATTCTTGTCTCGAATTCCGAGCAGCTTATGAAAGTCGCTCGTAACTGACTCTTCCAGAATCATGTCGTTCAACTTGCCCGGCCAGGCACTGTTTCTGATCTCTTGAGGATTGAGTCGAATGCCGCCAGTATTCAAACGCTGGAAGACCTGATACTTAATATCAGGGTCGGACTGGCGAAGAATGATAACCGCTCGCAAGTTGGCACGCGTCTCGAGGATGGTTTGAAGCGTTGTGGGTAGCTCATCAAATCGCAGACCGTTGGCTTCTCCAAAAACCGTCAGACCCGTAAGCGCAAATCGCCCGAAAAGAAAGTCGCTGATTGCGGTCAGGCGCTGCTTTCCGTCGATGACCGAATAGTGGCCATAGGCGTCTTCATTCAGGAAGATATTTGGGATCGGGACGTTCATCAAGAAAGACTCAATCAATTGAGACTTCCGATCATCCTTCCACCTATTTCGGCGCTGATAATTAGGAGAAAGGTCGATTTGCTTATTCTTCACCAAGTCTGTCAGGGAGCGCAAATTGTAGTCCAGGACGCTTGTGAGTAGATCTCTCTGCTTAGCCTCCCAAAAGCCGACCGGGTCTTCTTCGTATTCAGAATCGAGTTGATCTTCAGACTCCTCGATATCCCGACTGCTGTTGGATTCAAACTCGATCTGCTCCATTGTTCCCCTGCCACCTGACGGCTCATCAAAAGTGACCAACATCGTAGAGCATCAGAGTCCGATAGTGCAGGAGAACTTGGGCGCTGCTCTGCATTACCGTTCTGCGCTCAGGACGATGAGCGACCAGCTTCGGGGTGCCACAGCGAAGCGAGGAGAGACGTTCATGCCCTGAGGGGCTTGTGGACTGATGCCTTGATCCGTTCCTACCACCGAAGTCACGCCGTGGATGACCACTCAGGAGGAGGGCGGTCCTCCGAGCCTCAAGCCCATCGATGCTCGCTTCACGCAGATCCACAAAAGTGACCTCCCGTGACCGTGAGGCGCCTACGATCCGTCATAGGCGTCGAGGGGGGGGACCATGGGAGCCAGCGACAACACCATGTCGGGGAAGACCTGGATCGGCAAAAGCCGGCACGCCTTCTGCGTCAGGACGGTCCGGCACTTCGAAGCGCAGCAGCGCAGGGCGCTCGAGAGCGGCAACATCGAGGCGGCCGAACGGTACCGGCTCTGGGGACTCGGATTCCTCCACGAGACAGAGGAAATCGACACGGAGGCCGCACGGCTACGGGCGGCCCAGGACGAGGCCCAGCAGGCAGCCGCGGACGCGGAACGCCTGACCGCGCTGAAGAAGAAGCTTGGCATCACACCTCGTGCGAACGGCTCCGCATACCACCCCTTCCGCGGCGGCCTTCCCACTCTCGGCAAGGACCGTTGACGCGCAGGTGGGTACGAGGATGTGCCGGGTCCGCTCCGAGCCAGAGATGGGGCATCGGGCGCCCAGCCAGTGAGTGTCTAACTGCGTGACAACGTCGACGAAGACCGGCGAACCGGCGCGAACGCCTACGGACCATCAGTGCAGGTGAGCGCCGCACCAGCCCAAGGCAGCTCCCCCACCCAAGTTGCTTCGGGACGAAGAAGTCCGCGCTCCATCCCCTACGGCGATGGTCAAGCCTGGCCATTCAAGAGCAGTTGCAGGACCAGGTGTAGGCGAAGAACAGGGCTGCCGCAGCGAACGTGGTGGCCGTCATGCCGGCCAGTCGTTGGCGCCGCCCTGGCTTGGCGGGACGAAATAGCTCCCAGCCGCCATAGCCGAGGAAGGCCAGCAAGGCGCTACCTATACCGCCGGTGATGAGTGGGCTGCGCTCCCATCCCCAGACGAACGCCAGAGCCACACCTGCCATGGCAAGGCAGGCGATCACCGTCAGCACCACTTCCCCAGCGATCTCACCCAAGAGTTCTTTCAAGAAAGAGCCCACGCCGCGGATCACGCGCAGGACACGGCTCCGAGCCACAGGCACAGCCACACGCCCCCAGAGCCGGTCTCCAATGACCGGACCCTACGAGATCGCGACGCCTCGGGGAAGAGTGATCAAGGCCGTCTGTTCGGCGGCGCAGCAGCGCCGCGTGCACCGGCATCAGACTTGCGGACGTGGCGCCTGGCTGTTCAGTCTCGGTGTCAGACGTGCGCTGTACGGTCCGCTCCATGGCTGAGAGACCTACGACGGTGTGGCGCGAGGGCATTGCCGAGGAAGCTGGCGAGCTCGCCGCCGGCACCCTGGATCCGGAGTGCGGATGCATGGCCGAACTGTTTCCTGAAGACTTGCTGACGGAGACAGAAGTCGTCCTCGACGCCTTCGAACAGGACCTTGTCGGCCTGGCTGCGATGGACGATACGGAGGTCTTGGGTGTTGTGGAACGCGTTGTCCTGGCCCTGAACGCCGTGGACGAGGCCCACCACGGAAGCGCCTATGAGACTGATGAGCGTGAACTGTTGTGCGACTACATTGATCAGTCGCTGATCGAGCACGGCGTCGACGTCATCGCGCTGACCTCTCGTCATGGCCTCGGCAGGTACCAGATTACGGATCGGTGGCGGAAGTGGTGATGCTGACGCTCTTCGATCTCCCCGAGCCCGAGAAGCCGGAACATGCAGTCATCGCCCAGTACCGGCTGAGTGACGATCAGTACGGCTCACGAACCGAGCGCCAAGCGATTTTCGACGCCGAGCGGGCCATGGCTGCCGCGGTCGAGGAGGTGGGGGTCGGTGAGGTCGACGGGAACGGGTTCGGTGGAGGCGAGGTTGAGCTATTCGCCTACGGAGCGGACGCCGAAGCTCTCTTCAAGGTCATGGAGCCGACCCTTCGCAGTCTGCCGTTCAGGCCGGCGTACGTCGTCCTGCGACGGGGAAGCCGCGATAGGGAGTCCCGAGTGGACCTGTGATGCGGTAAAGCAGCGAAGTACAGCAACCCCAGCAACCGGCAGCACTTCACACCGGCTCGCATGGGCCCTCGGGCAACCTATATGACCTCCACTGACCGATCTCTGTAGAGCTACGGATCAGAAGGTTGCAGGTTCGAATCCTGCCGAGTGCACAGCACGTCAGAGGCCCTGTGGAGTGATCCACAGGGCCTCTGCTTTTTGCCTTGACGGCGGTGTTTGACGGCAACCGTCTTTACCCCTCAACGCATCGCCGACACGGTCGAACGCTGAGTGCTGCGAGTCGAGCCTTGCGAACGAGGTTGACCGCCGACCCGTACGCCTCCTGGAAGCTCCTGAGCGCGGCTGTGGCCCTGACCGGTGAGCCGGTCAGGGCCACAGCCGTATCTGTGAGAGCGAGGGGCGTCCGTGGGGCTCAGTGCAGGGCCAGTCAGGACGGGCCGGCCGGAGCACGCCCTACACCCTCGCCGTCACGTCATGCCGCAGGCGAGAGAGCGGTCAGTGGTGGTGGTGGCCACCGTGGTGGTGGCGGCCGCCCCAGGAGGCGGCGTCGATGAAGCGGTCGTGGTCGTTGCGCAGGGTGGCGGTGTCGGAGTAGTTGTCCCACACGTAGTTGTGGCGGTCCATGTACAGGTCGCTGTCGGTGTCGCGGCCCTCGCCGGTGTGGATGCGGACGGTGGCGCGGCCCTCAAGGCGGTAGTGGTCGAAGGTGTAGGTGCGGCCGTCCTCGTTCGTCAGGGTCCAGCCGTCGAGGTTGACCGTGTGGCGTGTGGTGTTGGTGAGCTCCACCCACTCCTTGTTCAGCGAGCGCCGCGAGCGGTCCTCGGGGCCGGGCGAGTCGTACTGGACCGAGCTGATCTCCACCTTCGGCCGGTCGGGCCGGGCGTGGTCGGCGGCCGACGCCGGCAGCGCCACCGCCCCGACGATCGCGGCGGCCGCGAGAGCGGCGGCGGACAGACGACGGGCGGTCACCGTGGAAGAAGACACAAGGCCCCCAGGCTGTACGGGCACCCGGCCGTCCCTGGGCCTTTGCGGGCCGGGCGGGACGGGCTGGTGCGGTGTGCGGGTGGCGGCCGGCTTGGCCGCGCATCCACACCATGGCCCCGGCGTGCAGGGTGTGAACGCTTTACGGGTGCTCCGTTACCGTTCGCCCATCTTGTCGTGACTCTCGCCTGTAACGTCCATTCATGCGCCATATGCACGAAGTTGACGCCCCGCCACCCCAACTCGCCGTACGGGTCCTTGGCCGGCCGCCGCGATCGCCGGGACGCGCCACCCCAGCAGCCGCTCACCCGCCACCCGAAAGTGCGTAACAGCTCCGGCCTCTTCCCGGCGTCGGCGCCTACGAGCGGCTGGTCACGCGCGGCCGGCGTGCTGCTGTGTTGGTCGGAGAAGACGATGAGCCGCCGATGACGCCGTCGGCGTGATGTCGCCCGGCAGCCGCAACCGCCGACGGGCAGGGAGGGCTCTCCCTTCGCACATCCACCCGCTGCTGGAGGAGACCGACATGACCATCGCTCTGGACCACCACACACCGCAGACCTTCGTCGACCCCTACGCCGTCGACCCGGCGCAGACCACCTGGCCTCCGGCCGCAGCCTCAGCAGGGCAGGACATGGACTACCTGCTCCCGCCGCCCAACCCCTCCGAGCGCCTCAACACCCTCTTCGACCCCCGCGACCAGCGTCGCCTGGCCCTGCACGCCACGCTGACCACCGCCGGTATCCCCCCGCGGCCCGAGGACCGCGACGCCATCGACCAGCTCAGCGCCCTGCCCGCCAGTATCAACACCACCCTGCAACGCTGGCTGAACCACACCTCGTGAAGCGGGCAGAAGCACGCGGAGCCCGTCCCGCTGCACGCGGACAGACCCAGAACCGAGCGCCGGGCAACCCTGCACACCGCCCGTGGACCTTTGACGCACAGCTGCACTTCGCCACGAAGTACGGAGGCCAGGCCTCCGAGTGACCTGCCAGAGATCGTCCCCAGTGTCCTGTCAGAGATCCCCGGCCACTTCGGCGTGATCGCCCTGCGCCCGGACGAACCCGAGCGTGATCCCCACCCTGTGCCACCCGGCTCTTGGTCACCCGTCACCGTCGACGACGCTTACGGGTTCCTGCGCGGTGCGCGATACGGCATGCCGTCCACGCCACGTCGACAGACCTGGCGGTGAGGCGACCGGCCCTCCGGCAACGCAAACGCGCCACATTCGCCCGCATGCGCACGTCGGTCATGTACATGCCTTTCCCGTCCCAGGGTGCTCCCTTAGGCTGCTCCGCCGGACGGCAGGTGTTACCGACGGTAGGGGAGACCGGTCATGGGGCGAACGGGCAGCACGCGACGCACCTTTGTGGTGGGGGCCGCCGCCGCAGGCGGGGCGGTGGCACTGGGCACCGGCACGGCGGCTTCAGCCGCACCGCCGCAGGGACGGCAGCAGGCCGTCGCCGTGCTCGGCGGTGGCGTGGCCGGACTGACCGCGGCGCATGAACTCGCCGAGCGGGGCTTCGCGGTGACCGTCTACGAGCGCCGGGCGCTCGGCGGCAAGGCCCGCTCCATGGACGTACCGGACAGCACGAAGGGAGGCCGCAAGCCACTGCCCGCGGAGCACGGGTTCCGCTTCATCCCGGGGATCTACCACAACCTCCCCGACACGATGCGGCGCATCCCCTTTCCCGGGAACGCGGGCGGCGTCCGGGACAACCTGATCGCACCGAAGGAGATGATGTTCGCGCGGAACAACGGCCGCGAGGATCTCCGGATACCCATCCCTGGGGAGAAGGAGCCCGCCGAGCTCACCCTCGACGACATCAGACGCGCTCTCACCGGCCTCCTGGAGACGGGATTCAATCTTCCTCTGCATGAGATCGCGTACTTCGTGAACCGCGCCGTCGTCTTCCTGACCAGTTGCGACGCACGCCGCAACTCCACCTGGGAAGACACCCCTTGGTGGACTTTCGTACGCGCCGGGCAGATGTCGAAGGAGTACCAGCGCATCCTCGCGGTCGGCATCACCCGCAACATCGTCGCCACCAAGGCCGAGGTGGCCAGCACCCGTACGGTCGGCACCCTCGGCGAGGCCTTCGTGTTCAACGCGCTCGGCCGGGGTGCGGACGGCCCACCCGATCGGATCCTCAACGCACCGACCAATGAGGCCTGGATCGACCCCTGGGTGGCTCATCTCAGGTCCCTGGGAGTGGAGTTCCGTATCGGCTGGACCGTGCACGAGGTGAGGCTGGGTGGAGACGGGCTGGTCTCGGAGGCCGTCATCGAGGATGCGGGCGGCGTCCTTCGCTCCGTCACCGCCGATCACTATGTCTCCGCCATGCCGGTGGAGCACGCGCGTCGCACCTGGAGTGCCGGATTACGGGCGGCCGAACCGCAGTTGGCACGCTGCGACGAGTTGCAGACCGACTGGATGACGGGCATTCAGTTCTATCTGACCGAGACGCCGCCCCTGGTGCAGGGCCACTTCAACTGCATCGACTCGCCATGGTCGCTGACCGCGATCGCCCAGGCCCGGCACTGGCCAGGGCGGGACTTCGCCGCCGACTACGGCGACGGCGTGGCCGAGGAGTGTCTGTCGGTGGACATTTCCGAGTGGGACAAGCCCGGCGTCCTGTACGGCAAAACGGCCAAACAGTGCACCCGCGAGGAGGTCGCACGCGAGGTGTGGGCACAGCTCAAGGACGCACTCAACGACACCGGCCGGACAGTGCTGCGCGACGGCACGCTGCACTCGTGGTTCCTGGACCCCGGAGTGGACGGGATCGGCACTCCGCATCCGACCAACGAGGACGAGCTGCTGATCCACCCCGTGGGCACGCTGTACAACCGCCCTTCGGCCAGGACCACGGTCCCGAACTTCTTCCTGTCCGGGGACTACGTCGCCGTGGACATCGACCTCGCCACCATGGAGGGCGCGAACGCCTCGGCCCGTCAGGCGGTCAATGCCCTTTTGGATCAGGCAGGTTCGAGTGCGCCGCGCTGCACGGTCACCCCGCTGTTCAGGCCGCCGGAGCTCGAGAGCCTCAAGCGCCACGACCACTTCCGCTTCAAGGCCGGCCTGCCGAATGTGTTCGACCTGGGGTGATCCAGTCGGGTTCGAGACCGGCGAGCGCGGGGAGCTGTGCGACTACATCGACGAGTCGCTCGCGGAGCGCGGCCTGGACGGGTCCAGATCAGCGCGTGTCGGCGTCCGTGCTGGTGCAGCTTTCCCAGGCGCCGGGCTCCACCTCAGTGGTGGAGCCCGGCGTCTGGTGTGTCACTTCCTGACGGTGAAGTACTGCCATGCGCCCCATGTGCTGAGGTTGCCGGTGTCCTTGGTGCTGTGGACGTACTCGGCTCGCATACGCAACCTGCGGACGTCGAACTCTGTCCAGCAGCCGCGGAGCGCTGCGGATGGGCCGTACATGTAGTGCCGCCTTGCCGGCTGCATCGGACCAGGCACCCGTGCAGAGCGGAGGTCAACTCGTTTGACACGGTCGTGGGGTTGTGAGGTGATCCACGGAACTGGACTGCTGGGAGAGTTGATGTGTCGTACGTGGTCGTGACGCTTGCCGGTGCGGAGACGCCCGGGGAGCATCTTCAGCCGGCTGTCTCTTTCTCCTGCCTGCCCTGTTCAACCTCGTTGTCGCGATATGGGAGCTGATCCGATGACCAACTCCGTCGATCACGAACTCGTTCAGGCCGCCGCCGAAGTCGCCCGTACGCGCTGCCGGGGTGACAACCACACCGTGGCTGCCGCGGGGCGCGCTCGGGACGGGCGGATCGTCACCGCGGTGAACGCCTATCACTTCACCGGAGGGCCCTGCGCCGAGCTGGTCCTCATCGGGGCGGCGGCCGCGCAGGGTGTCTACGAGCTGGACACCATCGTTGCCGTGGGTGACCGCGACCGCGGGGTCATCCCTCCGTGCGGCCGGTGCCGGCAGGCCCTGCTCGACTACTTCCCCCGCATCGGGGTCGTCGTCGGTGAGGGCGACCGGATCCGGACCGTCCCCGTCACCTCTCTGCTGCCCGAGAGCTATGTCTGGGCCGACCACCAGCTCGACTCCGAGTGAATCGACGTCAACCTCGTTGATCTCCTACGGCAGTTGCCGCCAGGCCGTGGAACGCCTCTGTGGTGTGTGGGTGGGCGATCCCGTCCAGCAGGTGGCGCCAGTCGGGGTCTGGTCGCGGCGGACATCAGGGGGTTCATGGGAGGTCCTTCCCGGAGGAGTGTCGTGCTTCTACGATGCCGTCGGACCCGGCGTCAGGACATGCGGCCCGCCGCCCGATCTGCGGTGGGGACAGCTGTACCCGCCGGGGGTTGCCACCCCTTCCGGCCCCGCACCCGCCCCCTTCCGGCCAAGCTTCTCGAGCGGCATTGTCGTACCCCTCTGCGATCGTTGAGCCCATGGGCGAGCTGGTGGACCGGGTGGATGAGAACGACCTCGTCATCGGGGTGGTGGACCGGGCGGAGGCCATCGAGAAGAGGTGGCTGCACCGGGTCGCGACCACTGTCTGCCGTGATCCGCTGGGCCGGATACTCGTCCATCGGCGGTCGTACGAGATGTCCCGGTTCCCTGGGCAGTACAACTGGCTGATCGGCGGGGCCGCCGAGGCCGGGGAGTCGTACGAGCAGGCCGCCGCCCGTGAACTCGGTGAGGAGCTGGGGGTGTTCGGGGTGCCGGTGCGGCCTGTCCTCCGGTTCCTGTGCGAGGGGGAGATCAGCCCCTACTGGCTCGGTGTGCATGAGGCCGTCGTCAGCGGGGTGCTCGTGCCGGATCCGGGCGAGATCGCTTGGTACGGGTGGCTCGGGGAGGGCGAGCTGCTGGAGGCGGTCGGACGGGGGGAGTTCGTGTCCGACGGGGTGGAGGCGTTGCGGCGGTATCTGGAGCGCCGGCGCTGACGGGCCCGGACGTCGAACGCCGGGGTCCGGGCGGGCTCGGACACCCCGGCCCCGGACGGCATCCCCTCAGCAGGCCGTGCTCACCGCCGGCCGGGGCAGCAGCGGCCGGGGGAGGGCGGTGCGGTGGACCGGGGGGTGGGGAGCACGGGTGGTGGTGAAGACATACAGGCGCAGTACCAGGAAGCGACCGACGCCGGCCATCGCGGAGGCGGTGAGGTAGACCGTCTGCTCCGTGAGCAGGGTCGGGGCCGCCTGAGCCGTGTGCAGGAGGAACATCGCGGCACAGGTCATCGCGTACGCGGCGGCCGCCGAGCCGGAGGACTGGAGGTGCCTGCGCAGGCCCGCGCGGCGGCCCGTGCCGAAGGTGAACAGGGCGTGCAGCTCGGTGCACAGGAGCGTGGAGACCACCGTGATCACGGCGTTCGCGACCGCCCACGGCAGCGTCATGGCCGCCATCGGTACGGCGAAGCTGGACAGCACACCGACCCCGCCGCCGCAGACGACGAAGCGCACGAAGGAAGCGAGGGTTCCGGGAGCCGCCTGGGACGGGGACCGGGACGGGGACGGGGACGGGAGCGTAGAGAGGGACGGGGACGGGGACGGGGACGGGGACGGGAACGTAGAGAGGGACGGGGACGGGGACTTTGTGGTGTCGGCCGTCTGCGGCTCCATCGTGGGGGTCCCTCCGGTTCGTCGCGAGTCCGTCGGCCTCGTCGGCTGCTTCCGCTTCGCCGGCTTCGCGATCTGCCGACCCCGGTGGATCGGCTGAGATCAACGATGCCGTCGCGCGAGCGCCGGATCGATGGAGTGCCCTCCCCGATCGAAGGTAGGGCTGGCTCCACCCCCGTGGTGGGGGGTCCCCGCCACCCCTGGCGGTTCAGTCCCCAACACCCCTCGCGGTACCTGCGAGTTCCCGGTCGGTTCCCCGCTACTCGCCCCCGGCGTCCTTGGCACGCAGTTCCTCGATGTAAGCGAGTGCCAAGTTGGTCGTGCGGCTGAACCAGTCGTGGAGTACGGCGATTTCGTCGGCGGAGTACTCGGCGAAGACGGCGTCGAGGCGGTCGTAGTACGGCTGGTAGAGGGCGACGACCTTGGCCACGGCCTCGGGGCGCGCGGCGACCCGGACGCGGCGGCGGTCGGTGGGGTCGGGGACGCGGGTGACGTAACCGCCGCGTTCGAGGCGGTTGAGGATGCCGGTGACCGCGCCGGTCGTGACGTGGGCCTGTTCGGCGATGTCGCCCGCCGTGAGGAGGTCCTCGCCCGCCCTCAGGACGTAGGCGAAGGACAGCAGGTCGGTGACGTTCACACCCAGCCGCTGGGCCATCTCCTGCTGGCCGAGGTGGGCCGTGGCGATGAAGAAGTCCATCGCCTCCAGCGCCTGGGCCGCGGTGGCGGCGGGGCGGGGCTCGGCGGGGTGGGGCTCGGCCGGCATCGGAATCCTGATTCCCTTAGCGTGTGAGAGGTTTCTGCGTTAAATTTCTTAGGACGTGAGAGAAATGGTGGAGGAGGAGAGGATCTGTGAGCGCACATCAGTATGACGAGGGGCACACGGTCGCGGGCTGGACCGGCTTCGGCATCGCGACGGTGGGGACGGCTGTGGCAGGGCTGGGCGTGTGCCTGGTCTCCGGCGCGCTGATCGTCGGCGGTCTCGCCGTCGTCGGGGTGAGCGTCCTGGTCACCTGGGCCCTGCACCTGTCCGGCTGGGGCAAGCCGCCGGGGCGCCGGCCGCGCGAGGAGTGGGGCATGCGGGTCCGGGACTCCAGCGCGCGGGAGGGGCACGAAGAGTGTGTCGGGTGCCGGATCGCGGGGCGGAGGAGAGGGCGGCCGAGCGCCACTGCGGTCGGAGCGGGGGCGGCGCCGGGAGCGGGAGGGGAGGCGAGGGTCGCTGCGGAGCCGGTCGCTGCGGAGTCCGCCGGCTGAACCGGCCCTGATCGTGGCTCGGCCTCGCGGCTCCGATCCCGGCACGGATCGCGGCTCCGTTCGGCCCGGGCCCCACCTCCGACCAACCCCCCAGCCCCGATCGCGGCTCCGATCCCGGCCCGGGCCCCGCCTTCGCCCGCAGCCCCCTCCCAGCCCCGACCCCGACGGCACCCCCCTCCAACCGCAGGCCAGACCGCGCTCTGGGGTTGCAGAAGGGGCCAACCCCCAGCCGCCCCGCACGCCCAACCCCCGTTGTCAGTGGTCCCCCCTACCCTCGTCAGAGATGGCACAGGCATGGAAGTGCGCGGGGCTGCGATGGTCGGCCGATGGTCCCGTGCTGCGGTGGGACGGTGGGCGGCGCAGTGCGCTGACCTGGGGGAAGCGGGTGGCCTTCGGGGTCGCTGAAGGGGGTGTGCGGACATGCGTGGGAGCGCGGGGGCACGCGTGTGCGGCGCGGGTCGCGGTGTCGGGGCGGAGCACCGGGGCGCGGTGCGAGGAGTGCGCGCGGCTGGACCGGGCGCACTCGGTGGCCGCGGACACCCTCGCGGACGACCCACGGCCCTACCGGGTATACCTCGCGTGGTTCGGGCCCGGCATGGTCAAGGTCGGCATCACGGCATACGAACGTGGCTCCGCGCGGCTGCTGGAACAGGGAGCCGTCTGTTTCAGCTGGCTCGGCACCGGCCCGCTCATGGCGGCCCGGCGCACCGAGGAACTGCTGCGGGCCGCGCTCGCGGTGCCGGACCGTGTTCCCTACGGCGACAAGCGGGCCGTACGGTCGTCCCTGCCGGCCTCGGCCGCTGAACGGGCCGCCGAGATCGCCGAGTTGCACGCCCGGGCCCGCACGCTGGGCGGCTGGCCGGAGTCCCTGGAGCGGGCGCCGTACGAACCGGTCGACCATGTCCAGGTCTTCGGTCTCGCGGGTCTGCCCGCCGCCGCGGGCGAGGTGAGGGGGCTCGTGGCCGGCGGGTCGGTGGGGGGCCGGCTCCTCGCGGCAGCGGGGCCAGACCTGCATCTGGAGACGGCGGGCAAGGGGGTCGTCGTACTGGACACCCGACTGATGACGGGCTGGGACCTGGTTCCGGCCGAGGGCGCGGAAAACACCGTTCCTATAAGGGAGTTCAAGCAGGCGCAGGGTATGCAGGACGGGCTGTTCTGACCTGCGGCAGAGGCGTCTCGGCGGTCCGGGGAGACGCATCTCGGCGCTGAGGCCGACCCCCGACGCCCCGGCTCCGCGCCCCGGCTCCGCATCCCGGTTCGGGCCGGTGTGGAACAAGGGATTCCCAGGGGTTCCCTGAGAGGCGCCTGTGCGTTTCTCAGGGAAATCACAGATTGCCGCAAGGGTGCTCTCAGGGGGCACCGACATCGTGTTCCCATGACCACGACCTCGCCCCAGGGGCGCACCGAACTGCTGAGGCCGGACGGGAGCCCCGTCCGAGTGCTTGTGGTGGACGACGAGCTGTCGATCACCGAACTGCTGTCCATGGCCCTGCGCTACGAGGGCTGGCAGATCCGCAGCGCGGGAGACGGCACGGGTGCCGTGCAGACCGCACGGGACTTCCGGCCCGACGCCGTCGTCCTCGACATGATGCTGCCGGACATGGACGGGCTGGCCGTGCTCGGCCGGCTGCGTCGTGAGCTGCCGGACGTGCCGGTGCTGTTCCTGACGGCCAAGGACGCCGTCGAGGACCGTATCGCCGGGCTCACCGCGGGTGGGGACGACTACGTCACCAAGCCGTTCAGCCTCGAAGAGGTCGTGGCCCGGCTGCGCGGGCTGATCCGGCGGTCCGGTGCGGCCGACCGGCGGTCCGAGTCCGTGCTGGTCGTCGGCGACCTCACCCTCGACGAGGACAGCCACGAGGTCTCGCGGGCCGGGGACAACATCCACCTCACCGCGACCGAGTTCGAACTCCTGCGGTTCCTGATGCGCAATCCCCGGCGGGTGCTGAGCAAGGCGCAGATCCTGGACCGGGTGTGGTCGTACGACTTCGGCGGCCAGGCCAACGTCGTCGAGCTGTACATCTCGTATCTGCGCCGGAAGATCGACGCGGGACGGGAGCCGATGATCCACACCCGGCGCGGCGCCGGTTATCTGATCAAGCCCGCCGCCTCATGAGCGGACGACGACGGCCGCGGGCGCAGAAGCGGGCAGGGCGAGCAGGAAAGCCGCGCACGCTGCGGACGCGGCTCGTCGTCGCGTCCGTGGTGCTGATCGCCGTGGTCTGCTCGGTGATCGGCACGGTGACCACGCTGGCGCTGCGGTCCCATCTGTACGACCAACTGAGCGGCAAGCTGAACGAGGCCGCGTCGCGGGCGGCGCCCCGCGAACTCCCGCCGGAGCAGCCCGACAACGGCGGCAACGACAGGAACAGGCCCCTCGGGCAGGGCAACCGGCCGAAAAGCCCTGCCAATTTCGTCATCGGCCCGGGGCCGGACGGCACGATCGCGGCCAAGGTGGAGGGGGGCCGGATCACCGATGCCAAGCGCGGGGTGAAGTCCGGCTCCGACCAGAACTTCGCGATGACCGCCAAGAGCCTCACGGCCGCCCAGATCAAGGTGCTCAGCGCGGTCCCCAAGGACAACAGCCAGCACAAGGTCGAGCTCCCCGGCATCGGCGACTACCTCGTCCGGTACGCGTCCAACGACACCTCCGCCTACTACGTCGCCGTTCCCACCAAGGACATCGACGCCACCGTGGACACCCTGATCCTCGTCGAGGTCAGCGTCACCGCCGCCGGGCTCGGGGCCGCCGTCATCGCCGGATACGTGCTGGTCGGGCTCGCCACCCGCCCTCTGCGCAGGGTCGCCCACACCGCCACCCGGGTCTCCGAACTCCCGCTGCACACCGGCGAGGTGAACCTCAGCGAGCGGGTGCCGGAGGCGGAGTGCGATCCGCACACCGAGGTCGGTCAGGTCGGTTCCGCGCTGAACAGGATGCTGGACCACGTCCACGGCGCCCTGCACGCCCGGCAGCAGAGCGAGATGCGGGTACGGCAGTTCGTCGCGGACGCCAGTCATGAGCTGAGGACCCCGCTCGCCTCCATCCGCGGCTACGCCGAGCTGACCAGACGCGGCAGGGAGGCGGTCGGCCCCGACACCCGGCACGCGCTCGGCCGCATCGAGTCCGAGGCGGGCCGGATGACCCTGCTCGTGGAGGACCTGCTGCTGCTCGCGCGCCTGGACGCGGGGCGGCCGCTCCAGTTCGAGCAGACGGACCTGATCCCGCTGGTCGTGGACACCATCAGCGACGCCCGCGCGGCCGGCATGGACCACAACTGGCGCCTGGACCTGCCCGACGAACCCGCACTGGTCTCCGGCGACGCGGCGCGTCTCCAGCAGGTGCTCATCAACCTGCTCGGCAACGCCCGCAAGCACACGCCGGAGGGGACCACCGTCACGGCACGCGTGCAGCGACGCGGACCGTGGATGTGCGTGGAGGTCGAGGACAACGGCCAGGGCATCCCGCCGGACCTGCTCCCGCACGTCTTCGAACGGTTCGCGCGCGGTGACTCCTCGCGCTCCCGGGCCTCGGGCTCCACCGGGCTCGGCCTCGCCATCGTGCAGGCCGTGGCGATGGCGCACGGCGGTGCCGTGACCGTCGACAGCGTGCCCGGGCGCACGGTCTTCACCCTGCACCTGCCCGCCGTCGGTCCCGCGACCCCGCGTCCGGCGCCCGAAACGAACTGGCAATCGCACTCACAGGCACAGCACAGCGCCGCCATATGGGTGCAACAGGGGGCTTGACCAGAGTCGTTCCCATGCGAACCGACTCTTCTCCCGGCACCCTGCCGGCGCGGGAGCACCTCCCGGCCGGCGACGCCGGTACGCCTGTCCTGGACGTAGTGATCCCCGTCTACAACGAGGAGAAGGACCTCCAGCCGTGTGTGCTGAGACTGCACGAGCACCTCAGGCGCACGTTCCCGTACGCGTTCCGCATCACCATCGCGGACAACGCGTCCACGGACACCACGCCCCTGGTGTCGCGGCGGCTGGAGGCGGAGATCCCCGAGGTCAGGGCCTTCCGGCTGGAGCAGAAGGGCCGCGGCCGTGCCCTGCGGACCGTCTGGTCCGCCTCGGACGCCCCCGTCCTCGCCTACATGGACGTCGACCTGTCCACCGACCTCAACGCGCTGCTGCCGCTCGTGGCCCCGCTGATCTCGGGCCACTCCGACCTGGCGATCGGCTCCCGGCTGGCCCGCAGTTCCCGGGTCGTGCGCGGCCCCAAGCGCGAGTTCATCTCCCGCGCCTACAACCTGATCCTGCGCGGCTCGCTGCAAGCCCGTTTCTCCGACGCACAGTGCGGCTTCAAGGCCATCCGGCGGGACGTGGCCCAGGTCCTGCTGCCGCTCGTCGAGGACACCGGCTGGTTCTTCGACACCGAGATGCTGGTCATCGCCGAGCGCGCGGGCCTGCGTATCCACGAAGTGCCCGTCGACTGGGTCGACGACCCGGACTCCACCGTCCACATCGTCAGGACGGCGACCGAGGACCTCAAGGGCGTGTGGCGGGTGGGCAAGGCGCTCGCGACCGGCGCGCTGCCGCTGGACCGGATCGCCCGCCCGTTCGGCGACGACCCGCGCGACCGTGACGTCCAGGACGTGCCGAAGGGGCTGGCCCGCCAGCTCGTCGGATTCTGTGTCGTCGGCGGGCTGTCCACCCTCTTCTACCTGCTGCTGTACAGCGTCTTCCGGCAGTTCTGCGGCTCCCAGATCGCCAACGCGCTGGCCCTGCTGGTCTCGGCGGTCGCCAACACCGCCGCCAACCGGCGGCTGACCTTCGGAGTGCGCGGGCGGGGCGGCGCCGTCCGGCACCAGGCGCAGGGCCTGGTCGTCTTCGGCATCGGCCTCGCACTGACCAGCGGCTCCCTCGCCGCGCTCGACGCGGCCACCAGCGACCCGGCGCACTCCACCGAGCTGGCGGTGCTGATCGCCGCCAACCTCGCGGCGACCGTGCTGCGGTTCCTGCTCTTCCGGGCCTGGGTGTTCCCCGAGCGGGACGAGAACCCGTCACGGTCCACGGTGGTGACGACGCACACGCCCTCCACCACGCCGTCCGCCACACCGGCCTACGGCACACAGCAGCCGTACGCCCCGCTGCCCACGCGCCCGACGGCGAACCACTACGCCACCGCGCCGCACACTCCGTACACGCCGTACAACCCGCAGTCCTCGTACACCCCTCAGACCCCGTACACCCCGCAGTCCCCGTACGACGCCACCGTGCCGTCGCAGCAGGTGTGGCCCACCGACACCGACCCGAGGAACTCCTGATGACCACGCAGACCGATCATTCGACCCGGCAGGGTTCCGGATGGGGTCCGGCGGTGACCGTGACGGACGTACAGGACGTCGCTCCCCCGGCCCCGGAGTCCGGTGAACCCCAACAGCCCTTCGCCCGCAGACTGTGGCGCGGCCGTCCCGAGGACCCCCGCTGGGCACGCCCCGCGTTCTGGGGCCTGCTGCTGGCCACCGCCGCCCTCTACTTCTACAACCTGAGCGCCTCCGGCTACGCCAACTCCTTCTACTCGGCGGCCGTCCAGGCCGGCACCAAGAGCTGGAAGGCGATGTTCTTCGGCTCGCTGGACGCGGGCAACGCCATCACCGTCGACAAGCCCTCGGCGTTCCTGTGGCCGATGGAGATCGCGGCCAGGATCTTCGGTCTGAACTCCTGGACGATCCTCGGCCCCGAGGTCCTCATGGGCGTCGGCACGGTCGCCGTCGTCTACGCCTCCGTAAGGCGCCGCTTCGGTCCCGGGGCAGGTCTGATCGCGGGCGCGGTGCTCGCGCTCACCCCCGTCGCCGCGCTGATGTTCCGGTTCAACAACCCGGACGCGATGCTGGCCCTGCTGATGGCGCTGGCCTGCTACTTCGTCGTACGGGCCGTCGAGGACGGCAGGACGCGGTGGCTGGTGTGGGCGGGGGCGGCGATCGGCTTCGCGTTCCTCGCGAAGACCTTGCAGGCTTTCCTGATCCTGCCGGCGCTGGCGTTCGTGTACGCGGCGGTCGGCCCGCACAGGCTGAAGAAGCGGATCGGGCAACTGGCGCTCGCGACGGTCGCGTTGGTCGTATCCGGCGGCTGGTGGGTCGCGGTCGTCGAGCTGTGGCCCGCCTCCTCGCGCCCTTACATCGGCGGCTCCCAGAACAACTCGTTCCTTGAACTGACCTTCGGCTACAACGGACTTGGCCGCCTCAACGGCGAGGAGACCGGCAGCGTCGGCGGCGGGGGCGGTGGCGGCACCGGCCAGTGGGGCGAGACCGGCTGGAACCGGATGTTCAACTCCGAGATCGGCGGCCAGATCTCGTGGCTGCTGCCGGCCGCACTGATCCTGCTGGTCGCGGGCCTGGTGGCCACGCGCAAGCTCAAGCGGACCTCCGCCACCCGCGGTGCGTTCCTCGTCTGGGGCGGCTCGCTGCTGATCACCCTGGTGGTCTTCAGCTTCATGGCGGGCATCTTCCACCAGTACTACACGATCGCCCTCGCCCCCTACATCGCCGCCGTGGTCGGCATGGGCGCCGGAATCCTGTGGGAGAAGCGCGCCGGGACATGGGCCTCGCTCACCCTCGCGGCCGCGATGGTGGCCGCTGCGGCCTGGGGGTACGCCCTCCTCAACCGCACCCCCGACTACCTTCCCTGGCTGAAGTGGCTGGTCCTGATCGGCGGTCTGGTCGCCGCGCTCGGCCTGATCTTCGTGGCCCGGCTCGGCCGGCAACTGGCGCTCGGGGTCGCGGCCCTGGGCATCGTGGCCGCGCTGGCCGGTCCGACGGCGTACACCCTGAGCACGGTGAACTCCGCGCACACCGGCTCCATTCCGACGGCGGGCCCGGCGGGCGCGAGCATGATGGGCTTCGGTGGAGGCGGCGGCCGGGGCGGAGGCCCTGGCGGCGGTGGCGGCATGGGCGGCTTCGGCGGCCAGAACCAGCAGAACGGGAACGCGAACGGGAACGCGAACGGCAATACGCAGGGTCAGGGCCAGAGCCAGCAGGGTCAGGGCTTCCCGGGCGGCGGCATGCCGGGCCAGAACGGCACCACGCAAGGCAACGGCACCACCCGGAACCAGCTGGGCGGTCTGGGTGAGCTCGGCGGCATGCGCGGGGGTGGCGCCGGCGGACTGCTCAACGGCGCGACCGTCTCCTCCGAGGCCAAGAAGCTGCTCCAGGCCGACGCGGACGACTACACCTGGGCGGCGGCCGCGATCGGCGCCCAGAACGCGGCGAGCTACCAGCTGGCCTCCGACGAGTCCGTGATGGCGATCGGCGGCTTCAACGGCACCGACCCGTCCCCGACGCTGGCCCAGTTCAAGAAGTACGTGGAGGACGGCAAGATCCACTACTTCATCTCCAGCGGCACCGGCGGCGGTATGGGCGGCAGCAGCAGCGGTACGTCCTCGCAGATCACGAGCTGGGTCGAGGCCAACTTCAAGAAGGTGACGGTCGGTTCGGCCACCTTCTACGACCTCACCCAGAAGTCGAGCAGCTGACGGTTCTGCCAGGAGGGGGGCGGTGACATCGGTCGCCGCCCCCTTCGTCGCACGGCGGGAAAGTGTGTTGTACGCCGTATAAGAACTGTTCTACGGTGTACAACATGACCGCCCCCGCCACTGCACCCGTCCCCGTCACCCAGGGCCACCCCCAGCGCTGGCTGATCCTCGGCGTCATCTGTCTCGCCCAGCTGACCGTGCTTCTCGACAACACGATCCTGAACGTGGCGATCCCCTCGCTCACCCGCGAACTGGGCGCCGCGACCTCCGACATCCAGTGGATGATCAACGCGTACTCGCTGGTCCAGTCGGGGCTCCTGCTCACCGCCGGCAGCGCCGCCGACCGCTACGGCCGCAAGAAGATGCTGGCCGCCGGCCTGGTCCTGTTCGGTCTTGGCTCACTGGTCGCGGGCCTCGCGGACTCGACCGCCCAACTCATCGCGGCACGGGCCGGAATGGGCGTCGGCGGGGCGCTGCTGATGACCACCACGCTCGCCGTGGCGATGCAGATCTTCGCGCCCGATGAGCAGCCGAGGGCGATCGGCATCTGGGCGGCGGTGAACTCCCTGGGCTTCGCGACCGGCCCCCTCCTGGGCGGCTTCATGCTGAACCACTTCTGGTGGGGTGCGATCTTCCTGATCAACCTGCCGGTCGCCGCGCTCGCGCTGGTCGCGGTGGTGGTCCTGGTCCCCGAGTCCAAAAACCCGCAGGGCAACCACCCCGACCTGCTCGGCGCCCTGCTCTCCACGATCGGTATGACCTCCCTGGTGTTCGCGATCATCTCCGGCCCCGAGCACGGCTGGACGTCGGGCCGGGTGCTGACTCCGGCGGCCGTGGCGGTCGTGGTCCTCGCCGCGTTCGCGTGGTGGGAGAACCGGATCCCGCACCCCATGCTCGACATGCACTTCTTCCGCGACCGCCGCTTCACCGGCGCGGTGGCGGGCGCGGTGCTGATCACCTTCGGCATGGGCGGCTCGCTGTTCCTGCTCACCCAGCACATGCAGTTCGTCCTCGGCTACGGCCCCCTGGAGGCGGGCCTGCGCACGGCACCGCTCGCGCTGATGATCGTGGCCCTCAACTTCACGGGCCTGTCGGCGAAGTGGTCGGCCCGCCTCGGCACCCCGCTCTCCATCGGGCTCGGCATGGCGGTGATGGCGGCGGGCCTGGCCTCGATCGCCACACTCACCGGCCATGGGTACCCGGGCACGCTGCTCGGGCTGGTGCTGATCGGTGCGGGGGCGGCGGTCGCGAGCCCCGCGATGGCCCACGCCATCATGAGCGCGATTCCGCGGGAGAAGGCCGGCGTGGGCGCGGGGATCAACGGCACGGTGGCGGAGTTCGGGCAGGGGCTGGGCGTCGCGGTGCTGGGCGCGGTGCTGAACTCCCGGTTCGCGGCGGGGATCTCGGTGGCCGCGGTGTCCCTGCCGGGGGCGTTGGCGCAGGCGGGGTCGGGGTCGGAGAGGGCACGGATCACGGAGGCGTTCGCCTCCGGGCTGGAGAGCAGTCAGCTGGTGGGGGCGGTGGCGGTGTTGCTGGGCGGGGTGGTGGCGGGGGTGTTGTTGCGGCGGGCGGAGCGGGAGACAGTCGCCTGAGGGGGTGGGGGCGACGTTGCGTCGGAGGCTGCTGGTCCGTTGTGGTGTCTCGCGCAGTTCCCCGCGCCCCTTAAGTTGGAAGGCACCTGGCATCTTTGCCAGTCGACGGAGTTCTTGGAAGGTGCGCCATGGCTAACGCAGGCCCAAATGCCTCAGGCCGGACCAGTGTCTGGCTGGAAGGCAAGGTGCGCCGGAGCGGGCGGGGCGGGGGGCAGCCCTCGGGGCTGGACCGGGAGCGGATCACCGAGGCCACCGTACGGCTGCTCGACACCGACGGCCTGGCCAAGTTCTCCATGCGCCGGCTGGCCACCGGGCTGAACGTGACCGCGATGTCCGTCTACTGGTACGTCGACACCAAGGACGACCTGCTCGAACTCGCCCTGGACGCGGCCTTCGGCGGTCTCGATCTGCCGGACCCGGAGGCCGACGAGGACTGGCGGGAGCAGCTGCGCACGATCGCGAGGGAGTACCGGGGTCTGCTGGTCCGCCACCCCTGGGTCTCCCCGCTGGCCGGCACTTTTCTCAACATCGGCCCCAACTCCCTTGCGCTGTCCCGGATCGTGCACCGGGTCATCCGCAGGTCCGGTCTGCCCGCACACGGCATCACGGGCGCGATCTCGGCCGTCTTCCAGTTCGTCTACGGCTTCGGCACCATCGAGGGCCACTTCATCGCCCGCGCGGGCCAGGCCGGCATGACCCAGGACGCCTACTTCCGCCACGCGATGGCCTCGGCGACCCGGTCCCCCGACGCCGCCGAGATCCTCAAGGAGAACGAGGAGATCATGACGGCGAGGGGCGGCGACACGGTCGAGGACATGAGAGACAGGGACTTCACGTTCGCCTTGGACCTACTCGTGGCAGGCATCGAAACGATGGTGAGGGCAACTCCCCAGGGGCGCGGGGAACTGCGCGACCAGCCACAGTGAAACCGCACCCGCCGACGAACGAGAAGTCCCCGAGTTATCAGGCCAACCTGGCAGGGAACCCGCCGGTGGCAACCGGCCCCCACCGTTCCGGCGTGACCCGAATGATCGACTTCCCCTGCCGCACCATCGCCGAACGGTACTCGTCCCAGTCCGGGTGCTCCCCGGAGATGTTCCGGAAGTACTCCACCAGCGGCTCCACGGACTCCGGCGAGTCGATGACCTCCGCGGTCCCGTCGACCTGCACCCACGGCCCGTCCCAGTCGTCGCTCAGCACGACCACGCTCACCCGGGGATCCCGCTTCGCGTTCCGCGTCTTCGCCCGCTCGGGATACGTCGACACGACGATCCGCCCCGAGTCGTCGACCCCACAGGTCAGCGGCGAGGCCTGCGGCGACCCGTCCGCCCGCCGCGTCAGCAGAAGCGCCCGATGCCGGGGCCGCACGAAGTCCAGCAGCTCGTCCAGGGAGACAGACGTGTTGGTCGCAATGTTCGGTGCCATGAGCTCAGCCTAGTTGGAGCCCCACGGCACACCAGCGCACGGCGGTCAGCGTCCCGCGGCCGGCCCCCGATCACCCCCCCACCTCACCCCCGCGGCAACGACTCCCCCTGTACCGCCTGCACATCCAGCTCGACCTTCAGTGTCGTGCCGATTGCCGCGATTCCCGCCTGTACGACCTGGTTGTAGTTCATGGCGAAGTCCTCCCGTCGCAGCTGCGTGGTCGCCTTGAAGGCGGCCCGGGTCCCGCCCCAGGGGTCCGCGCCCGTGCCCAGGTAGGCGAGGTCCAGGTCGACCGGCCGTACGACGCCGCGCATCGCCAGCTCGCCCCGAACGGTCCAGCGGTCCGTGCCGGCCACGACAAGGTCCGTCGACCGGTAGGTGATCTCCGGGTACCGCTCCACGTCCAGGAAGTCCGCCGAGCGCAGGTGGTCGTCCCGCATCGCGTTCCCGGTGTCGATGGAGGCCGCCCGGATGACCGCCTCCACCCGGGACTTGGTCACGTCGTCCGGGGCGACCTCGATCGCCGCGGTGAAGTCGGTGAAGCGGCCGTGGACGCTGGAGATGCCCAGGTGCTGGGCGACCGCGCCCACGCTGGAGTGGGCCGGGTCCACGGTCCAGGGGCCGGGCGGCGGCAGTTCCGCGCCGCCGACCCGGGCCAGCGTGACCGTGCCGACCTCGGCCCGGCCGCTCGCGGTGACGATCGCGCTGGAGGCGGTGGGCGCGTACCCGACGGCCGTGACGATGACGGTGTACGGCCCCGGCTCCAGCGGGGTCCCGTCCCGTACCGCCCCCTCCGCGTCCGCCTCCGCGCGCAGCACCTGCGTGCCGGTCATGTCGGTCACCGTGACGACCGCGTGCGACACGGCCCATCCGTCACGGGTTCGGATCCTCGCGGTCAGTGGCATGTCTGAGAACTCCTCGAAGAAGACCGGCCCGTGGCGGGCGCGCGCCTCCGCTCGGAGCGCACGTCCCCCGCCACGGGCCGGAGTGGGTGGAACTACTCGCCGGGGTGGGCGAGTTCGATGTCGTGTCCGTCGACCGCGGGGCCGTTCACCGTCAGGGCCGTGGCCTGCGGCGGGTAGCCCGTGGCGATGACCGTGTACTCGCCGCCGTCCAGGTCGGTGAAGGCGTACGCCCCGTCCGTCCCGGTGGTGGCGGTGCCGACCACGTTGCCGGCGGCGTCCACGAGGGTGACCCGGGCGTCGGCCAGCGGGCCGTGCGGGGCCCGGACGACACCCTGGAGGCGGGCGCCCGAATCCAGGTCCACCTCGATGCGGGTGACTCCGGTGCCGCCGACCTCGACCGGCAGCGCGCGCGGCCGGAACCCGGCGGCGTTGACCGCGACGGTCACGGCACCCGGCACCAGCTCGCCGAAGGCGAACTCGCCCTGCTCACCGGTGGTCCCGGTGGCCAGCAGGTCGCCGCGCACATCGGTGACGATCACCATGGCGTCCTTGACCGGCTCCCCGCTCTGCGCGGCCCGCACGAGGCCGTTCAGCCCGCTGGTGCCGCTGAGGAGGATGTCGTAGGCGACCGGCTCGCCGCCCACCAGGACGGTGGACGCCTGCGGCTGGAACCCGTCCGCGGAGGCGATCAGGACGTACGACCCGACACCGGGCGCGTCGACCGCGTAGGACCCGTCGGCCTGGGCGACCGAGCGGCCCAGCTGCTGTCCCGCAAGGGAGATCAGCGTGACCGCGGCCTGAGGGACCGGGACGCCCTCGTTGCCGCGCACGAAGCCGCGGACCGGGATGGCGCCGGAGCCTTCACCGGAGGCCTCCGGACGGGCCAGGGTGGCCACGGCGGACAGCCGCTGGGTGCCGTCGGGGGCGGTTTCGGTGTCCGAGGTGACGGTCTCGGTGGCCGCCCAGCTCGGGGTGTGCCCGGCGGCAGCGGTCTCCACCGCAGCCTCGGAGGGCGCCGAAGCGGGAGCCTCTTCCGCGGCCTGCGCCAGCGCGCCCTTCGTCCGCAGCGGGACCTCCTTGATGAACAGCGTGATCAGGAACGCGACGGCCGCGAGGGCGCCGGCGATCAGGAACACGTCGGCGATGCCGTGGCCGTAGGAGCTCTCCATGAGCGTGCGCAGCGGAGCGGGCAGCTTGGCCAGGTCCGGGATGCTGTCGGTGGAGGAGCTCGAACCGGCCAGGGCGGCCCGGTACTTCGGGTCGAGGGCGGCGACGCCGTCCGAGACGTAGTGGGTGATCCGGTGGGACATGACCGCGCCCAGCGCCGAGACGCCGACCGCACCGCCCAGGGACCGGAAGAAGGTGACCGTGGAGCTGGCCGAGCCGAGGTCGGACGGGTCGACCTGGTTCTGGGTGCAGAGCACCAGGTTCTGCATCATCATGCCGATGCCGAGACCCAGCAGGGCCATGAAGATCGACATCTTCCAGTAGGCCGTGTCGTACCGGATGGTGCCCAGCAGGCCGAGCCCGGCCGTCACGAGGACGCCACCGCTGACCAGCCATGCCTTCCAGCGGCCGGTGCGGGTGATGAACTGCCCGGAGACGGTGGAGGAGATGAAGAGTCCGCCGATCATCGGGATGGTCATGACGCCGGACATCGTCGGGGACTTGTCGCGGGCCAGCTGGAAGTACTGGCTGAAGAAGACCGTGCCGGTGAACATCGCGACACCGACGAACAGCGAGGCCAGTGAGGCGAGGGTGATCGTGCGGTTCCTGAACAGCCGCAGCGGGATGATCGGCTCGCTCGCCTTGGACTCGATCAGCACGAACAGCAGACCGAGGACGATCGAGCCGCCGACCATCGTGTACGTCTGCCACGACAGCCAGTCGTACTTGTCACCGGCGAAGGTGACCCAGACCAGCAGCAGCGAGACGGCGGCGGCGATGGCGGTGGCGCCGCCCCAGTCGACCTTGACCTCCCGCTTGACCACGGGCAGGTGCAGGGTCTTCTGGAGCACGATCAGGGCGACGACGGCGAACGGGACGCCGACGTAGAAGCACCAGCGCCAGCCCAGCCACGAGGTGTCGGTGATGACACCGCCGAGCAGCGGGCCGCCGACGGTGGCGACGGCGAAGGTCGCGCCGAGGTAACCGGAGTACCGGCCGCGCTCACGCGGGGAGATCATCGCGGCCATGACGATCTGCGCGAGTGCGGACAGACCGCCGACGCCGATGCCCTGGACGACGCGGCAGGCGATCAGCATGCCGGCGTTCTGCGACAGACCCGCGGCCGCGGAGCCCAGCACGTAGATGACGAGCGCTATCTGGACGAGCGCCTTCTTGCTGTACAGGTCCGCGAGCTTGCCCCACAGGGGGGTGGCCGCGGTCATCGACAGCAGGGCGGCGGTGACGACCCAGGTGTAGGCGGACTGGCCGCCGCCGAGGTCGCTGATGATGTGCGGGAGCGCGTTGGTGACGATCGTGGACGACAGGATCGCCACGAACATGCCGAGCAGCAGGCCGGAGATGGCTTCCATGATCTGCCGGTGCGTCATGGGGCCGTGCTCGCCGGAGCCTCCTCCGTGCTTGGCGTGTGCCCGCACACCGGCTGGTGTGGTCGTTGCCATGGGCTTCCTTCTCTTACGTGGTGATCGCGGGTGTACGGGTGGTCTGTTCGAGTACGGGGGGTGCGGGCGGCCGGGGTTCGGGGCCGTGCACGCGGGTGTCGTCGAAGCTCGCGCGCAGCCGTGCCATCAGGGCGGTCAGCTGGGCCACCTCGTCGTCGCTCCAGTCGCCGAGCCGCTCGGAGAGCATCAGGCAGGTGCGCCGCGACAGCTGGTCCAGGAGCGCCCGGCCGGCCGGGGTCAGCCTGAGGATGCGCGAGCGGCGGTCCGCCGGGTCGGGGGAGCGCTCGATCCAGCCGCGCTCGACCACGTGGGTCACATGGCGGCTGGTCACGGACATGTCCACGGCGAGCAGCTCGGAGAGCCTGCTCATGCGCATGTCTCCGTAGCGCCCGAGCAGGGTCAGCACGGCGGCGGAACCGGCGGGGCAGTCGGACGGCATCATCCGCCCCATCTCCCGCTTCACGGCTCCGAAGGCGCTGAACTGGCGGATCAGCTCCTCGTATCGCGCCTGCTCGGCCATCACACCTCCCGTATTCGTTGCTTTGGGCAACCATAGGCTTGCTTGGTTGCTACAGGCAAATAAAACGAGGTGAGTGCGGCATAAAAACTTGGCAAAGGCAAGTATTGCGAACGTAAACCGGCACGTGAGACCCCCTGGGGCCCCCGTCGCCCCCGCACTTGGGCCCCATCGCCGGATTCGCTAGGGTCTCTGGGCATGGCTGACAACCAGGGCCCCCAGGGCAACTACGACCCCGCCGGCAGCACTCAGATGTTCCGTGCCTTCGTCGACGAGGCTCCCCAGGGCGGACGGCAGCAGGCCGCCCCCGCCGCCTCCGCAGGACCCCGCGTGGGCCTGATCATCGGCGTGATCGTCGCCGTCGCGGTCGTGGCCGCGGTGGCCTGGCTGGCGCTGAAGTAAGAGGAACTAACCCCACCGGACGGTGACGTCCCGCGTCTCCACCCGCATGCCCAACGGCACGCGCCACGCGTCGACGCACACCGTCCAGGTCTTCTCCCGTCGCGCGCCGGCATCGATCGGCACCGGGAGTCCCACCGTGGACTCCACGGTCGCCCAGTCGATACCGAGCGCGCCGATGACGTGTGTCCCGAAGGTGACGGCCCCCGAAGTCACCGGCACGCCCCCGGTGTTGCGGAAGTCCAGGGTGACGTCCTCGCACCAGCGCCGGTCGGTGGCCTGCCGGACCGGCTCCGACCAGACCAGGGCCGCGGGTTCAGGGGTCCCCTCCGCGGAGGGGGAAGCCGAGGGGCTACGGCCGTCCCCGGGGCCCTCGGTGGGCCGCGCTGGTGCGTCCGTGGCACCGCCGACGCCGGTAGGCCCATCGGTTCGCGTGGTGCCGGCCGCCGTCGAGCCTGCCGAAGTGCCGCGCGGGGCGGCCGGGTTCGCCGACGCCGGGCTGCTGCCCGGACCGGACGGGGTTCCCTGGAGCGGCACCAGGATCACGTCACCGGTCGGCCTGACGGCCGTATCGGATGACGCTGTGGGGCCGCCCGCCGCGCCCGTGGCGACGTAGCCCTCGCCGTCGCCTCCGCCGCACGACGCCAGCACCGCGCCGAGACAGACGACGGCCGCCGACGCGCCCAGCAGGGCGCACCGACGGCCATGTGTCCAGGTCGTCCGGGGTGAACGAGGCATCGCGCCATGGTGGCTGACGCCCCGTCGAATGGGAACCCTCGCGCAGGGACGGATCAGTCGGAGATGAGGCCCTCGCGCAGCTGGGCCAGCGTGCGGGTGAGCAGCCGGGAGACGTGCATCTGCGAGATGCCGACCTCCTCGCCGATCTGCGACTGGGTCATGTTGGCGAAGAAGCGGAGCATGATGATCTGCCGCTCACGGGGCGGCAGCTTCGCCAGCAGGGGCTTGAGGGACTCGCGGTACTCCACGCCCTCCAGCGCGGTGTCCTCGTAGCCGAGGCGGTCCGCGAGGGAGCCCTCGCCGCCGTCGTCCTCCGGGGCCGGGGAGTCCAGCGAGGAGGCGGTGTAGGCGTTGCCCACCGCGAGGCCGTCGACGACGTCCTCCTCGGACACACCGAGCACCGAGGCGAGTTCGGCGACCGTCGGGGAGCGGTCCAGCTTCTGGGAGAGCTCGTCGCTGGCCTTGGTGAGGGCCAGACGGAGCTCCTGGAGGCGGCGCGGGACGCGGACCGACCACGAGGTGTCGCGGAAGAACCGCTTGATCTCGCCCACGACCGTCGGCATCGCGAACGTGGGGAACTCCACTCCCCGTTCGCAGTCGAAGCGGTCGATCGCCTTGATCAGGCCGATGGTGCCGACCTGGACGATGTCCTCCATCGGCTCGTTGCGCGAGCGGAAGCGGGCCGCCGCGTAGCGCACCAGCGGGAGGTTGAGCTCGATGAGGGTGTCCCGGACGTACGCGCGCTCGGGGCTGTTCTCGTCGAGTGCGGCGAGCCGCAGGAAGAGGGAGCGGGACAGGGTGCGGGTGTCGATGGCCCCGGACGCGGCCGGCAGGGCCGGGGTCGGGGCGGCCTCGACAGCCGGGACGTCGATGAGCGCGGGCGCAGCCTCGCTCTTCGTGAGCGTGAGCACCTTCGAGCTGCCCTGGTCTGCGGACATGCCACCCCCTTTGGGTCGCGGGACGGTACGGCGAACGCTTCGTCGAGGAACGTCAGCCTTCACCTGAATACCGGAGCCGAAGCCCCGGCAAACGCGCTTCCGGCAGAATGTCACATGTCGGCAACACGCTGTAGTGACATGTCGACACGTGAGACGCGAATCCGCCCTGGATAAAGGGGGTCTGACGGTATTTCGGCACAGAAGGTCGGGAACGGCTCCGGTGAGCGATTCGCTCGCGCCGGTTACGCCTCGACAGTGCTTGCGAACTGCGGTGTTACGGGTGTGCGACCGTGCGCCCCTTATGCATCCGCCATGCGCCCACAGCTATGTGTCCGCGGCTGTGTTCCGTCGGCTGTGCGCCCACGCCTCTATGCGTCGGTCCTCTATGCGGCGATCCTCATGCGTCGGTCCTCTATGCGTCGATGCGATTGGCGGACCGCAGCCGTTGAAAGCTACGCGCGAGTAGCCTCGAAACGTGCATCTGCGAGACACCGAGTTCCGCGCTGATTTGCGACTGGGTGAGGTTGCTGTAGTAGCGCAGCAGAAGGATTCTCTGTTCGCGCTCGGGGAGTTGCACCAGCAGATGCCGGACCAGGTCGCGGTGCTCCACGCCGTCCAGCGCCGGATCCTCGTAGCCGAGCCGGTCCAGCAGGCCCGGCAGCCCGTCGCCCTCCTGGGCCGCCTCCAGGGAGGTGGCGTGGTACGACCGGCCCGCCTCGATGCAGGACAGCACCTCGTCCTCGCCGATGCGCAGCCGCTCGGCGATCTCGGCGGTCGTCGGGATGCGTCCGAAGGCGGTGGTCAGGTCCTCGGTGGCGCTGTTGACCTGCACCCACAGCTCGTGCAGCCGGCGCGGGACGTGGACCGTGCGGACGTTGTCGCGGAAGTACCGCTTGATCTCGCCGACGACGGTCGGCATCGCGAAGGTGGGGAACTGCACGCCCCGCTCCGGGTCGAAGCGGTCGATGGCGTTGATCAGCCCGATGGTGCCGACCTGGATCACGTCCTCCATCGGCTCGTTGCGGGAACGGAAGCGGGCGGCCGCGTAGCGCACGAGCGGGAGGTTGGCCTCGATGAGCGCCGCCCGCACCCGGGTGTGCTCCGGCGTGCCCGGCTGGAGCCCCTTCAACTGGTCGAAGAGCACCTGGGTGAGCGCCCGTGTGTCGGCGCCGCGGCTGCGGGGGGCCGCCTCCTGGGGAGGGGCCGCCTCCTGGGGAGGCGCGGTACTGGCCGACACGGTCAACGCCACCTCTTCGTTGGTCAACTCATCCGTCAAAAGCGGTCATAGCATCACAAGACATGTGCACTGTGTGCAAGCACCGCATAACGTTGGGTTACGCCGTGTTGAGAAGCAGGTAAGAGCGAGTTGGGGCCCAGAACGCGGAAAAGCCTCCCGTCGTTCCCGGCGGGAGGCTTCTGAGGGCTCGAGCCGAGCGTGGGCTCGGCGCGGGCTCGGCAGGTGCGGACTCAGTAGGTGCAGGCTCAGTAGGTGTAGTCCGCGACCACCCAGGTCGCGAACTCCTTCCACAGCGCCACGCCCGCCTGGTGCTCCGGGTGCTCGGCGTAGGTCCGCAGCGCCGCCACGTCCTCGAAGCCGGAGTTGATCGCGAAGTCGTAGGCGATGGGGCGGTCGCTGAAGTTCCAGCCCAGCTCCCAGAAGCGGATCTCGGGGATCTTGCCGTCGAGGGCGCGGAACGCCTCCTCGCCCGCGACGACCCGTGGATCGTCGCGCTGGACACCCTCGTTGAGCTTGAACAGGACGAGATGGCGGATCATGGGCGCTCCCTCGGTTCGGTCAGTGCGCCCCGTCGGCCAGCCAGGTGAAGAAGTCGCCTACGGCCTTGGCGGCGTCCGATATGCCCTCGAACCCTATCTCCACGTAGTCGGCGGCCTTGGCCGGGTCCGTGATGATCACGTACAGGACGAAGACCACGACCAGATAGACGGCGATCTTCTTACCGTTCACCGCCATCGCGGCCTCCCCCGCTTCTGCTGTTGCTTATGGGGCGCGAGTGTAACCGGGGTGATCAGTACGCATGAAGGGCCCCGTCTCACGACGGGACCCTTCTGAAGCGGTAGCGGAGGGATTTGAACCCTCGGTGACTTGCGCCACACTCGCTTTCGAGGCGAGCTCCTTCGGCCGCTCGGACACGCTACCGAGGGAGACCTTACAGCAAGGTGGGGCGTGGTTTGAAATCGGTATCCGGCGCCCCGGTGCCGGTCTTGGCGTCGTCCCGTCAGCGGTTCCGGAAGAACTCCGTGAGGAGGCGGGCGCATTCGTCGGCGAGGACTCCCTCGACGACCTCGGGGCGGTGGTTGAGGCGCCGGTCGCGGACGACGTCCCAGAGGGAGCCGGCCGCGCCCGCCTTCTCGTCCCGGGCGCCGTAGACCACCCGGTCCACCCGGGACTGCACGATCGCGCCCGCGCACATCGTGCAGGGCTCCAGCGTGACGACGAGCGTGCAGCCGGTCAGCCGCCACTCGCCGAGCTCCGCCGCCGCCCGCCTGATCGCGAGGATCTCCGCGTGGGCGGTCGGATCACCGCCCGCCTCGCGTTCGTTGTGGCCGGCGGCGAGCACCGTCGTACCGTCCGGGGACAGTACGACGGCACCCACCGGCACGTCCGTGCCCGCCTTGCCGGCCTCGTCCAGGGCGAGCCGCATCGCGGCCCGCCAGCGGTCGCGCACCGGGTCCGGCGCGGTGGCTCCGGTCAGCGGACGGTCTCCAGGACCTCCGAGGCTCCCAGGGCCTCGGCGATCTCGTTGACCGCGTCCTCCGACAGGGACTTCAGCTCCTTCTCGCTGACGCCCAGGTCGTCGAGGACCGTGGAGTCACCGACCGGACCGTGCGGCACGGCCTCGGCGGAGCCGCCGCCGCTCGTGGTGTCGTCGTCCTCGTCCTCGTCGTCCTCACCGTCCTCGGTGCCGTCGAGGTCGAGGGCGTCCAGGTCGGGGTCGTCGTCGCCGGGCTCCCTTCCGAGCAGTTCGTCGGTGAGCAGGATCTCGCCGTACGAGCTGCGGGCGGCGGCTGCCGCGTCCGAGACGTAGATACGGGGGTCTTCCTCACCGTCGATACGGACGACGCCGAACCAGGCGTCCTCCTGCTCGATGAGGACGAGCACCGTGTCGTCCTCGGCCGAGGCTTCCCGGGCGAGGTCGGCCAGATCCGACAGGGTCTCCACATCGTCCAGCTCTGTGTCGCTCGCTTCCCACCCGTCTTCGGTGCGCGCGAGCAGTGCGGCGAAGTACACCGTGACTCTCCCACTGGTCATAGGCGTGCCGGTTGGGGGTCCCCCCGGCGGAGGTTACGGGCGGGGAGAGCTCGGGCTCCGAGCCCCACCCACTCGGAATCGTGGCAGAAACAAGGCGTTCAGGGGACGTCTTCGGCACCCTGTGTCCGGTGGTTTTGATCGCACGCGCCTCGGCACGTCGATGTCGGACTCACCGGCGCACTCGTCGCCGCCACGAGCGGGATCGTACGCGGCTTTTCCAAACGCCTTCGCACGGGCACCTGTTCAGCGCACCGGAGGGCGTCGGTGGCGGGGTTTCGGAGCCCGCGTCGGCGTCCCTGGGCGCGTGCGGATTCTTACCAGCGGAAAGTCCGCATGCGCATCGCGTGCCGCAGTCGGGCGACCTTCGCGCGGCGTGGCTGGACCCGGTCGCGCAGTTCGCGGGCCTCGGCGAGGTCGCGCAGGAACTGGGCACGGCGGCGGCGGCGCTCGGCGTCGGTCTCGTGGGGGTTGCGGGGGGCGCGGAGGATCTGGGTGCCGGGGAGGTCTCGGGCGCCGGAGGTCCCTTGGGGGCCAGGTGGCTCTTGAGGGCCGCGGATGTTCTGGGCGCCGCGGATGTCCTGGGCGTCGTGTGAGGGCGCGTCCCGGGGCTTCCCGGAGGCTCCCGCGTCCCGGGGGCCATCGGGGTTGCCCGCGTTTCGCGTCCGTCGCGGTTTCTGCCGTGACGGTTTCTGCCGTGACGGTTTCTGGCGTGACGGCTTCCGTCCGGATTCGCGCTCCGGCAGGTCAGGCATAGGCTCACCACCCTGTTGTCCGTCCCTCCCACCTTCCCTCGGACGGGGGGTTTGACGCCAGCGCGAGTGCGGCGGTGGTGCCGGTTACTGTTGTGGACATGCGCCTCCACGTCGTCGACCACCCCCTGGTCGCCCACAAGCTCACCACCCTGCGCGACCAGCGCACCGACTCCGCGACCTTCCGCCGTCTCGCCGACGAGCTGGTCACCCTGCTCGCCTACGAGGCCACGCGTGACGTGCGCACCGAGGCGGTCGACATCAAGACGCCGGTCGCCTCGACGACCGGTGTGAAGCTGTCGTATCCGCGACCGCTGGTGGTGCCGATCCTGCGGGCCGGCCTCGGCATGCTGGACGGCATGGTCCGGCTGCTGCCGACCGCGGAGGTCGGTTTCCTCGGCATGATCCGCAACGAGGAGACGCTCCAGGCCACGACGTACGCTGCGCGGATGCCGGAGGACCTCTCGGGGCGGCAGGTCTACGTCCTCGACCCGATGCTGGCCACGGGCGGCACGCTGGTCGCGGCGATTCGCGAGCTGATCAAGCGTGGTGCGGACGATGTGACCGCGGTGGTGCTGTTGGCTGCGCCGGAGGGCGTGGAGATCATGGAACGCGAGCTGGCGGGGACGCCGGTGACGGTCGTGACGGCGGCGGTCGACGACCATCTGAACGAGCAGGGGTACATCGTGCCGGGGCTGGGGGATGCGGGGGACCGGTTGTACGGGGCTGCGGAGTAGCGGGTCTTTGTCTGCGGGTTCGGTGGGGGCGGGCGTTTTGCGCAGTTCCCCGCGCCCCTGAAATGCCTGCGGCGGCCCGCCCGGCTTCGGTGGGGGCGGGCGCGCCCGGCTGACGGTCCCGTCATGGCCTAGGTGTACTGCAACTCCCTAGGGGCGCGGGGAACTGCGCGACCAGCCGCGACGCACCCGCACCCGACGAACAACCGAACCGCACCCGACGAACAACCGAACCGCACCCGACGAACAACCGAACCGCACCCGACGAACAACCGAACCCGGCGCCCCCGTAGGCGACCTCAGCAGCTCTTCTTTGAAGAAGTGGCCGTCGGCTGCGGATGAGTCAACGCAGTCAGCGCCTTGTCCGCCGCCGCCTTGCTGTTCAGGTTCTTGAACGCCGAGCCGATGATCAGGTCGACCTCCGCCCCCTTACGCGTATCCGTCCGCGTCTCCGCCGCAGCGACCTGCGTGCCGAGCACCGGCAAGGACGTCTTCAGCGCGGACGCCGGACCGAGCAGCAGCCCCGTGCCCTTGACCTTCTTGTCGTAGGCGGCCGTCGCATTGCCCACGTCGCCGATCTTGAAGCCCCGCTTCTTCAGCTCGTCGGCCGTCTTCTTGGCCAGGCCACCCCGCTTGGTGGCGTTGAAGACGTTGACGGTGATCTGGCCCGGCTTGGGCAGCGTCGCCGTGGGTGCCGAGGGCGAGGGGCTGACCTTGCTCGCGCAGTCGGCCTTCGGGCCCGCCGCGGACGCCTGGTCCCCGCCTCCCGTGAACACGTCGATGAGCTGGAGCGTGCCCCAGCCCACCAGGCTCAGCGCTGCGACGGAGGCCACCACGCCGAACACGAGCCTGCCGCGCCGCCGGGGCCGACGCATCCGGGGGTACTTGTCTCCCGTGATCCGGTACTTACCGCCCATGCCGGGGGGCGTCAGCATGCTCATGGGCGCAGCGTAGTGCGCTCGGGCGGCGATTCCTACTAGATGATCATTGACCGCGGCGCAGGAGAACCCGAAAGGGCCAAACCTTTACAGCGCGGTCACTCAGTCCAGCTCGAGCACACGCGCGTGCAGCACCTGTCGCTGCTGGAGCGCCGCCCGCACCGCACGGTGGAGGCCGTCCTCGAGGTAGAGGTCGCCCTGCCACTTCACGACGTGCGCGAACAGGTCGCCGTAGAACGTCGAGTCCTCGGCGAGCAGGGTCTCCAGGTCGAGCTGGCCCTTGGTCGTCACGAGCTGATCGAGGCGGACCGGGCGCGGTGCGACGTCCGCCCACTGCCGGGTGCTTTCCCGGCCGTGGTCGGGGTACGGCCGGCCGTTTCCGATGCGCTTGAAGATCACACGGAAAGCCTACCGGTCAAGACCTTCCGGGCGCAGCCATGGCGGGCGAGTGCGACGCTTGAAAAAATGCCCAAAAACTGGGCAAAGCGGGAACAGGGGTCTGGTATGAGCGAGCGAAGGACCGCGTCCGGGGGCCTCACGGGGGGCCCGACGGGAACTGCCGACCGTTCCATGCCGGAGGCAAGAGCCGCTTCCGCCGCCCTTCCGCAGCCGGCCCTGGAGATCGCCTCCGGCTATGCGTTCGGCGGGCCCGCCCTCGATCTCGGGGCGCTGCTGTGGGACGGCGCCTGCCTGCCGGACGCGCAGGTCAGGATCCCGCTGCCGATGCTCAACCGGCACGGCCTCGTCGCCGGTGCCACCGGCACCGGCAAGACCAAGACGCTCCAGCTCGTCGCCGAGCAGCTCTCCGCACAGGGTGTGCCGGTCTTCCTCGCCGACATCAAGGGGGACGTGTCGGGCATTTCGGCGCCCGGTGCGCGGAACGAGAAGGTGCAGGCCAGGGCGGCTGAGGTGCATCAGGAGTGGGTCGCCACCGGGTTTCCCGCCGAGTTCTACGCCCTCGGCGGCATCGGGCACGGCATCCCCGTACGGGCCACCGTCACCAGCTTCGGGCCGGTCCTGCTGGCCAAGGTGCTCCAGCTCAACCAGACCCAGGAGCAGTCCCTCGGCCTGATCTTCCACTACGCCGACCAGAAGGGGCTCGACCTCCTCGACCTGAAGGACCTCAGGGCCGTCGTCGCCTTCCTGACCTCCGACGAGGGCAAGGCCGAGCTGAAGAACATCGGCGGCCTGTCCACCGCCACGGCCGGGGTCATCCTGCGGTCCCTCACCGCCTTCGAGGCGCAGGGCATGGCCGACTTCTTCGGGGAGCCCGAGTTCGACACCGCCGAGCTGCTGCGGACGGCGAGCGACGGGCGGGGCATGGTGTCCGTCCTGGAGCTGGCCGCCGTACAGGACCGGCCGCAGCTGTTCTCGACCTTCCTGATGTGGCTGCTCGCCGATCTCTTCCACGACCTGCCGGAGGTCGGGGACGCCGACAAGCCCAAGCTCGTCTTCTTCTTCGACGAGGCGCATCTTCTCTTCAACGGGGCCTCGAAGGCGTTCCTCGACTCCATCACGCAGACCGTCCGGCTGATTCGCTCGAAAGGGGTCGGCGTCTTCTTCGTCACGCAGACCCCGAAGGACGTACCGGCCGACGTCCTCGGGCAGCTCGGCAACCGGGTGCAGCACGCGCTGCGGGCCTTCACCCCCGACGACCAGAAGGCGCTCAAGGCGACCGTGAGGACCTTCCCCGACTCGGCGTACGACCTGGAGGAACTCCTCACCGGGCTGGGGACCGGCGAGGCCGTCGTCACGGTCCTCAGCGAGAAGGGCGCCCCCACCCCCGTCGCGGCGACCCGGCTGCGCGCCCCGGAGTCCCTGATGGGCCCGGTCGAACCCGGCACCCTCGACTCCGCGGTCAGGTCCTCGCCGCTGTACAGCCGTTACGCACAGGCTGTGGACAGGGAGTCGGCTTACGAGAAGCTGGGTTCGCGGGGTGCCAAGGGCCCGGACGAGATGGCCGACGAGGTGAAGGCACCGGCCAGGAGGCCGAAGGACGCGCCGGCCAGGAAGCCCAAGGACGACCCCTCCGTCGTCGAACAGGTCGTCGGCAGCGGGGTGTTCAAGTCCCTCGCGCGGTCGCTGGGCACGCAGATCGGGCGGGAGATCACCCGCTCGCTCTTCGGCACGGCCCGGCGGAGGCGGTAGCCGATCGGCCCCGCCTCCGCCGGTCCTCGGTGGATCAGCCGCGCTTCGGTTCCTTCACCGGCGGCTTACGGTCCTGGTGCTGCGCCTTCGGCGCACTGCGGGCGGCTTCCGCGCGCAACAGGGCGCGCAGGACCGCGTACGGGTCGGTGGGCATGACGGTGTTCCTTGCGTGAGTGCTGAACCGGCTCGGGGAAGCGGGCTCGGTCAGCAGCGCAGGACCACGGAACGCAGGGCGGGCAGCGCGTACGGCGGCCTCGGGGGCGCCGGGAGCCGGCGGCCCTCGGAGACGGCGGATGCCGTTCCCGGGCGCGGGGCCGGTCGCAGGGGTACGGCGGCTGCCGTGCGGTGGGCGGTGCGGGCCGGTGGCCGCAGGGCCGTGTCCAGGACGTCGTACTCGGCGGTCTCACCGGCCACGACATGGGCCGCGTGCGTCTGCGCGGGGGCGCCCGGAACGAGCAGCACTAGGAGCAGCACGAGCGCACGCAGCAGGCCGAGCCGGTGCTGAGGGCGTCGTACGGTGCTCACCCAAGTCGTCTCCCCCTCCGACGCGCCCGGTTCATCACTTCGGCGACGGGGTTCACCCGTTCGCAGCAACGGGGAGGCAGGCGGTTGGGGCGGGGCGTGCTGGGGCTGAGGGTGATGACCTGCTCCGGCTCCGGCTCCGGCTTCGGCTCCGGCTTCGGCTTCGGCTTCGGCTTCGGACCCTGCTCCGGCTCCGGCTCCGGCTCCGGCTTCGGCTCCGGCTTCGGCTCCGGCTTCGGCTTCGGCTCCGGGGCCGGAGCCGTCCGCCCGGCTAGGCCTTCTTCGCCGCCTTCGCCGCCGCCTTCATCTCCTGCTTGTGCGCCCGGACCTTCGTCAGCGACTCGGGGCCCGTGATGTCGGCGACGGACCGGAAGGACTTCGGTTCGCCGTACGCGCCGGCCGCCTCCCGCCACCCCTCGGGCTGCACGCCGAGCTGCTTGCCCAGCAGGGCCAGGAAGATCTGTGCCTTCTGCTTCCCGAACCCCGGCAGCTCCTGAAGGCGGCGCAGCAGTTCGCGCCCGTCCTCGACGCCCTTCCAGACCAGTTCGGCCTCACCGTCGTAGTGCTCGACGAGGTACTGGCACAGCTGCTGGATCCGCTTCGCCATCGAGCCGGGGTAGCGGTGCACGGCCGGCTTCTCGGAGAGCAGCGCGGCGAAGGCCTCCGGGTCCTGTGCGGCGATCTCGTGCGCGTCGAGGTCGTTCGCCCCGAGCCGGTCCGCGATGGTGCGGGGCCCCTTGAACGCCCACTCCATCGGAACCTGCTGGTCCAGCAGCATCCCGACCAGCGCGGCGAGCGGGGAACGGCCGAGGAGCTCGTCGGCCTCGGCGTCCTGGGCGAGGTGAAGGGTGACGTCCATGCCCCCGATCATGCCCCCGCCCGGGTCATCCCTCCATGCGAGGGCCGGTGCGAACCTCCATGTGAGAGGCGGTGCGACCGGACGACAGCCGTCCCCGTGTCAGGGCCTCCAGTACCCCAGCGCCTCCACCCGCTCCTTCGACACGCCCAGTTCCTTGCGGACGTACGACGACAGGGCCCTGGTCGTCGCCGTGTCGCAGGCGATCCAGACGTACGCGTCCGGGTGGGTCCGGAGCAGGCCGGGCAGGTCCGCGCGGGCCTGGGAGACCAGGTGGGCGCCGGAGTCGAGGCGCGGCACCCGGCGGACCTCGTGGCGGGCGGGGTCGGTGCGGAAGGGGAGGCCCTCGTCGCCGCCCTCGAACCAGACCGTCGCGGGGGAGGAGTCCAGCGCGCCGAGGAGGGAGTTGAGGGCGGGCAGCGAGGCCGGGTCGCCGAAGGCGAATACGTGGGAGGGCTCGGGGTCGGGACGGTCGAACCCGGTGCCGTGGACCGTGGCCTCGATGGTGTCGCCGGGCTTCGCCGTGCGGGCCCAGTCGCTGGCCACGCCCTCGTGCAGGGCGAACTCCAGTGTGAACGTGCCGGCCTCGGGGTCCGGGTCGACCAGGGTGAAGGCGCGCTGGTGCGGCTTGCCCGCGGCGGAGAACCACAGCCGCACCCACATCGTCGGGTGGACGCCGGTGGCGGCGAGCATCCCGCCGTCGGTGAGGTGCACCCGCCGGTACGCCTCGGTGACGTCCTCCGCGCCGGTCACGGTGAACTCGAAGTCCTTCGCGCGCAGCAGCCGCAGGACCGCCCCCTCCCAGCCGTGCCCCTGCCCCATGGTCTTCTCACCCTTCGCGTACGATCCCCACATCGGAAAACTTAGGTAAGCCTAACTTAAAGAGAGCCGGGTGTGAGGGTGAGCATCGAGATCTTCCGCGACGCCTGGGGGATCCCCCACCTCCGCGCGGACAGCGCGCGGGAACTCGCCCGCGCCCAGGGCCGGGTCACCGCCCGCGACCGCGCCTGGCAGCTGGAGGTCGAACGGCACCGCGCCCGGGGCACCTCGGCCGCCTTCCTCGGCGCCGGGGCCCTGTCCTGGGACACCCTCGCGCGACGGGCCCGCCTGGACGACACGGCGAGACGCTGCTTCGCCGCGCTGGAGAGACGGGACCCGGAGACCGCCGACTGGGTGCGGGCGTACGTCGACGGCGTCAACGAGGAACTGCCGACCACTGAGGCCCCGGAGTTCGCGCGGGCCGGCCTCGCCCCCGGGCGCTGGGAGCCCTGGACCCCGCTCGGCGTCTGGCTCGGCACACACATCCTGTTCGCGGGATTCCCGGCCAAGCTCTGGCGGGACGAGGCGATCCGGCACCTGGGCCCGGGCGCGGTCGGCCTCTTCGCCACCGACGGCCCCGGTACCGCCGGCAGCAACGGCTGGCTGGTCGCCGGCGCCCGTACCGGCACCGGCCACGCGATCCTCGCGGGCGACCCGCACCGCTACATCGAGGATCCCGGCGTCTACCAGCAGATCCGGCTGTCCTGCCCCGAGTTCGACGTCCTCGGCCTCGCCGTGCCCGGCGTCCCCGGCATCGCCCACTTCGGCCACGCCGGCACGGTCGCCTGGTCCATCACCAACGCGATGGCCGACTACCAGGACCTCTACCGCGAACGCCTGCGCCGCACGGGCGCGGGCATCGAGGCCCTCGGCCCGGACGGCGACTGGCACCGGGCCTCCCGGCACACCGAGACCGTGGAGGTGGCGGGCGAGGCACCGGTGGAGATCGAGGTGATCGAGACCGACCGGGGCCCGGTGATCGCGGGCGGCCCGGAGGGGTTGGACGGGGGAGTGGTGGAGGGGGTACCGGTCCTCTCGGATCCGACTGTCGTCCTGGATCCGCCGGTCGTCTCAGACCTGCCGGTGGCCTCGGATCCGTCGGTCGTCTCCGACCCGTCGGTTCTCCCGGGCCAGCCAACCCTCCCGGACCCTCTGGCCCTCCCGGACCCGCCCGTCGCCCTGTCCCTCCGCCACCCACCCCGAGTCACCGAGGACCTCGGCTTCAGCGCCCTCCTCCCCCTTCTCCGTGCCCGCCGCACCGCCGACGTGGACCGGGCCTTCGACCACTGGGTCGAGCCGGTGAACGTGGTGCAGGCCGCCGACACCGAGGGCGGGCTGCTGCACCGGGTCGCCGGCCGGGTCCCGGTGCGCGCGGCCGCCAACCGCCTGCGGCCCGTGCCCGCCTGGGAGCCCGGCCACGAATGGCAGGGCTGGCACGAGACCCCCCGTGCCGGTCTCGCCGACGGCATCGCGGTGATGGCCAACCAGCGCGGCCCCGCCGCCCCCCTCGGCGTCGAGTTCGCCCCACCGCACCGCGCACACCGCATCACGGCCCTGCTGGCGGAGAAGGCCCGCTGGTCCCCCGCCGACATGCCGGCTATCCACACGGACACCCATCTCGCCTCGGCGCAGCCCCTGTTGGACCGCATGGAGCGGCTGGGAGGGCTGAGCCCCGAGGCCGTGACCTTGAGGGAAACGATCCTCCGGTGGGACCGTCGCATGGCCGCGGACAGCCGTGAGGCCGCCCTCTACGCCGCCGTCCGCAGCGCGGTCGTACGACGACTGGCGGCCCATCCCGCTTTTGCCGCCCTGACCGCCCCGCCCGCCTACCCCGACGTCCTCCTCCCCTGGCTCGGCCTCCTCCCCCGGATCGCCTTCGCCCTCGAACACCTCCTGCGTGCCGAGGAGTTGTACGGCGTCGACCGGGACGGCGTCGTGCGCGGGGCCCTGGAGGAGGTGGCCGCCGAGCCGCCGCGGGGCACCTGGGGCGACACCCACCGCCTCGCCCCCTGGCGGGCACTGCCGGAGCCGGACCCGGACGCCGCCGCCCTCTCCGGGGACCACGACTGCGTCCTGTGCACCTCGGCGGTCCCCGGACTCACCGACCTCGCCGCGCGCGGCCCGGCTGCCCGTTACGTCTGGGACCTGGCCCGCCGCGAGGACAGCCTCTGGGTGGTTCCGCTGGGCGCCTCCGGAGTCCCCGGCTCACCCCATCACCGCGACCAACTCCCCTTGTGGCTCAGGGGAGATCTCGTCCCGGTCGTCACCGACTGGCAGCACCTGACGAAGGAAGACTGAGGAAACCGATGTCCGACACCCCGGCCCCCGCCCCGACCCGCGCGGCGGTCCCCGCCCCCGCCCGCGAAGCGGTCCACACCCAGACGGTCCCCGGCTTCGGCACCGTCCGCGTCCTGCGTCTCGACCCGCACGCCGACGCCCCCACCGTGCACGCCTGGGTGCGCGAGGAACGGGCCGCGTTCTGGGGCATGAACGGCCTCACCGAGGACCAGGTGGCCGAGATCTACTCCCACTTGGACACCCTCGACACCCACCACGCCTACCTCCTGGAGAAGGACGGCGAACCGGCCGGGCTCCTCCAGACCTACGAGCCGGAGGCCGACCGGGTCGGCGACTGCTACGCGGTCCGTCCCGGAGACATCGGCGTCCACCTGCTGCTCGCGCCCGCGGCCGCCGGGGCCCCCACCTCGGGGTGGTCGTCGGCGCTGCTGAGCGCTGTGGCCTCGTACGTGCTGCTCGGCCTCGACCGGCGCCGGGTCGTCGTCGATCCGGACGTGCGCAACGAGAAGGCCGTCGCCCGGTTCGTGAGGCAGGGATTCGTGGCGGGCGAGGTGGTCGTCCTCCCGGAGATCGACCTCCCCGACGTCCACCTGCCCGAGAAGCACGCCCAACTGGCCTTCCTGACAAGGGAGGTAGCCTTCCCGGGTGACGCCTGACGACCTCGTCGCCCACTACGGCCTGGAACCGATCCCCCGCGAGGGCGGTCTGTTCCGGCAGACCTGGGCGGGACCGGAGCGCGCCGACGGACGACCGCACGGCACCGCGATCGTCGCGCTCCTGACCGCGGACGACTACTCCGCCCTGCACCGCCTGCCCAGCGACGAGATCTGGCACCACTACCTCGGCGACCCCCTGGACCTCCTGCTCCTCGCCCCGGACGGCACCGCGACGACCCCCGTCCTGGGCCCCGACATACGGGCCGGCCAGCGCCCCCAGCTGACCGTGCCCGCGGGCACCTGGATGGGCGCCAGGACCCGCGGCGCGTGGACCTTCTTCGGCTGCACCATGGCCCCCGGCTTCACCTACCAGGACTACGAGCACGGTGACGCGGCCGAGCTGACGGCGCGTTATCCCGCCGAGGCGGCCAGGATCGCGGAACTGTGCCGTCCATGAGACTCCTGGAGGGCCAGGTCGCCCTGGTCACGGGCGCGAGCGGCGGCATCGGACGGGGCGTCGCGCTGCGCTTGGCCGAGCAGGGCGCCGCGGTCGCGCTCCATTGCCGTACGGCGGTGTCGGCGGCCCGTGAAGTGGCGTCCAGGATCGAGGACATGGGCGCCCGGGCCGTCGTACTGGAGGCGGAGCTGCGGGACGAGGCGGAGTGCCGACGGCTGGTGCGGGCAGCGGCGGAGTGGGCGGCCGCGGGGTGGGGCGGGTCCCTGACCGCCCTGGTCAACAACGCGGGTGTGCAGCCGACGCGGCCGCTGCCCGGTATGACGGCGGCGCAGTGGCGGGAGGTCGTGGACACCAACCTCACCGGCGTCTTCGCGTGCACGCAGGCCGCAGCGGAGGTCATGGGGCCGGGCGGATCGGTGACCCACATCGCGTCGATCGAGGCGAGCCGGCCCGCCCCGGAGCACGCCCACTACGCCGCCTCCAAGGCCGCGGTCGTGATGCACGCACGGTCCGCGGCCCTCGAGTACGGCCCGCAGGGCATCCGCGTCAACACCGTCTCGCCAGGCCTGATCGACCGGGAAGGACTGGCAAGGACCTGGCCGGAGGGCGTGGAGCGCTGGACGCGACGAGCGCCCCTGGGCCGGCTCGGACGCCCCGAGGACGTGGCCGACGCGTGCGTGTTCCTGGCCTCCCCGCTCGCGTCCTGGATCACCGGGCACGACCTGGTGGTGGACGGCGGGGTGTCAGCGGGGGCGGCATGGTGACGGCGGATTGCCGGTGGGGCAGGCGCAGTGACGGCAGGGGCCTGTGGTGACGGCGGGGACGGTGTGGTGACGGCAGGGGGTTGTGGGGGACGGTGTGGTGACGGCGGGGGGTTGTGGGGAACGGTGTGGTGACGGCGGGGGGCTGTGGTGAGCCGCACGGCGCCGCCGGTGAGCACTGTGCCGTCCGCGTCCGTACCTATCGGGAAGACCGTGAGCCCAGGTACGGAGTAGTGACGTGAGGTGTGAGCGTACGCGCAGCAGCACAGGCCGGCGAAGGCGAGGACTTCAGGGGCTGGTGCTGCTGGGCACCGCGCTGGTCCTGCTCCTCCTCGGCGGCGGAACGGCGTCGGCACACGCGGCCCTGCGCGCCACCGACCCCGAGGACGGAACCGTCCTCAAGTCCGCCCCCCGCTCCCTCACCCTGACCTTCACCGAGTCCGTGGGTCTGCTCGACGACTCCTTCCGGGTCCTGACCCCCAAGGGCGAACGCCTGAAGACCGGCGAAGCGGCACACGGGGCGGGTGGCTCGGACACGGCGAGCGTCACCCTGCCGGCCAAGCTCGCCCAGGGCACCTACACGGTGGCCTGGCGGGTGGTCTCGGCCGACAGCCACCCGGTCTCCGGCGCCTTCACCTTCTCGGTCGGCAAGCCCTCCCCGGCCACCGTCGTCGTGGACACCGGCCCGACGGAGAACCCGGCCACCGAGAGCCTCTTCAACATGGGCCGCTACCTGGCCTACCTCGCCGCGGCCCTGCTCATCGGCACCGCGGTCTTCCTCGCCGCCTGCCGTCCCCCGGAGCCGGCCCGCCTGGGCAGGCTGCTGTGGGCGGGCTGGGGCACCCTGCTCGGCTCGACCCTGTTCCTGCTGGTGCTGCGCGCGCCCTACGAGGCGGGGACGGGCCCGGCGTCCGCGTTCTCCCTGAAGGCCTTCGAACGCACGCTCAGCACCCGCCCCGGCGAGGCCCTCCTGGTGCGCGTGGCACTGCTGCTGGTCGCGTACTTCTTCGTCGTACGACTGCTGCGGCTCGGCGAGTCGAGACTGTCGCGTCCGTGGCAGGCGGCCGGGGGCGTGCTCGCCGTGGGCCTCGCGCTGACCTGGGCCGCTGCGGAGCACGCGTCGGCCGGGATCCAGGTGCCGGTGGCGATGACCTCCGCCGTGCTGCATGTGCTGTCCATGGCGGTCTGGCTGGGCGGCCTCGCCGCCCTGCTCTCGCTCCTGCACCGGGCTTCCTCCCAGCTCCCGCCCGCCGTGGTCGCCCGCTTCTCCCGGCTGGCCTTCGGCTGCGTGACCGTCCTCGTCGTCACGGGCGTCTACCAGTCCTGGCGCGGCCTGGGCTCCTGGAAAGAGATCACCGGCACGACGTACGGCCATCTCCTGGTCCTCAAACTGATCGCGGTGGCACTGCTGCTGACGGCGGCGCGGCTGTCGCGGCGGTGGACCGGACGACTGACGGCCACGGGCACGGAGGCGAAGCCGGTCGTCCAGGAGAAGGCGCGCGAGCGGGTGGGAGCGGTGGCGGCGGTTTCGTCGGCGTCGGTGGGTGCTGGTGGGGCATCGGCGGCGTCCGTCGGTACGGCTGGAGCATCTGCCGTCGCGGACCCTGAGGGCGAAGCGCCCGCCGCCGCGGACGCGGAAGCCGAAGCCCCGGCGGTCGCGGAGCCGGCGGTGGCTGCCCCCGGCCGTGATGCACGTGGTGCACGTGATGGTAGTGATGGTCGTGACGGTAGTGATGGTCGTGACGCGCGGGCCGACGCGGCCTACCGGCACGGTCTGCGCCGCTCCGTCCTCGCCGAAGTGACCGTCGGTGTCGTGGTGCTGGTGCTGAGCACCGTGCTGAGCGGCACGCTGCCAGGCCGGGCGCAGGCCGAGGCGGCCGAGGCGGGTCCGGCCACGGGCGGACTGCCCACCGCATCCGTGACCAACATCCCGTTCACCGTGGCCGGCGCCTCGGGCAAGGTGCAGATCACCCTCGACCCGGGCCGCACCGGCCAGAACTCCGTGCAGGCCCTCGTCTACGCGGTCGACGGCGGCCTCGCCACGGTCCCCGAACTACGGTTGTCCTTCACGCTGCCGGCCAAGCAGATCGGTCCGATCGACGCCGGGCTCAAGAACAAGGGCGGCTACTGGGGCACGAACGACCTCACCCTGCCGCTGGCCGGCGACTGGCAGATGAAGGCCACGGTCCGGGTGTCCGACATCGACCAGATCAGTGTGACGAAGACGGTGCGGATCGCGGGCTGAGCAGGTCGTCCATGGTCTCGGCGGCGTGTACGGCGGCTGCCGCGCAGCAGTTGTTGAACAGGACGTGCACCTGGTCGACCCGTTCGGCCAGGGCGCGCACCCGCGGTACCCACTCGGCGAGTTCGGCGCGCGAGTAGTCGTAGCGGAAACGCTCCTCCTTGCTACCGCGGCCCCAGGAGGAGCTGCGCCCGTGGAAGCGGACGACGGCCAGCCGGTCGGAGGTGACGGGGGTGACCGGCGGCAGGGAGGCGGGCAGTCCCTGGCGCATGTCGACGGCGACGGCGGCGAAGCCGTACTTGGTCAGCAGCGCACAGGTGAGGTCCTCCTGCTCCTCCTGCCACCAGGACGGATGCCGGAACTCGACCTGGACGGGCCACCCGGCCGTCCGTTCGGCGGTCTCCTCCAGGAGCCGCTCGGCCCGCGCCCCCGGCCGGAACCACGGCGGGAACTGGAACAGCACCCCGCCGAGCCGCCCGGCCTCCCGCAACGGCTCGATCCCGGTGGCGAACCGCGCCCACACCTCGCCCGGAGGGACGTCGGCGAGTGCGGCCTGCCGGGCCGGGTGCCCGGTGAGCACGGCGTACGCCTTCACGTCGAACACGAACTCCGGGGGCGTCCGCTCCACCCAGAGCCGGCTGTTGCGCTCACTGGGCAGGGCGTAGAAGGTGCCGTCCACCTCGACGACGGGAAACCGCCCGGCGTAGAACCGCAACCGCTTCTCCGCGTCCCGCCACCCCGGCGGGTACCAGCCACTGCGGACGAGCGCGGGGTCGGTCCAGGAGCACGTGCCGACAAGGATGTTGGTCATGGACGTCGGGTACCGACTTAGGGTGCGGCCATGACTTCCCAGGCGTATCTCTCCCAACTGTTCTCGCTGGAAGGCCGCGTGGCCCTGGTGACGGGCGGAAGCTCGGGCATCGGCAGGGCGATCGCGGGAGCGTTGGCGCGGGCGGGAGCGAGCGTGGTGATCGTGGCGCGCAGAGAACCCGAACTGGCAGCGGTGGTGGACGAACTGGGCGCGGCGGGCTGCCGATCGGCATGGGTGAGCGGTGACTTGAGCACGAGGGACGGGATCCGTACGGCGGCGGAGGCGGCCGCGGCCGTGTTCGGCGAGCCGGACATCCTGGTCAACTCGGCGGGGGTGAACCTGCGTCCACCGATGAACGAGCTCACGGACGAGGTCTGGGACACGACGATGGCCGTCAACCTGGAGGCCCCTTACCTCCTGGGCCAACGCTTCGGCCCCGGCATGGCGGAGCGAGGCTTCGGCCGCATCATCCACATCACCTCCCAGCAGGCCCATCGCGCCTTCGTCCAGAGCGGCGCGTACGGCGTCTCCAAGGGCGCCCTGGAATCCCTGTCCCGCTCCCAGGCCGAGGCATGGTCCCCCCACGGAGTCACCTGCAACACCCTGGTCCCCGGCTTCGTCCTCACTCCCCTGAACGCCCGCCTGGCAGACGACCCGAACCAGGTGGCCCACCTGGCCACCCGCACCATGACAGGCCGCAACGGCCTCCCGGAGGACTTCGCGGGCGCGGCGGTGTTCCTGGCGAGCGGGGCGGCGGGGTATGTGACGGGGCAGTCGATCTTTGTGGACGGGGGGTTGTCGGTGCACTGAGGCGGGGGCGGTGACGACCGCCGAAACTCGCTGGACTGCGTCTGCCGTGATCGGGCTCTGGGCACCTGGGTGTACCTCGCCTACGAGGTGGTCGACGGACACATGGTGAAACAGGACACCCTTGCGACCGAGTCCTGGGCGGAGCCGCTCGCCACGAAAGACAGCACACCGGGTTGATACTCCGGGGAATCCGACAGATCAGACTGAGACGGAAACGCCGAAGGGCCCCGCTGCGAACAGCGGGGCCCTTCGACATCGTGCCCGGTGAGGCACTGGCGGAGGATACGAGATTCGAACTCGTGAGGGGTTGCCCCCAACACGCTTTCCAAGCGTGCGCCCTAGGCCTCTAGGCGAATCCTCCGCGGCAAACAATACAAGACGTTGAGGAGTGCTCGCGAACTCGTTCCCACCCCCCGCCATCGGGTACTGTTTGGGCAGCCCCTCACGCGGCGCTATCTGACTGAACTCCCCCAGGGCCGGAAGGCAGCAAGGGTAGGTTGGCTCTGGCGGGTGCGTGGGGGGCGTCTGCGTTTCCAGGCCGGGCCCATGGGCGGGCCGAGCAGAGCGGGTCCTGGCGGAGAGCTCGCGAGGGGCTCGTTGTCAGTGGGCGCCTATAACCTCGTATGCGTGTCGTCTCTCGCGCTGTACCGCCGTTATCGCCCGGAGTCGTTCGCCGAGGTCATCGGGCAGGAGCATGTCACTGACCCGTTGCAGCAGGCGCTGCGGAACAACCGGGTCAATCACGCGTACCTGTTCAGCGGTCCGCGCGGGTGCGGCAAGACGACCAGCGCACGCATCCTGGCCCGCTGCCTGAACTGCGAGCAGGGCCCCACGCCGACCCCGTGCGGCGAGTGCCAGTCCTGTCAGGACCTGGCCAGGAACGGGCCGGGTTCCATCGACGTCATCGAGATCGACGCCGCGTCCCACGGTGGCGTGGACGACGCACGTGAGCTGCGGGAGAAGGCCTTCTTCGGGCCGGCGAGCAGTCGTTACAAGATCTACATCATCGACGAGGCCCACATGGTCACGTCGGCCGGCTTCAACGCGCTGCTCAAGGTCGTCGAGGAGCCCCCGGAGCACCTCAAGTTCATCTTCGCCACCACCGAGCCCGAGAAGGTCATCGGGACGATCCGCTCGCGGACCCACCACTACCCCTTCCGGCTCGTGCCGCCCGGCACCCTGCGCGAGTACCTCGGTGAGGTGTGCGGCAAGGAGAACATTCCAGTCGAGGACGGGGTGCTGCCGCTCGTCGTGCGAGCCGGGCAGGGATCCGTGCGTGACTCCATGTCCGTCATGGACCAGCTCCTCGCCGGTGCGCGTGAGGAGGGTGTGACATATGCCATGGCCACCTCCCTCCTCGGCTACACCGACGGCTCCCTCCTCGACTCCGTCGTCGAAGCCTTCGCCACCGGGGACGGCGCCGCCGCCTTCGAGGTCGTCGACCGTGTCATCGAGGGCGGCAACGACCCGCGCCGTTTCGTCGCCGACCTGCTGGAGCGGCTGCGGGACCTAGTCATCCTTGCCGCCGTTCCCGACGCCGCCGAGAAGGGGCTCATCGACGCCCCCGCCGACGTCATCGAGCGGATGCAGGCCCAGGCAGGCATCTTCGGCGCCGCCGAGCTCAGCCGCGCCGCCGACCTCGTCAACGAGGGTCTGACCGAGATGCGCGGTGCCACCTCGCCCCGCCTCCAGCTCGAACTCATCTGTGCGCGCGTGCTGCTCCCCGCCGCCTACGGCGACGAACGCTCCGTGATGGCCCGCCTCGACCGCATCGAGCGCGGCGTGAACTTCTCCACCGGCGCCGGCACCCCCGCGATGGGCATGGGAGCGGGAGTGGGAGCAGGAGTGGGGATGGGGTACGTGCCGGGGCCCGAGGCACATGGGGGAGTGGCTCCCGGCGGCCACGGTGCCCATGGCCCCGCCGGTGCTCCGACGGCTCCGGTCCCGCCCGGCGGCGGCCCGGCTGCGGCCCGCGCGGCGGTGCGAGCCGCAGGGACGGCTTCGGGGGCCCCCGGAGGGCCCGGAGGGTTCCGTGCTGGAGCTGGCACCACCGGTGGACACCCCGGCGCTACGGCCGACTCGGTGCCGCCCGCCGTTCCGTCCACGGCCACCGGCTCGCCCTCGGGGGCGCCCACCGCCCTGGCGCAGAGCTCTCCCGCGGATCAAGGCCCCGCCCCCCAATCGCCGCAAGCCCCGCAAAACCCGCAGTCCAACCAGCCCAGCCCGCCCACTCCGAGTGAGCCCCAGCAGCAGCCGCCCGCCTCCACCTCGCCCCCGGCCCCCGGCGCCTGGCCCGCCGCCGCCCCCGCCGGTGGCGGCCGGCGTCCCGGAGGCTGGCCCACCGCCGCTCAGGCCGGCGGCGGTCAGGCCCCGGCGCCCGCCGCGCAGCGCCCCTCGGCCACCCCTGCGGCACCGGCTCAGCCCGCCCCCGCGGCTCCCGCCTCCAGCGCCTACGCGCCCCCGGCCGGAGGACTCGACCCCCGCCAGCTCTGGCCCAACATCCTCGAAGCGGTCAAGAACCGCCGCCGCTTCACCTGGATCCTGCTCAGCCAGAACGCCCAGGTCACCGGTTTCGACGGCACCACCCTCCAGCTCGGCTTCGTCAACGCTGGCGCCCGCGACAACTTCGCGAGCAGCGGCAGCGAAGAGGTGCTGCGCCAGGCCCTCACCGAGCAGTTCGGCGTCCAGTGGAAGGTCGAGGCGCTGGTCGACCCGTCGGGCGGCGGAGCCTCGGGCCCGGCATCCGGCGGCTTCAGCAGCCCCGGCGGTTACGGCGGAGGCGCAACCCCGGGCAACAGCGGCACCCCCAGCGCCCCCGGCGGCTACGGCACGGGCGGTTACAACTCCGGCGCCGGCCAGGGCCCCAGCAGCCCGGGAGGCTACGCCGCCCCCGCCCCCCAGGCCTCGCCGTCCCCCACGCCCACGGCCCAGCCCACCCCGCCCCCAGCTCCCACCCCGGCCCCCGCGCCCCGTCCCGCCGCCCCGGAACCCCCGCCTGTCTCCATCGAGGACGACATCCCGGAGGACGACGACCCCGACCTCAACGAGTCGGCCCTCTCCGGCTACGAACTGATCGTGCGTGAACTCGGAGCGACGGTCGTCGAGGAATTCACCAACGAGTAGGTCCAGGGGCCGGGGGGGGGGAGCGCCAGTAGCCGCCCCCGCTCGGTGGAGGGCGTGGAGTCGCACAGACCTCGGCCGACCTTGGCAGCCCCCGACCAACCTCGGCGGACCCCAGCGCACCTCGGCGGACCCCAGCGCACCTCGGCGGACCCCAGCGCACCTCGGCAGACCTCAACCGACATTGGCACCCCCGGCCGACCCCCGCGCGCCTCGGCAGACCCCGACCGACTTGGCAGACCCCGGCCGACGCCAGACCCCAGTCCCCGGCCGACGCCAGACCCCAGTCCCCGGCCGCCCTCGCCAGACCCCAGTCCCCGGCCGCCCTCGCCAGACCCCAGTCCCCGGCCGCCCTCGCCAGACCCCAGCTACCCCCGGCCGACCTCGGCAGAACCAGGACACGGCTCACGGCAGTTCACCCCCGCCCGAGGCACAGCACAGCCCCCGACAGCACCCCCTGCCTTGGGTGAACCTACGAGTCCCGACTCCTCCCCCCTTAGGAACCCCCCACAAAAACCCCGTTAGGCTGACCCCCGTGAAGGTCCTCGTCATCGGTACCGGCGCCCGCGAACACGCCCTGTGCCGCTCCCTGTCCCTCGACCCCGACGTCAGCGCTCTGCACTGCGCCCCCGGCAACGCCGGCATCGCCGAGGTCGCCGAGCTGCACCCGGTCGACGCCCTCGACGGTGCCGCCGTGACCGCGCTCGCGCAGCGACTCGGCGTCGACCTCGTCGTCGTAGGCCCGGAGGCCCCGCTCGTCGCGGGCGTCGCCGACGCCGTGCGCGACGCGGGCATCCCGGTCTTCGGCCCGTCCGGGGAGGCCGCGCAGCTCGAGGGCTCCAAGGCGTTCGCCAAGGACGTCATGGCCGCGGCCGGTGTCCCGACCGCCCGCTCCTACGTCTGCACGAACGCCGAGGAGGTCGCCGAGGCCCTCGACGCCTTCGGCGCCCCGTACGTCGTCAAGGACGACGGTCTCGCCGCGGGCAAGGGCGTGGTCGTGACCAGTGACCTAGACGAGGCCAAGGCGCACGCGGCCGGCTGCGAGCGGGTCGTCATCGAGGAGTTCCTCGACGGCCCCGAGGTCTCCCTGTTCGCCATCACGGACGGCGACACCGTTCTGCCCCTCCAGCCCGCCCAGGACTTCAAGCGCGCGCTCGACGGGGACGAGGGCCCGAACACCGGCGGAATGGGCGCGTACTCCCCGCTGCCCTGGGCCGATCCCAAGCTGGTCGACGAGGTCCTCCAGACCGTTCTCCAGCCGACTGTCGACGAGATGCGGCACCGCGGCACCCCCTTCTCGGGCCTGCTCTACGCCGGTCTCGCGATCACCTCCCGGGGCGTCAGGGTGATCGAGTTCAACGCCCGCTTCGGCGACCCCGAGACCCAGGTCGTCCTGGCCCGTCTCAAGACCCCGCTGGCCGGCGTCCTGCTCGCCGCCGCGAGCGGCAACCTCGAGGACCTGCCGCCCCTGCGCTGGAGCGAGGACGCCGCGGTCACCGTGGTCGTCGCCTCGCACAACTACCCCGGCACCCCGCGCACCGGCGACCCGATCACCGGCCTCGACGAGGTGGCCGCCCAGGACGCCCCGCACGCCTACGTCCTGCACGCCGGCACCAAGCGGGACGGCGACGCCGTCGTCAGCGCCGGCGGTCGCGTCCTGTCGGTCACGGCGTCCGGCAAGGACCTCACCGAGGCCCGTGAGCGCGCGTACCGGGCGGTGGCCCGTATCGGCCTCGACGGTTCCCAGCACCGGACGGACATCGCGGCGAAAGCGGCGTCCGAACCCCGGTAAGGCGTCCGAAGCCTGGTAAGGCGTCCGAAGCCTGGTAAGGCGTCCGCATCCCGGTAAGTCGTACGGCCCCGGAAACCGGGGCGAAGCGCCGTCCCCCCGAACAACCCGATCGGCCCCGGATCCGTCTAAGGATTCGGGGCCTGATCTTTGCTGTACGTCATCCACCTTTCCCCAAAGCCATTCCATCGAGTGACCGGGGCGCCATACGGCTGACGGGGGCGCGGGGCCCAACTAGGGTGCGGCGCAAGCGGTCCGGCACTTGGCCCACCGGCATTGCGATGTCAGTGGCGGCTGCCACAGTGGGGGAGTGAGCAACGCCAGGACAGCCGGGCATTCAGGATCGCAGGGAGGGGGTGAGGTCCGGTCGTGACCGGAATCGGTGTGGAGGCAGGCGCGCAGGCCGCGCGCTCCCGGGCCCTCGCCGTGCTGCGCATCCGCAGCCGTGCGCTGGCCGTGGCGCTGCTGCCCGCGGCGGTCGCCGTGGTGCTGCTCGCCGGAGGTTCCACGGGGCATCTCGTGGGTGGGGTCTGGGACGCCGCCCGGCTGGTCATGAGCGTGCTCGGTGTGATCGTGCTGCTCGCGGCCGGGGTCATCGCCCTGGTCGTCGCCCGGGCCCGGCCGGCCGTCAGCCCGACCGTCGCCATCGCCGAGGAGGCCGCGCCCGACCTGTACCGCATGGTGCGCGACCTCGCCGACCGGCTGGACGTCCCCGCCCCCTCCGCGATAGCGCTCACCCCGGACTGCGACAGCTGGCTGGAGGACCGCACCCACCCCGCCCACGGCCCGCCCCCGCAGGAGGGCCGGGACGACGAGATCGCGGGCGCCGGCGGCTCCCACCGCCGGGTCCCGGCGGCGCCGGTGCTGGTCATCGGGTCGCCGTTCCTGTGGTGGATGCGCGTCGGAGAGCTGCGCGCGGTGCTCGCCCCGGTCGTCGCCGGTACGGGACCCTCGGCGCACCCGGACATAGCGGCCGCCCGCCGTTTCGTACGGGGTCTGGACGCCGCGGTGGCCGTCGGCTCCACCCCCGGGCGCTGCCCGCTCACCCGTGTGCTGTGCGCGGGCGTCGCCTCGGTGGCCCGCCTCATGCTGCGCGGCTGCCGGGAGCATGCGGCTCTCATGGAGCGCGGGGTCGCCGCGGCGGCCGCCGAGCGTGCACAGGCTGTGGACTACGGGCTGAGGATCGTCGCGCAGGAGCAGGTGGGTCTCGCGTACGCGGGCTGGGACCGCCTTCTCACCCGGGTCGCGCTGCCCGCCTGGCGGATGGGGCGCTGGCCGTCCCGTCTGGACGCGGGCGTGGTGGCCGCCCTCACCGAGCTGTCCCGGCGCGACCGCCTGGCCGAGGGGTTCGCCTCCCGCCTGGGCGAGCGTCCGGCGTGCGACCTGCTGGAGGAGCCCGGCACGATCGACGAGGCCGCCTCCCTCCTCGCCGCCCGCCTCTTCCACGGCGGGCCCGCGGAGACCGGTCCGGACTGGGCCCCGGTGGACTGGCAGGAGTACCCGGAGGAGGTCGTGGACCGCAAGTGGCGCCTGGACGCGGCCCGTCTCCACCGGGTCCTCGACGCCCAGGGCGTGACCCACACCCCGGGCACCACCGCGCCGGACTCCCACGTGCCCACTCTCGCCCGCGTCCTCACCCACCTGTCGGCCTCCCGCCACACGGTCCCGGAACCCCCCTCGACCCCACAGACGGGCCCGGCCCTCGATGCCTCCCCGCCTGCCGCAACCCCCTCGAACGCCCCCGCAGCCGCCGACGGCGAAACCGCCCCGCAGGGGTCACAACCCGCACCAGACGACGAAAGCGTCACGGGTGGTGCGGGCAGGCACACAGCGGTCGAAGGCGAAGCCGAGACACTCGCCGCCGCACTCACCGCCGAGCTCGCCCGCGAGGAAGCCGGCGCCTCTCACCCCCGCAGCACGCCCGAGGCCACCCCCTGGGACGACACCGCGCTGCCCCTCTTCCCCCTCCAGCCACCCCGCACCGCCCGGGAGCTCCTCACCGACCACGTCACAGCGATGGTCTGCTGCGCCGCGATCGACACCGCGGGCGCCACCCCCGGCCTGGACTGGCTCGACGGGCCGTCCCTCCTCATCAACGGCGAACGCGCGGCGGACCTCATCCCCCGAGTCCTCAGCCTCGTCGAGGACGGCGACCCCGCACCCCTGCGCGCCTGGCTGGTCAAGTCGGGGATACGTCCCGAGAAGCCGGTCCGCCTCGTCTGACCGAGCCGGAACCCCTGCTTCCACTTTCGGTCAATTCGCAACGAATAGTGATAGTCCGCGTGCGGTATGTGATGTGCTGGGACCGATCGCGCACATGGCATGGGCACACGCCATAGGACAGACGCACAAAGCACCGGCACAGCACCAGCACCGCACGACCGAGCCACAGGCACACGCACAGGCACCGCACCGGCCAAGACGGACAACGGGGGCACAGGGAGGGGAGCCACCATGGGCCCAGGACCGGAGCACATCCGCCGTTGGGAGTCAGGAGCACTCGCGCATGCCGTGACGGATCCCTTTGGCCAGGGCCCCGTCCCCTGGCTCCGCGGCACCGAGACCTACTTCGACGACACCGGCCAGGTGGTCCCCTGGTACGTCGAGACGGACCCGGCCCACACCCCCAAGAAGGGCGCCCGAGTCCCCTCCCCCCGCACCGCGCCCACCGGCGGCGCCCCCCGTTCCGCGGACGACGTCCGGCGCCAGATCAAGGGCTTCACCTCCACCGGCGCGGTGGCCCCCGGCGAGGCCGTCGACTTCCACATCACCGTCGATCCGCCCCAGGAGTTCGCGGTCGACATCTACCGCATCGGCCACTACGGCGGTGACGGCGCGGCGAAGATCACCACCAGCCCCCGGCTCTCCGGCATCGTCCAGCCCCCGCCACTGACGGCGGACCGCACGGTCTCCTGTCACCACTGGTGGCTGAGCTGGCGCCTCCAGATCCCGTCGTACTGGAGCATCGGGGCGTACGTGGCGGTGCTCACCACCGCCGACGGCTACCGCTCCCACATCCCCTTCACGGTCCGCGACAACCACCCGGCGGACCTGCTGCTCCTGCTGCCCGACGTGACGTGGCAGGCGTACAACCTCTACCCGGAGGACGGCCGCACCGGCGCCAGCCTCTACCACGCCTGGGACGAGAACGGCCGGCTTCTCGGCGAGGCCGACGCCGCGACCACGGTCTCCTTCGACCGGCCGTACGCGGGCGCGGGCCTGCCCCTGCACGTCGGCCACGCCTACGACTTCATCCGCTTCGCCGAGCGCTACGGCTACGACCTCGCCTACGCCGACGCCCGAGACCTGCACGCGGGACACCTCGACCTCACCCGCTACCGGGGCCTGGTCTTCCCCGGCCACGACGAGTACTGGTCGACGGCCATGCGCCGCGCGGTCGAGGGGGCCCGGGACAGCGGCACCTCCCTCGTCTTCCTGTCCGCCAACACCATGTACTGGCAGGTCGAGTTGGGCCCCTCGCCCTCGGGCGTCCCCGACCGCCTGCTCACCTGCCGCAAACGCAAGGGCCCGGGCAGGCCGGTGCTCTGGCGTGAAGTCGACCGCCCCGAGCAGCAGTTGGTCGGCATCCAGTACGCCGGACGGGTGCCCGAGCCGCACCCCCTGATCGTCCGCAACGCCGGCCACTGGCTGTGGGACGCCACCGGCGCCCACGAGGGCGACGAGATCGCGGGCCTGGTCGCGGGCGAGGCCGACCGCTACTTCCCGCGCACGCCGCTCCCCGAGCACGACGACCGCATCCTGCTCGCCCACTCGCCGTACGCCGACAGCGAGGGCGCCCTGCGCCACCAGGAGACGTCCCTCTACCGCGCCCCCTCCGGCGCCCTGGTCTTCGCCGCCGGCACCTTCGCCTGGTCCCCGGCGCTGGACCGCCCGGGCCATGTCGACCCCCGCGTCCAGCGCGCCACCTCCAACCTCCTGGACCGCATCTGCAAGCGTGACTGACCCCACACCCACGCCCACCTCACGCCCACCCCGCCCACGCCCGCAGCCGCCTGCCACCCCTCCGACCCACCCCGAGTCCAAGGTCGGACCCATATACGGGACAATCGACCCGTTGGACATACCCACGGGGAGGAACCGTGTCCGGATTCGTAGAAAAGCCCGAGCCGCTCGAGGTTCCGGGCCTGGTGCACCTCCACACCGGCAAGGTGCGCGAGCTGTACCAGAACGAGGCGGGCGACCTCGTGATGGTCGCCAGTGACCGCATCTCCGCCTTCGACTGGGTGCTGCCGACGGAGATCCCCGACAAGGGCCGCGTCCTCACCCAGCTGTCCCTGTGGTGGTTCGACCAGATCGCCGACCTGCTGCCGAACCACGTCCTGAGCACGGACGTGCCGGAAGGCGCCCCCGCCGAATGGGCCGGCCGGACCCTGGTCTGCAAGTCGCTCCGGATGGTCCCCGTGGAGGCCGTCGCCCGCGGCTACCTCACCGGCTCCGGCCTGGTGGAGTACAACGACTCCCGCACGGTCTGCGGCCTCGCCCTCCCCGAGGGTCTCACCGACGGCAGCGAGCTGCCCGCCCCGATCTTCACCCCGGCCACCAAGGCCGCCGTCGGCGAGCACGACGAGAACGTCTCCTACGAGGAGGTCGCCCGCCAGGTCGGCGCCGACACCGCGGCCCAGCTGCGCCAGGCGACCCTCGCCGTCTACAGCCGGGGCCGGGACATCGCCCGGGACCGGGGGATCATCCTCGCGGACACCAAGTTCGAGTTCGGCTTCGACGGCGACACCCTCGTCATCGCGGACGAGGTCCTCACCCCGGACTCCTCCCGCTTCTGGCCGGCCGACCAGTGGGAGCCAGGGCACGCGCAGCCGTCGTACGACAAGCAATTCGTGCGCGACTGGCTGACCTCGCCGGAGTCCGGCTGGAACAGGAAGAGCGAGCAGCCTCCGCCGGCGCTCCCGCAGGAGGTCGTGGACCGTACCCGCGCCAAGTACGTCGAGGCGTTCGAGCGACTGACAGGCACCAGCTGGTCGTAACGTGAAAAGCCCCGGCGGAAGCCGGGGCTCAGCACGAAACGCGAAACGCGAAACACACAACGCGAGACGCACCACGCGAAAGCCCCCCGACCAGAGCCGGGGGGCTTTCGAACTGGAGCGAACGACGAGGTTCGAACTCGCGACCTCAACCTTGGCAAGGTTGCGCTCTACCAACTGAGCTACGTTCGCATGCGCCGTGGCGCGGGAACCACTATACCCAACCTCGCTCGCGTGCGAGCCGCACGGCCGCATGACGGTTCTCCGCCCCGAGCTTGGAGACGGCCGACGACAGGTAGTTCCGTACGGTGCCCTGCGACAGCGCGGCCCGTTCGGCGATCTCCGCGACGGGCGCCCCGTCGGCGGCGAACTCCAGCACCTCGGCCTCCCGCGCGGTCAGGGGCGAGTCCCCGGCGGAGATCGCGTCGGCGGCCAACTCCGGGTCGACGTAACGGTTTCCGGCATGCACCGTGCGGATGATCTCGGCGAGTCGCTGCGCGCTGACGGTCTTGGGGACGAATCCGCGCACACCCGCCGCGAGAGCCCGCTTGAGATGTCCCGGCCGCCCGTGACTGGTGACGATCAGCACCTTGCACGACGGCAGCTCGGCGCGCAGCGATGTGGCGACCTTCACACCGTCCGCCCCGGGCATCTGCAAGTCGAGTACGGCGACGTCGGGCCCGTGCGCCCGGGCCATCGCCAGCGCCTCGGGACCGGTGGCCGCCTCCGCGACGACGGCCAGATCGTCCTCCAGGGACAGCAGCGCGGCGAGCGCGCCCCGGATCAGATGCTCGTCGTCGGCGAGCAGCAGACGCACGGTCACGCGACCACCCCGCCGTCGACGACCCCGCCGTCGACGACCCCGCCGTCGACCACCCTGCCGTCGACCACGCCACCGCCGTCGACCACCCTGCCGTCGACGACGGCTGCCGCCACCGGCACCCGCGCCACCAGCCGGAACACGCCCTTGCCCGCCGGTCCTGCCTCCAGCGTCCCGGCCACCGCGGCGAGCCGCTCCCGCAGGCCGGCGAGTCCGGACCCGCCGGAGCCCGACGCCGTCAGCGCCCCGTCGTTCTCCACGGTCAGCACCACACGCCCTGCTTCCTTCCGTACGACCACCTCGCACCGCTTGGCGTCCCCGTGCCGCAGGACGTTGGTGGTGGCCTCCCGCACCACCCAGCCGAGCGCCGACTGCACCTCGGCGGGCAGCCCGGCCGGTTCCCCGGTGATCCGGCAGTCGATCCCCGCCGCGGTCAACACTCCTCGCGCTCCCGCCAGTTCGGCCCCGAGGTCGGCCTCCCGGTAGCCCCGTACGACATCCCGCACCTCGCGCTGGGTCTCCTGGGCGATCCGCTGCACCTCGGTCATCTGGTCCACGGCCTCCTCCCGCCCGCGCCGAGCCAGCTGCACGGCCAGCTCGCTCTTCAGCGCGATCACGGCGAGATTCCGGCCCATCACGTCGTGCAGGTCCCGCCCGAACCGCAGCCGCTCCTCGGCGACGGCGAGCCGGGCCCGGGTCTCGCGGGCCTCGTCGAGTTCGTAGACGGCGGTGAGCAGCCACACCGAGAAGATGGAGGTGAAGGCGAGGAACCCGGCGCCGAGCAGCACGCCCACCATCGCCGCAAGGGTCGCAGGGGCGGGCATCCCGAGCGGGAAGGCGATGACCCCCGCGCCCGCGGCGAACCCCGAGACGATGGCGAGGACCCGATTCCGGGCCCGCACCCCCAGCGCGGTCACTCCGGCACCGAAGATCAGCACGACCGCGAAGATCCCGCCCGCCGCGGTGTCGACGTTCTCCCCGCCGGGTCCGTGTTCGGTGATCGCGACGGCCGTCACCGCGACCGCGAAGGTGAGCGTGCCGAGTATCCACAGCATGTGGACGGGCTGCTCGCGGCGGCCGCGCGTCCAGTCCAGTGCCCGGGACGCGGTCACGGCACAGGTCCCCGCGTGTCCGACCACCATCACCAGCATCAGGACGGTCAGCCAGCCGGGCATCGCCCCGAACAGCGGCAGCCCGACCGAGGCGACCTCGGTCAGCGCGAAGAAGTGGAACGACCACCGCGTGTACGTCTCGACCTTCGCCGGCGTGCTCTTCCGCCGCCACCAGCCCCCCGGCTTGCGCATGCTCACCCCGTACGTCAGCGCCTCGGCTCCCAGCGGAACCACCGTCCCACAGCAAACACCGCGAGCACGGTCCAGGCCAGTGCCGTCCCGAGGGCGCCGAAGGCCTCGTAGACCGACAGCGTGCCCGACCAGCCGCCGCGGATCAGGGTGATCACGGGGGAGAGCGGCAGCAGCTCGCACACCGACGCGAGCCGGTCCGGCAGCATCTCCAGCGGGACGGTGACGCCCGAGACGGCCATCGATACCAGGACGAACGGCAGGGTGGTGACCTGCGCGCTCTCCACGGTCCGGGTCACCGCCGCCGTCACGGCCGCGAGGGCCGCACACATCACCAGGCCCAGCAGCAGCCCCAGGACGGCGAACTGGGGTGCACGCGGCGCGGGCAGGTCGAGCAGCACCGCGCTTCCCGCCGCCACCACCAGGGACTGCACCACCGCGGTCGCGCCGATCGGCAGCGCGGTCCCGCACAGGATCTCGGCGTCCCGCGGCTCCCCCGTGCGCAGCCGCTTCAGCACCAGCTCCTCGCGCCGGGTGGTGTAGATCGCGACGAGGGCGCTGTAGACCCCGAACAGCAGGGAGAAGCCGATCGCGGCGGGCAGCAGCACGAGCCCGACGCTCAGTCCCTCCTTCTGGACGTCCATGTCGTCCACCACGGACCGCAGCGTGAACGGCAGCGCGAGCGGCACCAGCACAGCCGTCAGGAGCGTGGCCCTGCTGCGTCCGAGCAGCGTGAACTCGGCCCGGGCGAGGGCGCCGAGCCGCTCGGCGGGAGTGGTGAGGGCGCTCACGCGGCGACCGCCTCGCGCGATGGGGACGCTCGTGCCGCCATCGGCCCTCGTGCCGCCATCGGCCCTCGTGCCGCCATCGGCCCTCGTGCCGCCATCGCCCCTCGTGCCGCGCTCCGCGTTCACGCCGCCATCCGCACGCATGCCGCGATTCGCGCTCACGCCGCCACCCCCTCACGCGCCGCGATCCCCAGGAACGCCTCCTCCAGCGACGCCGACCGCACATCGAGCCGGCGCAGCTCGACCCCGGCCCGATCGGCCCAGGTCAGCAGCCCGGTGGCGGCCCGCTGGAGCTCGTGCGTGCGGAGCCGTACGACCCTTCCGTCGACCTCGTGCCCGGATACGCCGAGGTCCCCGAGCGGCGGCAGATCCCCCACGAACCAGCCCTCCGGCAGTTCGAACGAGATCCGCGACGGCTGCGCGGCGGTCACCTCGTCCGGTGTCCCCTCGGCCGCGACCCGCCCCTCGTGCAGGATCGCCAGCCGGTCGGCGAGACCCTCGGCCTCCTCCAGATAGTGCGTGGTGAGCAGTACGGTCGTGCCGCCCTCCCGCAGCGCCCGCACCAACTCCCAGGTGTCCCGGCGCCCTTCGGCGTCGAGCCCGGTCGTCGGCTCGTCGAGGAACAGCACCTCGGGGTCGCCGAGCAGCGCGAGCGCCAGGTCGAGGCGCCGCCGCTCCCCTCCGGACAGCTGCTTCACGCGTACGCCGGTCCGCCGGGCGAGCCCGACCAGTTCCAGAACCTCCAGCGGCGGCCGGGCCCCACTCACACAGCCCGCCCACATCCGCGCGGTCTCGCCCACGGTCAGCTCGGAGGGAAAGCCGCCCTCCTGGAGCATCACGCCGGTGCGGGGCCGTACGACGGCCCGTTCGGTATGGGGATCGTGGCCGAGGACGCGGATGCGCCCCTCGGTCGGCCGGGCGAGCCCCTCCAGCAGTTCGACGGTGGACGTCTTGCCGGCGCCGTTGGTGCCGAGCAGGGCGAAGATCTCTCCCTGTGCCACGGAGAAACTGATTCCGCGCACGGCCTCGAACCCGCCCCCGTACACACGCCGCAGGTCGGTGACCTCAATCACGTGTTCGTCGGTGTTCATGAACCCAGCGTCCCGGCGGACGGGAGGCGACAGCAGTGCGTGCTGTCACCACTCCGTGTGACAAATGTCAGACGGAGCAGGAGGCAAGAAAAAACCCCGGTCCAGGGGACCGGGGTCTTCACTCAAGAGCGAACGACGAGGTTCGAACTCGCGACCTCAACCTTGGCAAGGTTGCGCTCTACCAACTGAGCTACGTTCGCATTGCATCCGACCGGCTCTCACCGATCGGCGCGAGCACCATCCTACCTGATCCACAAGGGACCGGGACCGGTGGTGCAGAGCGGGTGACAGGAATTGCACACTGCGCCTTCCTCCTGGAAGGAGGATGTTCTACTACTGAACTACACCCGCACGTAGTCCGTGAGCTGGGCCTTTCGGCCTCGCCCCTCGGCGTGCTCCAGACTCTAGCTGACCGGGTGGGGTGCAACGCAAGTCGGTTGTCCCGAGGGGCGGGTGACCCGGCGTCGACCGGGAGCTACTGCGCCTCGGCGAACGCCTCGTAGACCTTCTTGGGGATGCGTCCGCGGGCCGGGACGTCCATCTTGTTGGCCTGGGCCCAGGCCCGGACCGCCGCCGGATCGGGCGCGACCTCGGTCTGCTTGTACGCCTTGCCCGACCTGGACCGCTTGCGGCCGGCCTCCACGTAGGGCTCGAGCGCCTTACGCAGTTTCTTGGCATTGGTTTGATTCAGGTCGATCTCGTACGACTTGCCGTCGAGTCCGAAGGCGATCGTTTCCGCCGCTTCCGAGCCGTCGATGTCGTCAAAGAGAGTGACCACGACCTTCTGCGCCACGAATATCGGTCCCTTCGTACGGCACGTCATCAATTCATTTGTACCGTGCCAGACAATGCATTGTGAAGCTCGACTAAATCCTTCCGCGTGTCCGAGCGCAATAGGTATCGGGTGTCGATCTGAGATCTTTCCCGGAAATTTTCGCGAACACCGGAGCGGCAGGCCGGCCGTGATGGCCGTCACGTAGATTCCTACAACTCAACGCGCGTAGAAATTTTGTGCGGGTAGTCTGAAGGAACCTGCTCAGCACCACACCACCGGGAGTGCCAGTGGCACGCGTCGTAGTCGACGTCATGCTCAAGCCGGAGATCCTCGACCCCCAGGGCCAGGCGGTCCAGCGCGCACTGCCGCGACTGGGTTTCGAAGGCATCTCCGACGTACGTCAGGGAAAGCGATTCGAACTGGAAGTTGAGGGTCCGGTCGACGAGGCCGCGCTGGCCCGCATCCATGATCTTGCGGAATCCTTCCTCGCCAACACCGTGATCGAGGACTTCACCGTGAAGATCGAGGAAGTCGCGGAGGCCGTGAAGTGACCGCTCGTATTGGCGTCGTCACTTTCCCCGGCAGCCTCGACGACCGGGACACCCAGCGCGCGATCCGCCTCGCGGGTGCCGAACCGGTCGCCCTGTGGCACAAGGACAAGGACCTCCACCAGGTCGACGCGATCGTGCTCCCCGGTGGTTTCTCCTACGGCGACTATCTGCGGGCCGGCGCCATCTCCCGCTTCTCGCCCGTGATGGAGACGGTCATCGAGCAGGCGAAGGCCGGTCTCCCGGTCCTCGGCATCTGCAACGGCTTCCAGATCCTCACCGAGGCCCACCTGCTCCCGGGCGGGATGCTCGGCAACGACCACCTCCACTTCATCTGCCGCGACCAGAAGCTGCGGGTGGAGAACGCGGACACCGCCTGGACCGCCGACTACACGTCCGGCCAGGAGATCCACATCCCGCTGAAGAACATGGACGGCCGGTACGTCGCCGACGAGTACACGCTGGACAAGCTGGAGGCCGAGGGGCGGGTCGTCTTCCGCTACCTCGACTTCAACCCCAATGGCTCGCTCCGTGACATCGCCGGCATCACCAACGAGGCCGGGAACGTCGTAGGCCTCATGCCGCACCCCGAGCACGCCACCGAGCCGCTGATCGGGACGGGCCGCACCGACGGCCTCCCCTTCTTCACCTCGATCCTCAAGAAGCTGGTCAACGCATGAGCCGGACGCCTCTGGACACGGTCGAGCACGCGGCCGCGACCCCCGACGTCGAGCTGCCCTGGGCCGAACTGGGCCTGAAGAAGGACGAGTACGAGCGCGTCGTCGAGATCCTCGGCCGCCGGCCCACCGGTGCCGAGCTCGCCATGTACTCGGTCATGTGGTCCGAGCACTGCTCGTACAAGTCGTCGAAGGTGCACCTGCGCCAGTTCGGCGAGAAGGCTCCCCAGTCGGACGCCCTGCTCGTCGGCATCGGTGAGAACGCCGGCGTCGTGGACGTCGGTCAGGGTTACGCGGTCACCTTCAAGGTCGAGTCGCACAACCACCCGTCGTACGTCGAGCCCTACCAGGGCGCGGCCACCGGCGTCGGCGGCATCGTGCGCGACATCATCGCGATGGGCGCGCGCCCGGTCGCCGTGGTCGACCCCCTGCGCTTCGGTGCGGCGGACCACCCCGACACCAAGCGCGTCCTGCCGGGTGTCGTCGCCGGCATCGGCGGCTACGGCAACTGCCTCGGGCTCCCCAACATCGGCGGCGAGGTCGTCTTCGACGCCTGTTACCAGGGCAACCCGCTGGTCAACGCCGGTGCCATCGGTGTGATGCGGCACGAGGACATCCACCTCGCGAAGGCGTCCGGCGCGGGCAACAAGGTCATCCTGTACGGGGCCCGGACCGGTGGCGACGGCATCGGCGGCGCCTCGATCCTGGCCTCCGAGACCTTCGACGACGCCAAGCCGTCGAAGCGCCCGGCCGTCCAGGTCGGCGACCCCTTCCAGGAGAAGCTCCTCATCGAGTGCACCCTGGAGGCCTTCAAGGAGAAGCTGGTCGTCGGCATCCAGGACCTCGGCGCGGCCGGTCTGTCCTGCGCCACCTCCGAGCTCGCCTCCAACGGCTCCGGCGGCATGCGCGTGACGCTGGACGACGTACCGCTGCGCGACTCGACGCTCTCGCCCGAGGAAATCCTCATGAGCGAGTCGCAGGAACGCATGTGCGCGGTCGTGGAGCCGGAGAAGGTCGACCGGTTCCTGGAGATCTGCGACAAGTGGGACGTCATCGCGACCGTCATCGGTGAGGTGACCGACGGCGACCGCCTGGAGATCTACTGGCACGGCGGCAAGATCGTCGACGTCGACCCGCGTACGGTCGCGCACGACGGCCCGGTCTACGAGCGTCCGTACGCCCGGCCGTCCTGGCAGGACGAGCTCCAGGCCGACGACGCCAACAAGCTTCCCCGGCCCGGGACTTCGGAAGAGCTCAGGCAGCAGGTCCTCCAGCTGGTGAGCTCTCCCAACCAGGCCTCCAAGAAGTGGATCACCTCGCAGTACGACCACTTCGTGCAGGGCAACACGGTCCTCGCCCAGCCCGAGGACTCCGGCATGATCCGCATCGACGAGGAGACCGGCCTCGGTGTCGCCATCGCGACCGACGGCAACGGCCGGTACGCCAAGCTGGACCCGTACGCGGGCGCCCAGCTGGCGCTCTCGGAGGCGTACCGCAATGTCGCCACCACGGGTGCCAAGCCGCTCGCGGTGTCCGACTGCCTGAACTTCGGCTCGCCCGAGGACCCGGCCGTCATGTGGCAGTTCGCGGAGGCCATCCGTGGTCTCGCCGACGCCTGCCAGCAGCTCGGCACCCCGGTGACCGGCGGCAACGTCTCGCTCTACAACCAGACGGGCGAGGCGGCCATCCACCCGACCCCGGTCGTGGCCGTCCTCGGCGTCATCGACGACGTGGCCCGGCGCACGCCGGTCGCGTTCCAGGAGGAGGGCCAGTTGCTGTACCTCCTCGGTGACACCCGCGAGGAGTTCGGCGGCTCGGCCTGGTCCCAGGTCGTCCACGACCACCTCGGCGGCCTGCCGCCCAAGGTCGACCTGGAGCGCGAGCGCCTGCTGGCCGAGATCCTGATCTCCGCCTCCCGGGACGGCATGATCGACTCCGCGCACGACCTCTCCGACGGCGGTCTGATCCAGGCGGTCGTGGAGTCGGCCCTGCTCGGCGGCAAGGGCGCGCGTCTGGTCGTACCGGACGGGCTCGACGCGTTCACGTTCCTGTTCTCGGAGTCGGCGGGCCGTGCCGTGGTGGCGGTCCCGCGCTCCGAGGAGCTCCGCTTCAACGACATGTGCGGCGCCCGGGGCCTGCCCGTCACCCGCATCGGTGTCGTGGACGGTGACTCGGTCGAGCTCCAGGGCGAGTTCGAGCTGTCGCTGGAGGAGCTGCGGACGGCTCACGAGGAGACGATCCCCGCACTGCTCAAGTAGTCGGCAGTCGTACGAGCCGGAAGGCCCCGCCTGTCGTCGTGACGGGCGGGGCCTTCGTCATGGGGGTGCCGGACTAGGCTCTCCGTCATGCCCACGGCCAGGAAGCGCGCCCGCACCTACGACCCCGTCAAGATCCGCAAGGCCGTGGAGGCCCAGCTAGGACACGTACGGGCGGCCGTACGCACGCTGACCCCCGAGCAACTGGCGCTCCCCACGCGGCTGGGCGAGTGGACGGTGCGGGAGCTGGTCGCGCACATCGCGATGGCGGTCACGGCCGTGCACCGGAGCCTGGAGCGGCCCGCGCCCCCGCGGCAGGACGCCACGCTCCTCGACTGGCCCTTCGCCACCGCCCAAAGCGCCCCGGCCATCGACGACTTCACCCGGGGCGTCGCCGAACGGCACCCCGACCTCGACGCCCACCTCGGCGGCGTCGAGCGGACCCTGGCCGAGCTGCTGGACGCCCACCCCGGCACGCGGCTCCTGGAGACCAACGTCGGCGCGCTGCCCCTCGCCGACTACCTGGTCACCCGGACCGTCGAACTCGTCGTCCACACCGACGACCTGAACGCGGCCGTCCCCGGCCTGGAGATCCCGTACGACCGTCAGGCCCTGGCCGCCTGCACCCGGCTCCTTGCCGACGCCCTCGCCGTGAAGGCGCCCGGCGGTTCGACCGAGGTACGGGTGCCGCCGTACGCCGTCGTGCAGTGCGTCGAGGGGCCCAGGCACACCCGGGGCACCCCGCCGAACGTCGTCGAGACCGACCCGCTGACCTGGCTCCGGCTCGCCACCGGGCGGCTCACCTGGCAGGACGCGATCGAGAAGGCCAAGGTCAGTGCGAGCGGGGAGCGGGCGGACCTGGGCGGGCTGCTGCCGCTGATGGCCTGATTCGACGGGTGGGGGAGCGAACCCTTCGCGGGGCTCGTGCGTCCAAGAGGCATGAAGCGGACGACACGTGTGAAATGCGCCGCCCTGGCCGCCGTCGGCACCGCCCTGCTGACGGCCGCGTGCGGCACGCAGTCCGGCGCCGGGAGCGACGGCGTCACCGACCGCGGGAAGGCGTCCCGGCCGGCCGGTATCGCGGACGTCGACTGGTTGCCGCAGAAGGTGACCGTCAACGGCAAGGAGTACGTCCTGCCGAAGGACGCCAAGACCGTCCAGGACGCCCGCATCGTCTTCAAGCCCGACCCCGGCGCCGCCCGTGAGGACGGCGGTGATTCCGGCGGCTCGGTCGGCTGCAACAGCATCGGTGCCGACGCCGAGATCGACGGCGACACCGTGCGGATCACCGACCTGATCCAGACGCTGATCGGCTGCCCCGACCCGCTCGGCACGTTCGAGGCCAAGTTCGTCGAGGTCTTCCAGGGCACCCACAAGGCCAAGGTCACGGTACGGAACGGCGTCAGCACCCTGACCCTGACCACACCGCGCGGCGACAGCATCTCCTTCCGCGAGAAGAAGCCCCCGGCCCTCAAGGGCACCCGCTGGTCCCTGGGCGGGAACGCCCACATCACCCTCACCGAGGACGACACCGTCACCGGCAGCCTCGGCTGCAACACCTTCCACGGCAAAGCCGTCGTCAAGGACGGGACCATCGACTTCGGGTCCCTGGCGACCACGCGCATGATGTGTTCGGGCCCGGTGATGAAGACCGAGCGTGAACTCGCCGGGATCCTCTCCGGCAAGGTGTCCTACCAGCAGGAACGGGATTCTCTGAAGATCACGAACCCGTCCGGCGGAAGCGTTACGGCCCGCGCGGAGTAAGAAAGCCCACTCTCCGCGAATTCGGACCAGTGGTCGATCTCGCCTACACTCGGAGCCGTGCCACGTGGTGACGGTCGACTCAGTCATGATCTGCTCCCCGGCGAGAAGGGCCCCCAGGACGCTTGCGGCGTCTTCGGGGTCTGGGCTCCCGGTGAAGAGGTCGCCAAGCTCACTTACTTCGGGCTCTACGCCCTCCAGCATCGGGGCCAGGAATCCGCGGGTATCGCGGTCAGCAACGGCTCCCAGATCCTCGTCTTCAAGGACATGGGCCTGGTGTCCCAGGTCTTCGACGAGACCTCGCTCGGTTCGCTCCAGGGTCACATCGCGGTCGGTCACGCCCGCTACTCGACCACCGGCGCCTCCGTGTGGGAGAACGCCCAGCCGACGTTCCGCGCCACCGCGCACGGTTCGATCGCGCTCGGCCACAACGGCAACCTGGTCAACACGGCGCAGCTCGCCGAGATGGTCGCCGACCTCCCGAAGAAGGAGGGCGGCCGCACCCCGCGCGTCGCGGCCACCAACGACACCGACCTCCTGACGGCCCTGCTCGCCGCGCAGGAGGACGAGGACGGCAAGCCGCTGACCATCGAGGAGGCGGCCCACTCGGTCCTCCCGAAGGTGCGGGGCGCGTTCTCGCTCGTCTTCATGGACGAGCACACCCTCTACGCCGCCCGCGACCCGCAGGGCATCCGCCCGCTGGTCCTCGGCCGGCTGGAGCGCGGCTGGGTCGTCGCCTCCGAGTCCGCCGCCCTCGACATCTGCGGCGCCAGCTACGTCCGTGAGATCGAGCCGGGCGAGTTCGTCGCCATCGACGAGAACGGTCTGCGCACCTCCCGATTCGCGGAAGCGAAGCCCAAGGGCTGTGTCTTCGAGTACGTCTATCTGGCGCGCCCCGACACCGACATCGCCGGCCGGAACGTGTACCTCTCCCGCGTGGAGATGGGCCGCAAGCTCGCCAAGGAAGCGCCCGTAGAGGCCGATCTGGTCATAGCGACCCCGGAGTCCGGCACCCCGGCCGCGATCGGGTACGCGGAAGCCTCCGGCATTCCCTTCGGTGCCGGCCTGGTGAAGAACGCCTATGTCGGCCGTACGTTCATCCAGCCCTCGCAGACCATTCGCCAGCTCGGCATCCGCCTGAAGCTGAACCCGCTCAAGGAAGTCATCAAGGGCAAGCGGCTGGTCGTCGTCGACGACTCGATCGTGCGCGGCAACACCCAGCGCGCCCTGGTCCGCATGCTCCGCGAGGCGGGCGCCGCCGAGGTCCACATCCGGATCTCCTCGCCGCCCGTGAAGTGGCCCTGCTTCTTCGGCATCGACTTCGCCACCCGCGCCGAGCTCATCGCCAACGGCATGACGATCGACGAGATCGGCACCAGCCTGGGCGCGGACTCGCTGGCCTACATCTCCATCGACGGCATGATCGAGGCGACCACCATCGCCAAGCCGAACCTCTGCCGCGCCTGCTTCGACGGCGAGTACCCGATGGAGCTCCCGGACCCCGAGCTGCTCGGCAAGCAGCTCCTGGAGACCGAGCTGGCCGCAGGGCCCGCCGCCACGGCCGCGGCCGACGCGATCCGTCGCCCGTAGGCAGCCCGTCCCACCTGACGTACGACACGAAAGTTCTCTACTGCCATGTCTGAGACAACTGGTGCCAGCTACGCAGCCGCGGGCGTCGACATCGAGGCGGGCGACCGCGCCGTAGAACTGATGAAGGAGTGGGTGAAGAAGACCCAGCGCCCCGAGGTCCTCGGCGGCCTCGGCGGTTTCGCCGGACTCTTCGACGCCTCCGCCCTCAAGCGCTACGAGCGCCCCCTGCTCGCCTCCGCCACCGACGGCGTGGGCACCAAGGTCGACATCGCGCGCCAGATGGGCGTCTACGACACCATCGGCCACGACCTGGTCGCGATGGTCATGGACGACATCGTGGTGTGCGGGGCCGAGCCGCTGTTCATGACCGACTACATCTGCGTCGGCAAGGTCCACCCCGAGCGGGTCGCCGCGATCGTCAAGGGCATCGCCGAGGGCTGTGTGCTCGCCGGCTGCGCCCTGGTGGGCGGCGAGACGGCCGAACACCCCGGTCTGCTGGGCCCGGACGACTTCGACGTCGCGGGCGCCGGTACGGGCGTCGTGGAGGCCGACCGGCTGCTCGGCGCGGATCGCATCCGTAAGGGTGACGCGGTGATCGCCATGGCGGCCTCCGGTCTTCACTCGAACGGGTACTCGCTTGTCCGGCATGTGCTCCTGAACGAGGCGGGCCTCGCCCTGGACGCCCGGATCGACGAGCTGGGCCGCACCCTCGGTGAGGAGCTCCTGGAGCCGACCAAGATCTACTCCCTGGACTGCCTGGCCCTGATCAGCACGGCCGAGGTGCACGCCTTCTCGCACGTCACCGGTGGTGGCCTGGCCGCCAACCTGGCCCGTGTGATCCCGGACGGCCTGCACGCGATCGTCGACCGCACCACCTGGACCCCGGACCCGATCTTCGACCTGGTCGGCAGGACGGGTCAGGTCGAGCGCCTGGAGCTGGAGAAGACCCTGAACATGGGCGTCGGGATGATCGCGATCGTCCCCGAGGAGTCGGCGGACGTGGCGCTGGCGACCCTGGCCGACCGCGGGGTCGAGTCCTGGATCGCGGGTGAGATCACGGACCGGGGCGACAAGGCGACCGGTGCCGAGCTGGTGGGTGACTACAGCGCCTGACAGGCAGCGCAAAACCCGGTCCGGTGGTGTGGAACCACTCGGACCGGGTCAAGCACAGCTAGAGCGTCAAGCGCCGCGGCGGTGTTGGGACGTGGGACCGGACTCGTCGTCCTCGTCCTCGTCGTCGTTGTAGAGATCCGCGTACTGGGCGTACGGGTCGTCTTCGTCGTCGTCGTCCTCGAACGGCTCGCCATTCGGCGGCTGGCTCGAAGTCGAAGCGCCCAGCTCATTGGCCAGACGCGACAGATCAGTCCCGCCGCTGCTGTACTTCAGCTGGCGGGCGACCTTCGTCTGCTTGGCCTTTGCCCGGCCGCGCCCCATGGCTCGACCCCCTCGGATACGGGGCTCGGTGGCCCCAGAGTCTTGACACGCGTTCATGATCTGGAACGGACTCTCCACAGAGAGTCCGGTCCGTAGGGCTTCCACGGTACCTGAGCCCACGCCCATACGGTACGTCGCCCGCAGCACGGGCCCGGCACCGGCACCCGCGGGGAGCCCCGTCCCCGCTGGTCAACCGCGATTTTAACCACTTCTTCGCGGCCGACCCGCCGACGAACGTGAGAGTTCTCTCTAAGTGTGCGCCGACGGGTACCGGTCAAACGTCAGCGGGCCATGCTCATGACCCCGTTCAGGACCGCGTTCAGGACCCCGTCAGGGCCGCCTCGTGCATCCGCTGCTCGGCGATCCGGTCGGCCGCCGCGGCCGGCGGAATCCCGTCTTCCTTCGCACGTGCGAAGATGGCGAGCGTGGTGTCGTAGATCTTCGCTGCCTTGGCCTTGCACCGCTCGAAGTCGAACCCGTGCAGTTCGTCGGCGACCTGGATGACCCCGCCGGCGTTCACCACGTAGTCCGGCGCGTAGAGGATTCCCCGGTCCGCGAGGTCCTTCTCCACGCCCGGGTGCTCGAGCTGGTTGTTGGCGGCGCCGCAGACGATCCGCGCGGTCAGCGCCGGCACGGTGTCGTCGTTCAGGGCACCGCCGAGCGCGCAGGGGGCGTAGATGTCGAGGCCCTCGGCGCGGATCAGGGTCGCGGTGTCGGCGACCGCCGTCACGCCCGTCGGGTGGGCGGCGAGGATCCGCCCCACGGCCTCCTCGCGGACGTCCGTGATCACGACCTCGGCGCCCTCGTCGCGCAGGTGCGCGACCAGGTGGTGCCCGACCTTGCCGACGCCCGCGATGCCGACCTTGCGCCCGCGCAGGGACGGGTCGCCCCACAGGTGCGCGGCGCTGGCCCGCATGCCCTGGTAGACGCCGAAGGCGGTCAGGACGGAGGAGTCGCCGGCGCCGCCGTTCTCGGGGGAGCGGCCGGTCGTCCAGCGGCACTCCCGCGCGACGACGTCCATGTCGGCGACGTAGGTGCCGACGTCGCAGGCGGTGACGTACCGGCCGCCGAGGGAGGCGACGAAGCGGCCGTAGGCGAGGAGCAGTTCCTCGCTCTTGTCGCGCTCCGGGTCCCCGATGATCACGGCCTTGCCACCGCCGTGGTCGAGTCCGGCCATGGCGTTCTTGTACGACATCCCGCGCGCGAGGTTCAGGGCGTCGGCGACGGCCTCCGCCTCGGTGGCGTAGGGGTAGAAGCGGGTCCCGCCGAGTGCGGGGCCCAGCGCGGTGGAGTGGAGGGCGATGACGGCCTTGAGGCCGCTCCTGCGGTCCTGGCAGAGCACGACCTGCTCGTGGCCGCCCTGGTCCGAGTGGAACAGGGTGTGCAGCACATCGGCAGCGGCGCCGTTTACGTCGGTCACTGTGGTGACTCCTGGGTAAGTCGCGGCGATCGGTGCAGGCTTCCCGTACGGGTGGCGGGGGCCTGTGAGCACGAGATTAGAGCGTGTGGCGCCCCGAGACCGTGCAGTGCTCAGGATCACCTTCCAGTGACCTGCGGGCGTGCGACGATTTGCATAGTTTTCCCGCGCGTTTGTGTGCGGGTTTCGCAGGTTTTCCCGGCAGGCGGCGGGGGAGAGAGCAGGCGTGCCCAAGGTGTCCTCGGTGATCGTCCCGTACGCGACCTATCTGCGCGTGTACGAACCGCTGGCCGCCTTCCCAGAACCGGAGCGCACCCACTGGGCCCGCTACGCCCGCCGTCAGGAGCGCCCTTCGTACCAGGACGAACTGCGTCGCTCGCTGGCCGACCTGCTGCCCACCCCGCCGGTCCCGGTGCCGGTGCACGAGAGCAGCGACGCGTTCGTGCTCGATGTGGACGGCGTGGTGTGCGTGTGCCCCTGGCGCACCCGGCTGCGCGGCTGGCTGGCGATGGAGGAGCTCGGCGAGGAGCTGCCGGGCCCGGTCCTGGACGCCGTGCTGCCCGCGGTCGTACGCCACCAGACGTCCCAGGACTACGAGCGCTGGCTGGCCCGGAACCCGGACGCCAGGCCGTGGATCCGTACGGCGACCTGGCAGGTGCCGCTGCACTGGTTCGTGCTGGTGGGCGACGAGGAGCGGCGCTTCGACAAGGGGTCCGGAGAGGTCCCGCCGATGCTGCGCTACCGCACGCCCATGGTGCAGGCCCGGCGGCGGGTGGCGCGGGCGCTGCGGACCCTGAAGGACGGTGTCGACGAGGGGCCGCTCATCGACGGCCTGATCGACGTGGGGCGCTGGCTGGAGGAGTTCCACCCGCGTTCGCTGGTCGAGCTCGACTACGGCGGGCTGGTGCACGTCCTGCCGCCGGGTGAGCTGGAGGACGACCACTCGGCGGCCGACGTGGCCGAGGGCATCGAGGCGCTGAGGCTCGGTGACGGGGCGGCCGCCGGCGAGGCCTACGGGCGGCTCGTGGAGCGCTGGCGGGCGGTCAGGGACCGGCGCTCGGCGAACTGACGTTTGACGTGACGCCCTTTTTGGGGTTTCGTCCTCGCTCAAGGTGTCACGAGGTTTCGCTGATGTCCCATCAACTAGGGGCAAGCGTGACGGACCGCACGTATCCGGCTCTTGCGTCTCTTACCCCTCCTCATGCCAAAATAGGACAAGGGGCCCGGGGGAGGTTCCGCTTTGGGGGGTCTGGTGACTCCTGATCGCCTCTGTGACTGATCGTCACAGAGGCGTGACTGTCCGCTATGGCATGGTCCATCGGCTTCCGTCGCCGATGAACACCTGGGGGGCAATTCCATCGGTTTGGCCGACGAGGCTGGACGGATGGTGTAGTTGTAGTGCCGAGGACAAGCCGTTCGTCCTATAACCGACTCGACCCGCATCCGCCATTTCGGGCAACGCGGGTCAAGGTGCAGAATTTAGAGGAAAGAACCGAGAAGGTTCGGTTCTCCCGAGGAGGCCGCTCATGACCGCTCGCACCCCTGATGCCGAGCCGCTGCTGACCCCGGCTGAGGTCGCCACGATGTTCCGCGTGGACCCGAAGACGGTCACGCGGTGGGCGAAGGCCGGCAAGCTCACGTCGATCCGTACGCTCGGCGGACACCGCCGTTACCGCGAGGCTGAGGTCCGCGCTCTGCTCGCGGGCATTCCGCAGCAGCGCAGCGAGGCCTGAACAACTCAATAACCGGACAAACCGGCTGGTCCCCCAACTGGTCGCGGCGTCCGAACCCTGGCTCCAAGCGACGCGGGTCCTGCCCCAACAGGGCCCATTCTCAACCCCGTCGTCGATCGCGCTGGACTCCGCCGAGTCCAGCGCGATCTTTTTTGTGCGCGCGCAGGGGGTGGTGGGAGCCGCTGTGAGTGGGCTTGTCGGAGTCTGGGGAGGGGTGTCGGATCTCCTGTGGAGCGGGCCCTGGGGCAGGTCGGATCAGTAGTGCAATTGCACATATTAAATTGACCTGTTGTAGGGGAGGGGTAAGTTCCACCGTTTTAAAAACTCATGCGGTGACTCCCGTCACATGCCAGAGTCCTTGTTGCGGTTGGGACTTGTGCGCTAGAGGGGGCCAGGCCGTGTCATGCCCTGTCACGCCGGGGAGGGGGTCTCGTCCTCCCTCGGCTGTTCTTCCGGTTCCTCCGGGAGTTCGGATGCTCGGGGCGCGGAATCCATCGCCAGGCGCAGGAGGCGATGGCAGATCGGGCAGTGCCGGGTCAGATGCCGATACGACGACGCGGCAGACAGGTGTGCGCGGAGCAGGGCCCGCGTCTCGTGCCTGACCGATGCCGCCATACGCCACCTCCGGGCTCCGTCGGGAACGGGGGCCTGGTTTCTGGGTACCGGGGTCTTGAGGCGCCGTCAAGATGGCGTGGCGCTCCGCGGGGACGCCGTGACACCGCTCAACGCCCGCCCTGCCTCGCTCGGCGCCGCCGTGACCGCCCTGGGGGCTGCCGCCCCCGGCCCCCGCTTCGGCCCTGAACGGGCCTCGTCCTCAAACGCCGGACGGGCTGAGATACCTGGCCCTGCGTACCCAAAGAAGAAGGCCCGCGCCCCGTTGCCGGGATGCGGGCCTTCTCTTTACTGCGGTCCTGACGGGATTTGAACCCGCGGCCTCCACCTTGACAGGGTGGCGAGCACTCCAAACTGCTCCACAGGACCAGGTTTCGCGGCGCTTATCGGTGCGTTGCGCTGCGAGAAGGACTGTACAGGAGCAGGGACGTCCTGGTCGAACTCACCCTGTGTGAAGGTGTCGTCACGGAGCCAGCGTGTCGATCGTCTTCACGATCCGCTTGTCCGAGATCGGGTACGCCGTGCCCAACGCGTGGGCGAAATAGCTGACCCGGAGCTCCTCGATCATCCAGCGGACGTCCAGGACCTGCTGCGGCACGGGCCGGCCCTGCGGGAGCTGCTCCAGGAGCCAGGCGTACTCGTCCTGCATCTCGTGGACCTTCTCCATACGGGTCGTGTCCCGCTGGGCGTTCGCCGGCATCTGCTGGAGCCGCCGGTCCGCCGCCACCAGGTAGCGCATGAGGTCGGGCAGGCGCCGCAACCCCGTCTCCGTGACGAAGCCGGGCCTCACCAGGGCGTCCAACTGCTTGCGTACGTCCGCCAGGTTCGCCAGCAGCGCGGGGCTCCGTACGGCCTTCAGGCGGCGCTCACAGGCCTGCCAGGCGGCGAGTACCTGCTGCACCTGGCCGACCGTGCGGACCGTGGTGTCGACGATCTCCGAACGCACCTTGTCGTACAGCTTCCGGTACGACTCCTCGTCCCACGCCGGCCCCCCGAAGTCCCCGATCAGCTTGTCCGCCGCCGCGGTCGCGCAGTCGTCGAACAGGGCCTGGATGGAGCCGTGCGGATTCGCCGACAGGGCCAGCTTCTGGGGGTTCGTCAGCTTCTCGGACGCGAACTTCGCCGGGTTCACCGGGATGTTGCGCACGATGAGCCGCCGGGTGCCCTTCCACATCGCCTCGGCCTGCTCGGCCTCGGTGTCGAAGAGGCGCACGGAGACGGTGTCGCCGTCGTCCACCAGCGCCGGGTACGCCTTCACCGGCTGCCCCGCCCGGCGGGTCTCGAAGACCCGGGTGAGGGAGCCGATCGTCCAGTCCGTCAGGCCCTTGCGCTCCAGGGACTCGCCACCCTCGCGGGAGGCCGTCGCGGCGGCCGCCTGGGAGAGCGCCTGGCGCGCCTTCGGCTTCAGCTGGACCCGAAGCGCCTCCAGGTCCTTGGCCTCCGCCAGTTTCCGCCGCCGCTCGTCCACGATCCGGAACGTGATCCGGAGGTGGTCGGGGATCCGGGACTGGTCGAAGTCCTCCGCGTCGAAGGGCACGCCGACCATGCGCTTCAGCTCGCGGGCCATGGTGACCGTCAAGGGCTCCTGCAACGGCACCGCCGTGTCCAGGAACCGTTTCGCGAAGTTCGGCGCCGGCACGTAGTTGCGGCGGATCGGCTTGGGGAGGGAACGGATCAGCTCGGTCACCAACTCCTCGCGCAGGCCCGGGATCTGCCAGTCGAAGCCCTCGTCCTTGACCTGGTTCAGGACCTGGAGCGGGATGTGGACCGTCACACCGTCCGCGTCCGCTCCCGGCTCGAACTGGTACGTCACCCGGAACTTCAGCTGGCCCTGCCGCCACGAGTCGGGATAGTCGGCCTTGGTGACCGCCTCCGCCGACTCCCGGATGAGCATCTCCCGCTCGAAGTCGAGGAATTCAGGCTCCTCGTGCCGCTTGCGCTTCCACCAGGAGTCGAAGTGGGCGCCGGAGACGACGTGTTCGGGCACCCGCTGGTCGTAGAAGTCGAACAGGGTGTCGTCGTCGACCACGATGTCCCGTCGCCGGGCCCGGTGTTCGAGCTCCTCGACCTCGCTCAGCAGCTTGCGGTTGTCGGCGAAGAACTTGTGGTGCGTGCGCCAGTCACCCTCGACCAGGGCGTTGCGGATGAAAAGCTCGCGGGAGGACTCCGGGTCGATCCGGCCGTAGTTCACCTTCCGCTGGGCGACGATCGGCACGCCGTAGAGCGTGACCTTCTCGTACGCCATCACCGCGGCCTGGTCCTTCTCCCAGTGCGGTTCGGAGTACGTCCGCTTCAGGAGGTGCTCGGCGAGCGGCTCGACCCACTCGGGCTCGATCTTCGCGTTGACCCGGGCCCACAGCCGCGAGGTCTCCACCAGCTCCGCCGACATCACGAACCGCGGCTGCTTCTTGAAGAGGGACGAGCCGGGGAAGATCGCGAACTTGGCGTTGCGGGCGCCCAGGTACTCGTTCTTGTTGCCGTCCTTCACGTCCTTCATCCCGATGTGGGAGAGAAGGCCGGCGAGGAGGGAGACATGGACCGACTGGTCGGCCGCGTCCTCCTCGTTCAGATGGATGCCCATCTGCTTGGCGACGGTACGCAGTTGCGTGTAGATGTCCTGCCACTCGCGGATGCGCAGGAAGTTGAGGTACTCCTGCTTGCACATCCGGCGGAAGGACGACGAGCCCCGCTCCTTCTGCTGCTCGCGGACGTACCGCCACAGGTTCAGGTACGCCAGGAAGTCGCTGGTCTCGTCCTTGAAGCGGGCGTGCTGCTGGTCGGCCTGGGTCTGCTTGTCGGCCGGGCGCTCGCGCGGGTCCTGGATGGACAGCGCGGCGGCTATGACCATGACCTCGCGGACACAGCCGTTCTTGTCGGCCTCCAGGACCATGCGTGCCAGGCGCGGGTCGACGGGCAGCTGCGCGAGCTTGCGGCCGGTCTGGGTGAGCCGCTTGCGTACGTCCTTCTCGGAGGGGTCCAACGCGCCCAGTTCCTGGAGGAGTTGGACGCCGTCGCGGATGTTGCGGTGGTCCGGCGGGTCGATGAAGGGGAACTTCTCGATGTCGCCGAGGCCGGCCGCGGTCATCTGGAGGATGACGGAGGCGAGATTGGTCCGCAGGATCTCCGCGTCCGTGAACTCCGGGCGGGCCTCGAAGTCCTCCTCGCTGTAGAGGCGGATGCAGATGCCGTCGGACGTACGGCCGCAGCGGCCCTTGCGCTGGTTGGCGCTGGCCTGCGAGATCGCCTCGATGGGCAGCCGCTGCACCTTGGTGCGGTGGCTGTAGCGGGAGATACGGGCGAACCCGGGGTCGATGACGTACTTGATGCCCGGGACGGTCAGGGAGGTCTCGGCGACGTTGGTCGCCAGAACGATCCTGCGGCCGGTGTGCGGCTGGAACACGCGATGCTGCTCGGCGTGCGAGAGCCGCGCGTAGAGCGGGAGGACCTCGGTGAAGCGGTAGTTCTTCTTCACCAGGGCGTCCGCGGTGTCGCGGATCTCGCGCTCGCCCGAGAGGAAGACGAGGATGTCACCCTTGCCCTCGCCCTGGAGCTCCTCGACGGCATCGCAGATCGCGGTGATCTGGTCGCGGTCGGAGTCCTCCGAGTCCTCCTCGAGGAGCGGTCGGTAGCGGACCTCGACGGGGTACGTCCGGCCGCTGACCTCGACGATCGGGGCGTCTCCGAAGTGCCGGGAGAAGCGCTCGGGGTCGATGGTCGCGGAGGTGATGACGACCTTGAGGTCGGGGCGCCTCGGCAGCAGCTGGGCCAGGTAGCCGAGCAGGAAGTCGATGTTGAGGGACCGCTCGTGGGCCTCGTCGATGATGATCGTGTCGTAGGCGCGCAGCTCGCGGTCGGTCTGGATCTCGGCGAGCAGGATGCCGTCCGTCATCAGCTTCACGAAGGTCGCGTCCTGGTTCACCTGGTCGGTGAACCGCACCTTCCAGCCGACGGCCTCGCCGAGCGGGGTGTTCAGCTCCTCGGCGACGCGCTCGGCGACCGTGCGGGCGGCGATCCGGCGGGGCTGGGTGTGCCCGACCATGCCCTTGACGCCCCGGCCGAGCTCCAGGCAGATCTTCGGGATCTGGGTCGTCTTGCCGGAGCCGGTCTCACCGGCCACGATCACGACCTGGTGATCACGGATGGCGGCCGCGATCTCGTCCTTCTTCTGGCTGACCGGGAGCTGCTCGGGGTAGGTCACGGCGGGTACGCGTGCACGGCGCGCGTGCACCCGCTCCTCGCCCTTGCCGACCTCCACCTCGATCTCGGCCAGCACGGCGGCGCGCGCCTCCGGCTTGCGGATCCGGCGCGCGCCTTCGAGCCTGCGCCCGAGCCGTTGCGCGTCACGCAGGGTCAGCTCGGTCAGGCGGGCGGCGAGATCCCCGAAAGCGGGGGTGCCGGGGGCGGGGGCAGGATGCGTAGACATACGCGATCCAGGATCTCATCCCCGGGAAATTACTGGCGAACGGTTTTGTCCCGGGCGGCGCAGCCTGGTGGATCAGAGGGCCGGCGGATCGGAAGCCCGGCGGATCGGATGGCCGACGGGTCGGAAGGCCGGCGGATCGGAAGCCCGGCGGATCGGATGGCCGACGGGTCGGAAGGCCGGCGGATCGGAAGCCCGGCGGGTCGGAAGTCCGCCGGATCAGGGGAGCCGCGGGGCCGGAGCCGACCCCGGTGCTCCCGATGCCGCCGGTGCGGGTTCCGCTTCGGGAGCGGCAGGAGCCGGTGCCGGAGCCGACGCGGCCGGAACCTGAGCCGGAACCGAAGCCGCCGCCGGAGCCGCCGCCGACGTGCGCTCGTGCCTCTCGCCGAGGGCGATGGACCGCGCGGTGTTCGAGACCGCCTTGATGCCGAGATAGGCGGTGGTCATGCTGCTCACCGCGGTGAACGCGGCAGTGAGGACACCGACGATCACCGCCTTGTCGCCGTCCAGTCGCCAGACCCCGACCACCGCCACCCCGGCGATCGCCAGATTGCTCGCCAGCACCGCGAACAGCCCGTATCTCGCGCGGGCCAGCTCCAGACCGTCGTCCTGACTCATCGTCCCCACCCCTGTCCACGACAGATACAACAAGACCCCGATCCGGAGATCGGGGTCTGTGCTGTGGCTGGGGCCGGGGTCGAACCGGCGACCTACCGCTTTTCAGGCGGTCGCTCGTACCAACTGAGCTACCCAGCCGAGAGGCTTCCGGGGAAACCTCAGCGGTCCTGACGGGATTTGAACCCGCGGCCTCCACCTTGACAGGGTGGCGAGCACTCCAAACTGCTCCACAGGACCAAGCGTTGTGCACGAACAGTGTCGCACACGGTTTTGCGTGCCCCCAACGGGATTCGAACCCGTGCTACCGCCTTGAAAGGGCGGCGTCCTAGGCCGCTAGACGATGAGGGCTATCGGCCCGCCTGGGCGCTTCTCAGCGCGTCGGGGACGTGAGAAGCATATGGGATGCCGGGAGGTATCGCCAAAACGGTTTAGGGGCTGCCCGTGGGCGAGGCCGACGGCGAACCGGTCGAGGACGTGGTGGACGACGTGGTCGGTGACGGCGTCGCTCCCGGCTGGTTGTCCTGCGGGAGGTGCCGGCTGACCTCCGCCGTCGTCAGGCCCAGGCCGCCGAGTCTGATCTCGTCCCAGGCCTGGAGACGGCGGGTGTCGCGGTCCAGGTAGAGGATCGAGGCCTCGATGGGGTCGGGGTACTTGCCCTCGACGGCCCGGAGACCGCTGCCGCCCGTGGAGCCCTCGACGCGCAGCCGGGTGCCCTTCTTCAGGACCTCCATCTCCTGGTGGTGGAGGTGCCCGGACAGGATCATCGGGACCTCGCCGTCGACCTCGCGGGCGGCCGAGGGCTCATGGGCGATGGCGAGGTCGACCGGGGTCCCGGCGGCCCGCTGTGCGCGCAGGGCCGCGGCCAGGCGGGCGCCCGCCGCCTCCTCGGACGCGTCGGTGCCCGGGTTCGTGGAGCGGTCGGGGGTGAACTGGGGGTCGCCCATCCCGGCGAACCGCAGCCCGGCGATGGTCTCGGCCTTGCCGTCGTCGAGGACGTGGACCCGCTTGAGGCCCTCCATGTAGCGCTGGGTGGTCAGGGAGTCGTGGTTGCCGCGGACCCAGACGTACGGCGCCCCGAGGTCCGGGATCGGGTCGAGGAAGCCGTTCTCCGCCGCCGTACCGTGATCCATGGTGTCGCCGGAGTCGACGATCACGTTGACCTTGTACTGCTCCACCAGCGAGGCGATGATCTTCCAGCTCGCCGGGTTCAGATGGATGTCGGAGACGTGCAGGACCCGGATGGTGGTGGGGTCCGGCTGATAGGCGGGGAGCGTGGACGTGACGTCGTAGAGCTTCGTCACGTTGGTGACCAGGCGGGCCAACTCCTTCTGGTAGACGTCGAATTCGGTGACGATGCTGCGCGCGTTGCCGACCAGGGACGGGGCCGAGGAGAGCAGGCCCGAGAACTTCGGCTCCAGGACCGATTCGGGGTTCCAGGTGGCGTAGGCGGTGCCGCCGGAGGCCGCCAGGAGGGTGAGGGCGAGGCCGCCGGCGGCGAGGGCGCGGCGCGGGCGCCGGTAGACGGCGAGGCCGAGCGCGGTGGCGCCGGCGACCACGGCGACGCAGGAGCGGACCGCGAGATCGAGGGTGCCGTGCTCGACGTCCGACGCGACCTCGTCCTGGAGGCCGGAGAGCCGCTCGGGGTGGTCCACGAGGGCCTGGGAGCGTTCCGGGTCGAGCTGGTCGACGTTGACGTCGAGGCGGACCGGCGCGTGGTGGCTGTCCAGCTCGAGGGCGCCCAGCGGAGACACGTTGATCTTCGTGCCGCCGGTCAGGGACGGGCGCAGGGTCATCGTCGTGTTCATGGGCCCGACGGGCACCCGAACGTTGCCGACGATCAGCAGGCCCAGCCAGGCACCCAGCAGGACGACGGCGACGAGGCCGAGGGCTCGGGTCCAGGGATGAGCCGGATGGACGAGTTCGACGGACGGGTGGGAGCGACGACCGGCGTAGTGCCGGGTGAGGGCGTGCGGTGCCTTCCTTACGGCGGACAGGATCTTCCGGGCGGCGGCGGGGACGCGGGCCATTGATCCCGTATGCCCAAGTCCGCGCGCGGATATGCGGGCGCGCTCCCCCCTCTCGTACGGCGGGGTCGTACCGGAGAATGGACATGTGCTGGAGATGACGCGCGAGGAGTTCGAGGAACTGGTCGCCGAGGCGCTGGACCGGATTCCGCCGGAGTTGACGCGGCTGATGGACAACGTCGCGGTGTTCGTCGAGGACGAACCGCCGGCGGACGACCCCGAGCTGCTCGGGCTGTACGAGGGCACTCCGCTGACCGACCGGGGCGAGTGGTACGCCGGGGTGCTGCCGGACCGCATCACGATCTACCGGGGTCCGACGCTCAGGATGTGCGGGACGCGGGACGAGGTGGTCGCGGAGACCGAGGTGACGGTGGTGCACGAGATCGCCCACCACTTCGGGATCGACGACGCGCGGCTGCACGCACTCGGGTACGGATAGCCGGTTCGCGTGTCCTCTTGCGGGCGGCGGGAGTTGGACAGGTTGACTTTCTGACGACCGCCCTCGGAGGTGGCTGCTCGTGCGCCCCTTGTACGTACCCGTCCGTCTGGCCGCCACGGTCATGGCCGTCGCCGCCGCAGCGGGCTGCATGAGCGTGGGCGGGGACGACGGAGGCAGCGGTGCCAAGCCGTCGCACTCCGCCGGTGAGCGGGGCGGTGCCGGACCCGACGGGGGCTCGGCGGGCTCCGGCGGTTCCGTGGGGCTCGGCAGGGCGGCCGCGGACGGCAAGCACGGGAAGAAGAAGGGGAAGCACGGCGAGGAGTCGGCGTCCCCGTCGGCGTCCGCCTCGGCGAGCGCGTCCGCCTCCGCGGGGGCGCGGCCGGGGAAGTCGGCCAGGCCGGCGCCCTCGGCGACGCACGACGACCCGCCCCCCACGCGCACGCCCGATCCGGAGCCGCCCGCGTCGAGCGAGCCGCCCGCCTCGCCCACCCCGTCGCCGCCGCCCGCGGAGCCGTCGTCGTCCGCGCCGCCGGAGACGGGACCGCAGCTGAGCCAGCGCGAACCGGCGCCCACGGCGGGTGCGCCGGTGTGACGCGGCGGCCGCCCACGTGACCTCCGCTACACCGGCAGGCATTGGTTTGCCTTGGGGGGTGGGGGGTGCGTATGGTGGTAGATCGTTTGATCCCATTGCCCGGCGCCATTGCAGAGAGCGCCGTGTGGCGCGTTCTCTCCCTTGCCGTGGCTGACCGCATAGAGGCGGTCGTATTGCGAAATCACGGAGTTGACGGGCGCGTGCCGACGAGACTCCGGAAGGTTTCGCTTACGCATGTCCATTTCCAGTACTGATCACGCCGTCATGCCCGAGAACGAGGGCACCGAAGGCACTCCCGAGGTCACCTTCGCGGACCTCGGTCTCCCCGAGGGCGTGGTGCGCAAGCTCGCCCAGAACGGCGTGACCACCCCCTTCCCGATCCAGGCCGCGACCATCCCGGACGCCCTGGCCGGCAAGGACATCCTCGGCCGTGGCCGCACCGGCTCCGGCAAGACCCTCTCCTTCGGTCTGCCGGTCCTGGCGCGTCTCGCCGGCGGCCGCACCGAGAAGCACAAGCCCCGCGCGGTCATCCTCACCCCGACCCGTGAGCTCGCGATGCAGGTCGCGGACGCCCTCCAGCCCTACGGCGACGTCGTCGGCCTGAAGATGAAGGTCGTCTGCGGCGGTACGTCGATGGGCAACCAGATCTACGCCCTGGAGCGCGGCGTCGACATCCTCGTCGCCACCCCGGGCCGACTGCGCGACATCATCAACCGCGGCGCCTGCTCCCTGGAGAACATCGAGGTCGCCGTCCTCGACGAGGCCGACCAGATGTCCGACCTGGGCTTCCTGCCCGAGGTCACCGAGCTGCTCGACCAGGTCCCGGCCGGCGGCCAGCGGATGCTGTTCTCCGCGACCATGGAGAACGAGATCTCCACGCTGGTCAAGCGCTACCTGGTCGACCCGGTCTCGCACGAGGTCGACAGCGCCCAGGGCAACGTCACGACGATGTCCCACCACATCCTGATCGTGAAGCCCAAGGACAAGGCGCCGGTCACCGCGGCCATCGCCTCCCGCAAGGGCCGCACCATCATCTTCGTCCGCACCCAGCTGGGCGCCGACCGCATCGCCGAGCAGCTGCGTGACGCCGGGGTGAAGGCCGACGCGCTGCACGGCGGCATGACCCAGGGCGCGCGCACCCGCACGCTGGCCGACTTCAAGGACGGGTACGTCAACACGCTCGTCGCCACCGACGTCGCCGCCCGCGGCATCCACGTCGACGGCATCGACCTGGTCCTGAACGTCGACCCCGCCGGTGACCACAAGGACTACCTGCACCGCGCGGGCCGTACCGCTCGCGCCGGCCGTACCGGCACCGTCGTCTCCCTCTCCCTCCCGCACCAGCGCCGGCAGATCTTCCGGCTCATGGAGGACGCGGGCGTCGACGCCGGCCGTCACATCATCAACTCCGGTACGGCCTTCGAGCCCGAGGTCGCCGAGATCACCGGCGCCCGTTCGATGACCGAGGTCCAGTCCGAGTCCGCGGCCAACGCGGCTCAGCAGGCCGAGCGTGAGGTCGCCCAGCTCACCAAGGAGCTGGAGCGGGCCCAGCGCCGCGCGACCGAGCTGCGCGAGGAGGCCGACCGCCTCGTCGCCCGTGCCGCCCGCGAGCGCGGTGAGGACCCGGAGACCGCGGTGGCCGCGGCCGCCGAGGCCGTCGTGGCCCAGGAGGCGGAGATCCGCGCCGAGGCCGTCGTCGCCGAGCAGCCCGCCGAGCGTCCCGCGTTCCGTCGGGACGACCGTGGTGGTCGTACGTTCGAGCGTCGTGACGACCGCGGTGGCTTCAACCGTGACCGTCGGGACAACGACCGTGGCGGCTTCCGCCGCGACAACGAGCGTCCGGCCGGCCGTTCCTTCGAGCGCCGTGACGAGCGTGGCGGCCACCGGGGCAGCGACCGCCCGTTCAACCGTGACCGCCAGGGCGACCGCCCGGGCTTCCGCTCCGGTGGCCACGACCGCCCGAGCCACGACCGCCCCTACGGCCGTCGTGACGACCGCAGCGGCACCGGCACCGGCTCCTTCGGCCGCCGCGACGACAAGCCGCGCTGGAAGCGCAACGGCTGACACAGCGTGAGGTGAGAAGGGCCCGTACGACTTCGGTCGTACGGGCCCTTCTCGTATGCCTATTCGACTACCGGAGTCTGTGGGGCAGTTGTTAGCATCCGGGGATCGCGCTGTGGAGTGTGGCCGAGGGGGAACACCAGGCCTGCCGCCGCGCCTTTTCTGACTTCCCTGGGGAGGGACCCTTGACCCGGCGTGCCCGGATCGCACTCACTCTTGCCTCGCTGGCCGCTCTGAGCGCCGGCACCCTGACGTCCGCGGGCCAGGCGGCCGCGGACACCAGCCCGACCCCGATCGCCACGGACGGCGTGTGGGGCATCGACTACGCGGGCGGCTATCTGACCAGCGTCGAGTACCGGCCGGACGGCGACCAGTACGTGGTGGGCCGGCAGCTCTCGGCCGACGGCTCCACCGTGCTGGAGCAGGCCACCCGCGGGTTCGCCGGCGTGTACGCCAACGGCACCCATCTTCAGCGGGTGCCCTGCGACGCGGGCGACTGCGTGCCGCTGCGGTCCACCGGTGAGCAGAGCGTCGGCTACTTCCGGGTCGACGAGTCCGGCAAGGAGCGCGCTCAGATCTGGGTGGAGCCGAACAGCTACCACGGCACCGAACCCGATGTCACCGGCGGGCGGTTCGTGGACGCCACCGGCCGCTACTACGTCTACAACGCGGCCTCCACCGGCAAGCAGTACGTCGACGCGGTGAACCGGTACCGCGACGAGGACGTCCGGCTGACCCGTTCCGTCACCGCCGCCTCCGTGTGGGGCTCGGCGCTGTGGGCACCGGGTTCGGGCAACGGCGTCGTCACGCAGTACGACCTGGAGGGGAAGAAGACGGTCGCGACCGTCTCCACCGGGGCCCCCTGCACGGTCAAGGAACTCCAGGTCGTCGGCCGCTGGATCTACTGGAACTGCGGTCCGACGGGCGCGGCGGGCGTGTACGACCGTACGGCGAAGAAGAACATCACGGTGCCCTCGGGCCCCGCGCTCGTCGGCGACGGCTATCTCGTCCAGCACGACCGGAGCGCCGGCAAGCTGATGCTGACGGACTACCACTCCGGTACGGCCGCCGCCGCGCGCGCGATCGCCGACCTGCCGGCCGGGAACACCGCCGACCAGCGGCGGCTGACGTGGTCGGTGGACAAGTTCGGCGGGGGTGTCGCCTATGTCGACGCCGACCGCACGATCCGGATCGTGCCGAGCGGGGTGCCCGCCCAGTCGCTCGGGAAGGTCGAGTCCGACCTGGACAACCCGTACTTCGACGCCTCGGGCCGCAACGGCGGCAACATGGCCTGGATGAGCACCTGGCAGCTCAACAAGCCCGCGGACTGGACCTTCACGGTGAAGGACGCCCAGGGCCGCACCGACCGCACCCTCAAGGGCAGCGGTACGGCCATGGACCTCCAGTGGGACGGCACGACGAACTCGGGCGCCTACGCGTACAACGGCCAGAAGACCTGGACGCTGACCGCGAAGGCCGCCGACGGCGTGGGCACGTTCACCACCACCGGCAAGATCGCGCTGAGCGGCGGCCGCCAGGGCCACCACGACCAGGGCGGGTTCGCCTACGGCGAGCTGGCCACCCTCGACTCGTCGGGCACGCTGAGCCTCCAGTACACCAACGGCGGCGGCCGGTTCGACCGGAAGCAGAACGGCTCCGGCTGGCCCGCCGGGACCGTCGCCGTGCCCTTCGGCGACATGGGCAAGGACCGCTGCTCCGAGATGCTGGTCCGGATGCCGAACGGCGAGCTGCGCCGCTACGCGGGCAAGTGCGGGGAGGGTTCCTACGCCCCGACGAGCAGCCACACCTCGCTCGGCACCGGCTGGAACGCGTACAACGTCCTGACCGCCCCCGGCGACCTGACCGGCGACGGCCGGGTCGACCTGCTGGCCCGCAAGGCGTCCACCGGTGACGTCTACCTCTTCGCCAACGACGGCGCGAGCGGGCTCAAGCCGGGCGTGAAGATCCGCAGCTGGGCCACCTACAAGAAGATCGTCGGCGCCGGTGACCTCAACGGCGACGGCTTCGGGGACGTCCTGGTGCAGGACAAAGCCGGAACGCTGTGGCGCTACGACGGCACCGGCACCGGGCAGGTCAAGGAGCGGGTGAAGGTCTTCTCCAACTGGGGGACCTCCTACAACGTGGTCGTCGGCGTCGGTGACATCACCGGGGACGGCAAGAACGACCTGGTCTCCCGGGACACGGCAGGCAACCTGTACCGCAACAACGGCAACGGCAAGGGGTCGTTCGGGGCGCGGGTGAAGATCGCGAGCGGCTGGCAGGGCTACAAGGGCCTTTTCTAGAGGGGCACTTCCCGGCCAAGTTGTGACGTGTGTCACGCCCTCGGGATGGGAATCGCTGGGGGCATGACAGATGACGACATACCGAGAGGGCTCTCCGACGAAGAACGGCTCGCCCAGCTCGGCTACACGCAGGTCCTCGCCCGCCGCATGTCGGCGTTCTCCAACTACGCGGTCTCCTTCACCATCATCTCGGTGCTGTCGGGATGTCTGACGCTGTACATGTTCGGAATGAACACCGGCGGCCCCGCCGTGATCACCTGGGGCTGGGTCGCCGTAGGCCTGATGACGCTGTTCGTCGGTCTGTCGATGGCCGAGATCTGCTCGGCCTACCCGACCTCGGCAGGCCTGTACTTCTGGGCGCACAAGCTGGCCCCCACGCGGACCGCGGCCGCCTGGGCCTGGTTCACGGGCTGGTTCAACGTGCTGGGCCAGGTCGCGGTGACGGCGGGCATCGACTTCGGCGCCGCGTCCTTCCTCGGGGCGTACCTGAACCTCCAGTTCGACTTCAAGGTGACGGCCGGCCGGACCATCCTGCTGTTCGCCGCGATCCTGGTGCTGCACGGTCTGCTGAACACCTTCGGCGTCCGGATCGTCGCGCTCCTCAACAGCGTCAGCGTGTGGTGGCACGTGATCGGCGTGGCCGTCATCGTCGGCGCGCTCACCTTCGCCCCCGACAAACACCAGTCGGCGTCGTTCGTGTTCGGCGAGTTCGTCAACAAAACGGGCTGGGGGAGCGGGGTGTACGTCGTCCTCATCGGTCTCTTGATGGCCCAATACACCTTCACCGGCTACGACGCCTCGGCCCACATGACCGAGGAGACGCACGACGCTTCCACGGCGGGCCCGAAGGGCATCGTCCAGTCGATCTGGACGTCGTGGATAGCGGGCTTCGTGCTCCTGCTCGGCTTCACCTTCGCGATCCAGTCCTACGACGGCGCCCTGAACTCCCCGACGGGCGCGCCCCCGGCCCAGATCCTGCTCGACGCGCTCGGTGCCACGGCCGGCAAGCTCCTGCTCCTGGTCGTCATCGGTGCCCAGCTGTTCTGCGGGATGGCGTCGGTGACCGCCAACAGCCGCATGATCTACGCCTTCTCGCGCGACGGCGCGCTGCCGTTCTCGCACCTCTGGCACACGGTCAGCCCGCGCACCCGCACCCCGGTGGCGGCGGTGTGGCTTGCCGCGGGCGGGGCACTGCTGCTGGGCCTGCCGTACCTGATCAACTACGCGGCCTACGCGGCGGTGACGTCCGTCGCGGTGATCGGCCTCTACATCGCCTACGTCATCCCGACGCTGCTGCGGCTGCGCAAGGGCGACGCCTTCGACCGGGGGCCGTGGCATCTGGGCCGCTGGTCGCGGGCGATCGGCCTGGTGTCGGTGGGGTGGGTCGGTGTGATCACGATCCTCTTCATGCTCCCGCAGGTCTCCCCGGTCACCTGGGAGACCTTCAACTACGCCCCGATCGCCGTCCTGGCCGTCCTCGGCTTCGCGTGGATCTGGTGGGCGGCCTCGGCCCGGCACTGGTTCCTCAACCCGGAGCACGAGCGCACCAAGGCCCGCGAGGCGGCCCGCGCGAACGCCCCCGAACCGGTCGATCCCTGACCTTTCCCACTCCCCGGCCCTTCTGACACGGCCGTGTCCCCGATACCCGATCGGAGACACGGCCACGTCCGGCTATGCTCGTGGGGGCAACATCGCCTGGGCCCTTAGCTCAATTGGCAGAGCAGTGGACTTTTAATCCATTGGTTGTGGGTTCGAGTCCCACAGGGCCTACGGGTTGCGGACGGGGGTAACTCCTCCGACCTGCTGTGCAGCGCCTGAGTCGGCTTCGGTCGGGTCGGGCGCTGTCTGCGTTTCGCGGGGCGCGGCCCGCGGCTCCCCACCGTCAGAGCAGGTGCCGGTTCGGGGTCTTCGCCTCGTCCTCGTGGCCGCTCAGGACCACCACGTCGACCCCCTGCCCGGTGAGCAGGCCGGTTCCGTCCGCCCCCGTCACGAACGTGTCCGGCTCCCGCCACGCCGTCACCACCCGCCGTACCCCCGCGTCCAGGATCAGCCGGGCGCAGGAGGCCGGGCGGGAGGCGCGCTGGGTGCAGGGTTCCAGGCTCGTGTAGACCGTGGCGGACGGCAGCCGCGGGTCGTCCGGGGCGATCTTCGCCAGGGCCGCCTCCTCCGCGTGCACGACCGGGTCGCCGGACTCGCGGGAGTGGCCGCGGGCCAACTCCGTGCCGTCGGCGGCCACCACCACCGCTCCCACGCTGAACGCCGTGCGGGACGGCGGGCACTGGGCGGCGAGTTCGCAGGCCAGCGTCAGCCAGTGGTGGTCCGCTGCGGCGGGGGTCGGGCCGGTGCCCGGTGCCGTGGGTTCGTAGCGCATCAGGACCACGTCCTCGATACGACGGGTCTCCACCAGCCGCAGCCGGCCGCCCTGGTAGCCGCCGGGGCCGAACAGCCGCGGGGCCTGCGGATCGCCGACGAACAGCGGGGCCAGCACCAGCTGCACCTCGTCCGCCAGGCCCTGCTGGAGGAGCTGGGTGTGGATACGGCCGCCGCCCTCGACCATGAGCCGCTCGACGCCGTACACCGCGTGCAGATGCTCCAGCAGGCGGCGCCAGTCCAGCGCCGGGCCGAGGGCGACCACGTCGGCCGCCAGGCCCAGCTCGCGGGCCCGGTCCGCGCCCTTGTCCGTCGTGTAGAGGACCTTCTCGCCGCCCGTGTGCCAGAAGTTCGCCGCGGGGTCCAGCTCGCCCGAGCCGCTGACCGTGACCTTCAGGGGGTACGGCGGCTTCCCGGCGGTGACCCGGGTGGCCCGGCGGGCCTCGGAGTTGACCAGCAGGCGGGGGTTGTCGGCGCGGATCGTGCCGGCGCCGATGAGGATCGCGTCCACCGAGGCGCGGACCTCGTCGACGCGGTCGAAGTCGGCCGGGCTGGAGAGAAGGAGCCGGTCGGAGCCGGTGTCGTCCAGGTAGCCGTCGAGGGAGACCGCGGCGGAGAGGAGGACGTGGGGGTGGGGCATCGGCGCGGTCCCTCTCGAAAAAGGATGGCGGGGCTTGGTTCAAGTTTGAAGCAAACCTACACTGGTGGCATGACGACCCGCTGGCTCAGCCCCGACGAACAGCGAGCCTGGCGTGCCTACATCGCCGCCTCGCTCCTCCTGGAGGACACCATCGACCGGCAGCTCCAGCAGGAGGCCGGCATGCCCCACCTGTACTACTCCATCCTCGCCAACCTCTCCGAGACCCCGGAGCGGCGGCTGCGGATGACCGATCTCGCCGAGGGGCTGAAGATCACCCGGCCCCGGCTGACGTACGCGGTCGCCCGGCTGGAGAAGGACGGGCTCGTGCGGCGCGAGAGCTGCCAGTGGGACAAGCGCGGCAGTGTCGCGGTGCTGACCGACGAGGGTATGGCAGTGCTGGAGCGGGCCGCGCCGGGCCATGTGGAGACGGTTCGCGCCGCGCTCATCGACCGGCTCACCCCGGAGCAGGTGCGGCAGTTGGAGGAGATCTTCACCAGCGTGACCGAGGGGCTCCTGGGGGAGGAGGGTGCCTCCGGGGAGATGCCGTGGCGGCGCCGGTCGTCCCCGTCGTGCTCGTGAGGGCCGAGCGCTGAGGGCCAAGTGCTGAGCGCCGCTGTCCGCGTGTGATGCGTGCCATAAATCCGTTGCTTCAAATTTAAAGCATGGGGTAGGGTCTCGATCAGTAGATCTGCTTCAAATCTGAAGCAGATATGCCTACGGACCGGAGTACCCGCATGACCGACCTGCCCGCCGCCACCCAGCGCTCCCGCGTCCGCGTCCCGCTGCGCTTCGGTGACGGCTACCGCGTGGACGCCGAACTCGTCACCTTCCACGGCCTGGCCGACGGACAGGAGCACCTCGCCGTCGTCCTCGGGAACCCCGCCCCCGGTGCCGTGCCGCTGGTGCGCCTGCACTCCGAGTGCCTGACCGGGGACGTCTTCGGCTCCGCCCGCTGCGACTGCGGGCCCCAGCTGCGCGAGGCGGTCGAGCGGATAGCCGAGCGCGGCGGTGTGCTGCTCTACCTCCGCCAGGAGGGCCGCGGTATCGGTCTCTACAACAAGCTCGACGCGTACGCCCTTCAGGACCAGGGTCTCGACACCTACGCGGCGAACACCGCGCTGGGCCTGCCCGAGGACGCCCGGGACTACACGGCGGCCGCGCAGATGCTGACCGCCCTCGGGATCGACGAGGTCGATCTGCTCTCCAACAACCCGGACAAGGCGGGCCAGTTGAGGGACCTGGGGATCGCCGTCCACGACCGTGTCCCCACCGGGGTGTTCACCACCGCGCACAACGTCCGCTACCTGCGCGCGAAGGTCCTCCAGACCCAGCACACGCTGCCGCTCGGGGAGTTGACGGAGCTCGGGGTCGGCTGAGCGGGCGAGCGTCTGCCGCTGGAGCCGTGCCGGGTGCGGGGTTCGGTGACGACGACCTCCCGTCACGCGTGTACGCGGACTCCCAGGTCGTCCCGCCGGATCTCCAGCACCTGGCGGTACGGCAACACCCGCCACGCCCCGACCGGTTGGGGCACCCCGCTCGACGCGACGACCACCCGGTCGCCCTCCGCCCGGTACCGCAGCCGGAAGAAGTCGGGCCCGCGCCGCCGGCTCACCTCGGAGTCCGGGTCCTCGTCGGCGTACGCGTACAGCGCCTCCTCCGTCAGCAGCAGGCAGTTCAGGCTCGCGAAGGACGCGCGGGCCCGGATGTCCTCGGCGGCCCGCGCGAGCGCGTCGACCGGGTCCTGGTCCCGCAGCAGCGTCAGCACCCGCAGGAAGAACCGCTCGGAGTCGGTGCTCCCGCCCGCCGCCGCGAGGAGACCGGGGTTGATGAGCTCGTCGAGGGCGCCGTACGGCGAGAAGAAGCCGTTGTGGGCGAAGGCGAGGCCGTCCGCGATGAACGGATGGGTGTCGCCCGGCACGACCGGCAGCCCGGGGCTCGCCATCCGCAGATGCAGTACGGCGGCGTCGGCACGCGTCCCGGCGAGGGCGTGCTCCCACAGCCAGTCCCCGGCGGCCGATGTGATCCCCCTGACCACCCGTGGCCTGCCCCCGCCCGCCCCGGGCCAGGCGGCGATCCCCCACCCGTCACCGTGCTCCCGGCTCAACTCCGTGAAGGGAAGAGCCAGTTCACCGAGGGCGGCGGTGAGCGGAAGAGGTGCGCGGGTGACCACGCCCAGGAGACGGCACATGGGCGTGACAGTACTAAGAGGGCTGGTTCCAGCCATCCAGCGGCGTGAAAGGGCAGGTCACAGGCGCTGGGCGGTAATGCGTGCGGGAGTCGCTCCCGGATGGCGTATGCTGGTTTCACCGACGCGGGGTGGAGCAGCTCGGTAGCTCGCTGGGCTCATAACCCAGAGGTCGCAGGTTCAAATCCTGTCCCCGCTACTCACGGCTCAGGGCCGGAGTCCAGTCATTGGGCTCCGGCCCTGAGTGTTTCCCGGGGCGCGCTCATGACCTGGCCTGAGCGATGCGGTCAACTCGCCCGTTTTTCACCGGTCATGGGCCGTAAGTCCTGCGGGATTTCGTTAATGATCAAGCGGAACGGCTTGGAATCGGACCCCCGGGTCTATTAACGTTCGATAACGCAGCGCGGTCGTCCCAGCCGTCACAAGAGACGGCTCCGTGCTCACGCGCCGAATTCCGCAAGGGAACCGGGGAACCACCACCTTGGGGTGAATCGCTCGTAGTCCGCCGTGGCCACACGGCGGGTATACGCGCGTAGGAGACCTTCCTGCTCCGAACCCGTCAGCTAACCCGGTAGGCGAGAAGGAAGGAAAGGAGCGCGCCCACGTGGCGTCCAACCCGCCTGCCCCCGAGGCCCCGTCCGTACCCCGCAGCACTCTCGTGTACGGCGGCTACCGCGCCGACGACGAGGCCCCCCTCGGCGAGTGGAACCCGACCGCGGACTCCTTCGCCCCCGTGCGAGGCCGGCACCGCGTGGCCAAGCAGCGCGGCGGCGGATTCGCCCGCAGCTCCACCGTTCTCGGCGTCGGTGTCATAGCCGCTGTCAGCGCCGGCGGCATGGCCAGCGCCAACACCGGCAAGCCGCCGGTCTCCATCTCGATGCCCGACCTGCCGAACGTCGGCTCGCTCATCTCGGACGACTCCGACTCCGGCGCCGCCGACACGAGCGCCTTCAGCAGCGTCGGCACCGCCACCGTCGATACCGCCAAGGGCACCTCGGACGCCGGTGAGGCGCTGCGCTCGCGCATCCTCGCCCAGGCCGAGACGCAGCAGGACCAGCTCGACACCAAGGCCGCCCAGGCCGTCGCGGAAGCCGCCCAGAAGGAGGCCGACGCGGCCGCCGCCAAGGCGGAGAAGGAAGCCCAGCAGCAGGCCGCCGCCGCGAAGAAGAAGGCGGAGGAGGCGGCCGCGAAGAAGGCCGAGGTCGCGCGTCTGGCCGAGCTCGCCAAGCAGTACACGCTGCCGACCTCGTCGTACACCATCACGGGGACCTTCGGTCAGGCCGGTTCGCTGTGGTCCTCCGGCTACCACACGGGCCTCGACTTCGCCGCCCCCACGGGCACCCTCATCAAGGCGATCCACAGCGGCACCGTCACGGAGGCCGGCTGGGCCGGTTCCTACGGCTACCGCACGATCCTCACCCTCGACGACGGCACCGAGCTGTGGTTCTGCCACCAGTCCTCGATCAGCGTCAGCGTGGGCCAGAAGGTCGGCACCGGTGACGTCATCGGCCGCGTGGGCGCCACCGGCAACGTGACGGGCGCGCACCTGCACCTGGAGGTCCACCCGGGCGGCGCGGCGACCGGCATCGACCCGATGGCGTGGCTCCAGGGCAAGGGGCTCAACCCCTGAGACTCCCTGAGGCTCTCTGAGGTTCGGAGGGGCTAATTCCGCTTGTTTGCGAGGATTTTGCGGCCGTGGCGGAAGATCCTCGTCGGGCGGGGGCGTTGACGTATCACATGACTTCTCTCCGCAAGCTCGGCTCCTCCGACCTCGAGGTCTTCCCGCTCGCCCTCGGCGGCAACGTCTTCGGCTGGACCGCCGACGAGGCCACGTCCTTCGCCGTCCTCGACGCGTACACCGCCGCGGGCGGCAACTTCGTCGACACGGCCGACTCGTACTCCTCGTGGGTGGACGGTAACTCCGGCGGCGAGTCCGAGACGATCATCGGCAAGTGGCTGGCCGCCCGCGGCAACCGCGACGACGTCGTCATCGCCACGAAGGTCAGCCAGCACCCCGACTTCAAGGGGCTGACCGCCGCCAACATCAAGGCCGCCGCCGACGCCTCCCTGAAGCGCCTCGGCACCGACCGCATCGACCTCTACTACACCCACTTCGACAAGACCGAGGTGCCGGTCGAGGAGATCATCGGCGCGCTGGACGAACTGGTGAAGGCGGGCAAGGTGCGCGCGATCGGCGCGTCCAACATCTCCGCCGCGCGGCTCTCGGAGTCCCTCGCCTTCTCCGACCGCGAGGGCCTGGCGCGCTATGTCGCCCTCCAGCCCCACTACAACCTGGTCTCACGCGACACGTACGAGGGCGAACTCCAGGCCGTCGCGTCCCGGGCGGGCCTCGCCGCCGTGCCGTACTACGCCCTCGCGTCCGGCTTCCTCACGGGCAAGTACCGCCCCGGCACGACGGTGGAGGGGGCGCGGGCGGCGGGAGCCGGCAAGCACCTCGACACCGACCGCGGCCGGAAGGTCCTCGCCGCCCTCGACGACATCGCCGAGTCCCACGCGGCCCCGGTCGCCACGATCGCCCTCGCCTGGCTCGCCGCCCAGCCGACGGTCACGGCCCCCATCGCCTCCGCCCGCACGGTGGAGCAGCTCCCGGCGCTGCTGGGGGTGGCGGACGTGACCCTGACGGAGGAGGAGCTGGGGCGTTTGACGGAGGCGTCGGCGTAAGGGGACGCGTCCGATCGAACCCGTCGGGCAGGGGACGGGCCGGTTCGACCCCGTCGGGCAGGGGGAGGGCCGGTTGGACCCCGTCGGCCTTCGGCGCAGGCCTCGCAGTCTCGCAGCGCTCGCAGCCCTTGCAGTCCTAGGTCCGATACGGGTTGTACGCGGGATACGGCGTCGGCTGGACCGGCTGGGACTGGACCGGCTGTGCCGGCTGATGCTGGACCGGCAGCGCAGGGTGGCCCGGCTGGGGCGGGTAGCCGTACACCCCGTACACGCCATACCCCCCGTACCCCGGCCAGGGCGGCGCGGCCACCGGCGGGGCCGTCACCCGGGCCGCGTGGTCGAGGGCCGGCCGGGCCACCTCCCGGCGCCGCCACAGCTCCTGGAGCAGTTCCCGCTCCCGTACGACGAAGTCCGCGTTCGCCCGGCCGAGCCGCCCCCGCCGCCGTAGGAAAGCGAGCGAGGTCGCGTACGCCTCGTACTGCGCGACCGCCCGCCCCGCGGGCCGCCCGCCGAACTGCCGGCGCGCGTACTCCCGAGCCACCCGCCGTGCCCGCATCGAGCCGAGTGCGTACGGCTCGGCCGGTGTCAGCCAGCCGGTGGCGGCGTAGGCGGGGAGCTCCTCGCGGACGGTCTTCAGCTCCCGCTGCCGTGTCCAGATCACCAGCCAGGTCAGCAGCGCGAACGCCGGCACCATGAACATCGCGTACACCGCGAAGAAGCCGTACTCCCCGAACGTCGACGAGCCGTTCCACGTCGCGTGCATGCCCATCGCGAGCAGCAGTCCGGACAGCGGGAAGAGCACCCGACGGATGTGCTGGCGTTCCGCCGAGAGCGCGGAGATGCCGAAGCCGATGCCGGTGAGGACGGTGAACAGGGGGTGCGCGAACGGTGACATCACCACGCGCACGAAGAAGGTCGCGGCGGTGACGGAGGCGATGCCGCGGTCGCCGGTGAGCTGGTCGGTGCCGAAGGCGGTGCCGAGGTAGAGGATGTTCTCGGTGAACGCGAACCCGGTCGCGGTGATCCCCGCTATCACCACCCCGTCCACGATCCCGGTGAAGTCCCGTCTGCGGAACAGGAACACGAGCAGTACGGCGGCCGCCTTCGCCGACTCCTCGACGATCGGCGCTATCACCGTCGCGCCGAGGGTGTCCGCGCCGGAGGGGTCCGCGGTCGCCGTTGCTATCCACTTCGTGGCGAAGCTGTTGGCGATGATCGCTATCAGCGCGGCCGCGCAGGCGCCCCAGGCGAACGCGAACAGCAGATTGCGCCAAGGGCCCGGCTCGACCCGGTCGAGCCAGCGGAACGCGGCTATGAGCAGCGGTACCGGCAGGACGGCGAGCCCCAGACCGACCAGGAAGCCCTCGCTGCCGGTCTGTTGACGCACCAGCGCGAGGATGACGAGCCCGGACAGCGCGAGAAGCGTGATCAGGGCGCCGTAGCGCACCCACTTCCGCTGCCACCAGTGCGCATGCCGCAGCGGGGCACCACCGGTGGGCTCACCGGAGTACGTCGGATACGGGGGAATGGTGGCCACGGCATCGACCTTAACGAGACGGAGGCACCGCCCGCAGCCGGGCTGGAACCTAGGCGCCGGAGGGGGACTGGTCGGTTCGGTCGCCGTGCTGTACGCGGCGGAACAGCAGGTCGTTCACGACATGTCCCTTCTCCAGTCCCTGGCCCTCGAAACGGGTCAGCGGCCGGAAGTCGGGACGCGGCGCGAATCCGCCGTCGGGCTGGGTGTTCTCGAAGTCGGGGTGCGAGGTGAGCACGTCCAGCATCTGTTCGGCGTACGGCTCCCAGTCGGTCGCGCAGTGCAGCAGCGCGCCGGGCCGAAGCCGGGTCGCGGCAAGGTCCAGGAACTCCGGCTGGATCAGCCGCCGCTTGTGGTGCCGCTTCTTGGGCCAGGGGTCCGGGAAGTAGACGCGCAGCCCGGCGAGTGCGTCCTTGGCGAGCATCTCGCGCAGCAGGATGATCGCGTCGCCGTTGCCGACCCGGACGTTGGTCAGCTGCTGCTGTTCGGCGAGGCCGAGGAGATGGCCCTGGCCGGGGGTGTGCACGTCGACGGCGAGGATGTTGGTGGCGGGGTCCGCGGCGGCCATCCGCGCGGTGGCCTCGCCCATCCCGAAGCCGATCTCCAGCACGACGGGGTGGTCGTTGCCGAACATCTCGCCGAGGTCGAGGACGCGCCGCCCGTCGATGTCGAGCCCCCACGTGGGCCACAGCCGCTGCAACGCGTCGGCCTGTCCCGCGGTCACCCGGCTGCGCCGCGGCTGGAAACTCCGGATCCGCCGCTCGAAGTGCGACCCCGCGGGATCGGCACTGGGACCGTCGGGAAAGCGCGGCTCCCCCTTGACCCGGGTGTGCCGCACGGAGACACCGGGGGTGTGCGGGGTGGAGTCGCCGGAGTCGACGGCGTCGGGAGCGTTGAGGGAATCAGACACAGTGGGGCCGATTTTACGTGAACCCGGCCCAGCGGGGTCCGGGGCGGACCCCGGCCCGAACCGGTGCCCCTGCGCCGGCCCCCTCACACGCCCCGCAACGCCTCCAGAGCCCGCCGGGCCACCTCGCGCCCGATCGGCAGCGAGGCCGTCGCCGCCGGTGAGGGCGCGTTCAGCACATGCACCGCCCGGGCCCCCTCCCTGATCAGGAAGTCGTCCACCAGCGTGCCGTCCCGGAGCACCGCCTGGGCGCGCACGCCCGCGGGCGAGGGCACCAGATCGTCCGCGTTCGCCGCCGGCAGCAACCGCCGCACGGCCGTGGTGAAGGCCCGCCGGGACACCGATCTGTGCAGCTCACCGGTGCCGTACCGCCAGTGCCGCCGGGCTATCTGCCACGACCCCGGCCACGCCAGCGTCGCGCCGAGCTCCCGGGGCCGTACGACACCCCAGTCGTACCCCTCCCGGGCCAGTGCCGGCACCGCGTTGGGTCCGATGTGGACGCTTCCGTCGATCCCGCGGGTGAGATGCACGCCGAGGAACGGGAACGCCGGGTCCGGCACCGGATACACCAGCCCCCGCACCAGCTCGGGTCGCGCCAGCGTGTAGTACTCGCCTCGGAACGGCACGATCCGCATCTGCGGGTCGTCCCCGGTCAGCCGGGCGATCTCGTCGCAGTGCAGCCCGGCGCAGTTCACCAGCACCTTCCCGCGCACGACCTCACCGGTGCCGGTGAGCACGGCCACCCCGAGCTCGGGCCGCCGGTCGATGCGCCGCACCTCGGCGCCGTAGCGGATCTCCGCCCCGGACGCCTCGGCCAGCTGCCGCGCGACCCCGACGAAGTCGCAGATCCCGGTGGTGCCGACGTGTATGGCGGCCAGGCCCTCCACCTCGGGTTCGTACTCGGCGATCTGGGCGGCGCCCAGCTCCCGCACCGGGATGCCGTTCTCCCGGCCGCGCTGGACCAGGCCGTGCAGCCTCGGCAGCTCGTCGCGCTCCGTCGCCACGATCAGCTTGCCGGTCACGGCATGGGCGATGCCGTACTCGGCGCAGAACTTGACCATCTCGGCGGCCCCGCGCACGGCGTACCGGGCCTTGAGCGATCCCGGGCGGTAGTAGATCCCGCTGTGGATCACCCCGCTGTTGCGCCCGGTCTGATGCCGGGCGGGCCCGCTCTCCTTCTCCAGCACGGTGACCCGCGTCCCCGGCGCGGCCCGCGTGATCGCGTACGCCGTCGACAGTCCGACGATGCCCCCACCGATCACGAGCACGTCACAGTCGTAAGCGATCCCCGACGGCACCTGCACCACCTCCCACCTCGATAGTGCACTGCGCCACTGACAGTCGCTTCAAACGCGGGACGTGGTGCTGCTCTCCTTGACTTATGCGGGCGCCATCAGCAAGGGCCGGGCCCGCTCCCGCAGCTCCACCACCCGGGGCTCGTCGCCGTACGGCTCCAGTCGGTGCAGGAGATCCTTCACGTACTCGGTCGTGCGCGCCGAGGAGATCCGGCCGGCCACCTCCACCGCCCGCACGCCCTGCTCGCAGGCCGCGTCGAGATTGCCCGACTCCAGCTCCGCGACCGCCGAGACGACCAGCCGCAGCCCGTGCGAGCGCACGAACTCCTCCGTCGGCTTGGACAGCGCCTGCTCGGTGAACCGCCGCACCTGACGCGGCGCCTTCAGATCCCGGTAGCACTCGGCCGCGTCCGCGGCGAACCGGTCGTAGGAGTAGAACCCGAGCCAGGACGGATCGTTGTCCCCCTCCCGGGAGCGCTCCAGCCAGCCCTCGGCCGCCTTCAGCGCCGCCCCGGCCGCCGCCGCGTCCCCCGCACGCGCGTGTGCCCGCGCCTCGACGAGCCGGAAGAAGCTCATGGTGCGGGCGGTCGCGAGTCCGCGGTTGCGCTCCAGCGCGGCCTGCGCGAGATCGACGCCCTCGTCACCGAAGCCCCGGTAGGTCGCCTGCAACGACATCGACGCCAGCACATACCCGCCGAGCGGTACGTCGGCCGCCGCGCGGGCCAGCCGCAGCGCCTGGATGTAGTACCGCTGGGCCGCCTCCTGCTGACCGGTGTCGAAGGCCATCCAGCCCGCGAGCCGGGTGAGCTCGGCGGACGCCCCGAACAGCGCCCGGCCCACCTCGTCGGAGTACGAGCCGAGCAGCAGTGGTGCCGCCTCCACCCGTAAGCACTCCGGCACCATGGACGAACGCCAGTCGCCGCCTCCGTACTTGGAGTCCCAGCGCCTGGCGTCGTCGGCGGCCTCCCGCAGCTTCTGCACATCGCTGTGGCCGACTTTGAGCGGTGCGCCGGAGCCCTCGGAGTGGTTCGTCTCCCGCGCGACCGAACTGTCGGCCGGGGTTATCAGCCACCGTGAGGCGGGCGTTGCGTATGCGCTCACTGCGAACGAACCGGCGAGGGACTGCCAGATGCCGCCGGTGCCGGCCCGACGGCCCGCGAGGTCCAGTCGGTAGAGCTCGGTGGCCGACCTGACGGCCTGTCCGACGTCCCTGGGGAAGGCGAGGCCCACCTCGGGTGCGGGGTCCGCGTCCGCCAGGCCGATCTCGTGGAGCGGCACCGGGCGGCCGAGCTTCTGGCCGATGGCGGCCGCGATGAGGTGCGGCGCGGCGCCCTGCGGCACCATGCCCTTCGACACCCAGCGCGCCACCGACGTCTTGTCGTAGCGAAGAGTCAACCCGCGTTGGGCGCCAAGATCGTTGACGCGACGCGCGAGTCCTGCGTTGCTGATTCCCGCGAGGGCGAGAACGGCGCCGAGTTTTTCGTTCGGCCCGCGTTGCTCCCTGGACATGCGCCACCCCTCGACACAGACGGCTGCCGCGCTGGCATAACCACGCGGCATTCGTAAACCCAGCGTAGTTCGCCGCATCCCAAGCGTTAAGGGGCATTGTTCCGGATGGCGGGATTGTGGTCCGTACTGAAGTACGGGTCCGATACGCGCAGTTGCGACGTGCTCCGGCCGTGTGGCCGTGCGCCCGTGTGTGCGCTCTTCTCCGGCCATGGGTGGAGCGCTTCGATGGATGCTGCGTGGGTCGGCCCGCTGTACTGGATCCAGTGGGCTGGGGGACACCGCCGCCTACATCCCCGCGGGCGGCGGAACGGCCCGGGGGGCGAAGTGGCGCCTCCCGGGCTGCGCGCCTGTCGTGCGGCGCGCGGGCTGTGTACGGAGCGTGCGCGAGCCTGTCCTCATGGCGCCGATTTGGCTGAAAACCGACCCCCGTTCTCACGGGCGATCAGCCCTCCTACCATGGCAGTTGAGGGCGCGTTAGGTGTGATGGGGGAGCGTATCGGGGGCGCATTCACGTCGCGCACCACCTGCTCCGCGCGGGCCCCCGCAGGCGTACGCGGGTGGTCACGGGGGCGTGTTCCCCGTATGCCGAGCGGCTCCACCGCCCCTCCGTCAGGCGTCCTTCATGGCAGCATGGTGACCGGTTCGAGCGGTGCACTGGTTGTCCACAGCCTGTGGAGGCGTCGATGCGGTGGTTGGTGGGATGGAGCAGCACCGCCGCGGGTGTCTCCGAAATCGGTGCGGCGGGGGCGACCGGAAGCGACGGCGAGACCGTGCACCCGGTGGGGTCCCACCTCCTGTGGGGCGACCCGGACCCGCTGTGGGCGGTCGGCGACTGGCGGCCCGACGAGGTGCGCGTGGTGACGGTCGACGCGCAGACCCGGATCGCGGTCTTCGGTATCTGCGGAGCCTCCGACGAACAGCTGCGAGTGGGACTGCTCGCCGCGCGCGGAGGGGCCCTTCGGCATCTGACGGCCTGGCCGGGCGCGTACACCGCGGTGGTCCAGGCGGGCCGCCGGATCACCGTGTGCGGCGATCTGGCGGGCGCGCGGCCGGTGTTCCACACCCCCTGGGCCGGCGGCACGGCCTACGCGACCGCGGCCCTGCCCCTCGCCGATCTCATCGAGGCCAACCTCGACTTCGGGCACCTCGCCGCGCTGCTCGCCGCCCCCGACGTGCCGGCCGCGCTGCACGACTCCACCCCCTACGAGGGCGTACGGCGCATTCCGCCGGGACACGCGCTGATCCTGCGCAACGGCGCCCGCGAGATCGCCGGGTACGAGCCCGTCGCCTCCCTCGCCGTCGCCGCGCCCACCGCCGACGCGGACAGCGCGGTCGACGGCGTGCGGGACGCGCTCGTCGAGGCGGTGCGGGCCAGGCTGTCCGCGCCCCGGCACGTGCCCGACATCGACCCCGGTCCGGTGCCCGGCATGGGGCCCGCCGAACGGCGTGCCGCGCGCGGGATGCCGGCGCCGGGCATCGGGGCCGACCTGTCCGGGGGGCCCGCCTCCGGGACGCTGGCGCTGCTGGCCGCCGGGCTGCCCGGAAGGCCCGGGACCGTACTGGGACACGGCACGGGCGCCGGTGAGCGGCTGCTCGCGGTCACCTTCAACGACCTTGTCGTGGGCGGCCGGGAGGCCGAGGTGCAACGGGCGGGGACCCTCGCGGCCAATCCCCGGCTGCACCACGTGGTGGTGACGGGCGGCGAGGAGACCCTCCCGTACGCCGAGCTGGACGGGCCGCTGACGGACGAACCCGGGGCGACCCTGGTCACGGCCGCGCGGCACCGGGCCAGGCTGGCGGCGGGCAGCGCGGACCACTTCACGGGGTACGGGGCCCGCCAGGTGCTGGACGCCCATCCGGCGCGCCTGGCCGACCTGTTGATGGACCGCAAGCGGCGCCATCTGGTCCGGCCGGTGGCCGCGTTGGCGAAGGCGGACGGCTCCGTGTTCGTCCCCGCGCGCGTGTACGGCGCGGCGCGACGGCTGGCCCGTACGCCGTACCGGGTCGGTCTGGAGATGCTGGCCGACCGGCTCATGCACCAGCGTTTCGACGAGCCCGGGGGTGCGGTGGGGGCGTCCCTCGCCGCGCTCACCTGGGCGAGACCGGGGCCGGCGGCGCGGTGGCTGACGGGGGAGGCGCTCGCTGAAGTATCGGTTCGCCTCCAGGGGGCGACACAGCGCTCCGGGGTCGGTCCCGGTCAGCATCCCGGCGACTTCCGCGCGCGTGCGGCGCTCACGCGGCACGCTTCGGATCTGCGGGTCCTGGAGCAGGCCGCGGAGATCCGGTCGCAGCGGCTGCACGCGCCGTTCCTGGACAACCAGGTGGTGCGGGCCTGCCGGGCCCTTCCCGAGGCACTGCGGGTCCAGCCGGGGGCGCGGGCCGAGATCCTCCGTACGGTGCTGGAGGGGGCGGGGGTCTCCGACCTTCCCCCCGGTTGGGGTGCGCCCTCGCACGCCTCCTCGGCGGCGGCGACCCGGACGGGGTTGCGGGTGGCGGCGGACTCGCTGATGTCGCTGTTCGGGACGCCGTTGCTGGCCCAGGCGGGGTTGGTGGAGGCGCGGGTGGTGCGCAAGGCGCTGCGGGGGGCGGCGGAGGGCGAACCGCTGCCGCTGGACGGGCTGGCCGACCTGGTCTCGCTGGAGCTGTGGCTGGGGCGGCTGCTGGCCCGCCGGGGGACGTGCTGGACGGGGACGCCGGCGCGGGCTCGGGCGGTGCCGGGGGGGATTCGGGGGGCGCGTGGCGCGTTGGCCTCCGGCGGTTGAGCCGTTTTTGTCTGCGGGTTCGGTGGGGGTGGGCGTTTTTGCGCAGTTCCCCGCGCCCCTGAAATGCCTGCGGCGGCCCGTGCGGCTTCGGTGGGGGCGTGTGTAGCGCGTGCGGGTGGGTTGTGGGTCGGTGCCGGGGTGGGGGGTGTCCGTCCTCGGTCCGGCGCCTCGGTCCCTTGATCAGTGGCCCGGTTCCGGACGCCGGCCGCTGCGGGCGGACACCCCCACCCCGTCCCCTGCGCGCCGTACGCGGCCAACGGTTCGATGGGGCGGGCGCGCGCGGCTGACGGTCCCGTCGTGGCGCAGGTGGACTGCAACTCCCCAGGGGCGCGGGGAACTGCGCGACCAGCCACGAC